>NZ_JBIAXP010000003.1:30211-417651 GCF_042896795.1 Kitasatospora sp. NPDC001261
TGCGGGGGGGGGGGGGGGGGGGGGGGGGGGGGGGGGGGGGGGGGGGGGGGGGGTGGGGGGGGGGGGGGGGGGGGGGGGGGTGGCGGGGGGGGGGGGGGGGGGGGTTGGGCCCCCCCCCCCCCCCGCTGGTGGTCGCCGGTACGGCCGTCAGCAGGGCCCGTCGTCGGCCCAGACGCCCCACTGGCCACTGGTGCTCGGCACCTCGTTCAGCGTCCACCACTTGGCGTGGTAGGCGTGCCCGTTGTACGAGACCTTGGCGCCGCCGTTGTACGTGGTGCTCGCGCTCCATGCCGGGGCGGCGCAGCTGCCCGGGGTGGTCGGCGGCGTGGTCGGGGGAGTCGTCGGCGGGGTGGTGGGCGGGGTGGTGGGCGGCGTGGTGGGCGGGGTCGCCCCGGCGAACTTCACCGTGAACCTGGTGAAGTCCCAGTCGTTCTGCACCACGCTGGAGCAGGAGCCGGACAGCCCCGGGTCGACGTTGCCCGCGCACTGGCGGTCCCGGTTGACCGACCAGTAGGTGTACCGGGCCAGGCCGTGCGCGGTGGCGAAGTCCAGCACGGTCTGGAAGTCGGACTGGTGGAAGTACTCGGCGGCGTCGGTGCGGCCGTTCATCATCGACACGCCCTCGTGGGCGTAGGCGGTGGCCTCGTTCCAGCCGAAGGTGGTCTGCAGGATCTGGTTGAACTTCACCAGCGCGTCGGTCTGCGCCGCGGCGCCGCTGAAGCCGCCGTCGAACGGCATGATCGAGTAGTTGTCGGGCGTGAAGCCCTGCGACTTGGCCTCGTTGAGCATCTGGGTGCCGAACCAGCCGGTGCCCGCGTTGGTGCCGGCGGTGGTGATCGAGACGTACAGGCCGGGGTTGTTCTGCTGGAGGATCCGCGCCGCGCCGATCTCGTTGTGGATGGCCGCGGTGTTCTCGTACTCCGGCTCCTCCAGGTCGAAGTCGATCGCCTTGAGGCCGTACTTGGTGATCACCTTCTGGTACCCGGCGGCGGTCGCCTCGGGGGTGCCGCAGACCTGGCCCAGCTTGGTGCCGCCGTACCCGCCGACCGACACCGAGACGTCCCCGCCCTTGCCGCGGACGGTCTGGATGACGCTCGGCATGGTGGTGTCGGTGTCGATCGGGGAGGTGCCGCCCCAGGCGGGCGAACAGCTGCTGCCCTGGGCCAGGATGAACGCCAGCTGGAAGGCCTTCTGGCCGGTGGCGTCCATGACGGCGGCGGCGTCCGGCGGGCTGTTGTCCTCGGGCATCAGGTACGGCGCCGAGGCGTACCAGTTGCTGCCGAGCCCTCCGGCGGCCCCGGTGCCGGTGGTGCCGGTGGTGTCCGCGGCGGCGGAGCCGGAGCCGGCCAGGGCGGCGACGCCGCCGGCGACCAGGCCGAGCGCGGCGGCCACGGCGAGTACGGCGCGGCGCCTGAAGGGGGGACGTGCGGTGTGCTGTGGGGGAAGAGCGCGTTCCATCGGAAGCCTTTCCAGGACACGGCAGTGGGGAAGGCGGGCCTGCTCACGCCGGGTGCGGGGGTGGCGTGGCGGCCGAACGGGCCGTCGGCGGCGGGTGGTTGCCGAAGGTCCTCACTGGTATAGACCTGTCAGGGAAGGGCGGTCAACCCCAAAGAGGTCAAGGCGCACCGGTCGGCCGACGGGCCCTGGAGCCGGCTCACCGGGACGGAACGCCGGCCGCCGCCCCGGCCGCCACTCCCGGCGCCATCCCCGCCAGCAGCGAGCCGACCGCCGGGGACCACGGGCGGCCGGTCGGCCCGGTCAGCGACAGCGTCCGGTGGACGGCGGGCCGGATCGGGACCAGCACGCAGTCGGCCGGGAGCATGGTCAGCGCCAGCGCGGGCATCACCGAGACCCCGACGCCCGCGTGCACCATGCCGATCAGGCTGTTCAGGTCGCGGATCCGGTGCCGGGGCGTGAAGCGGGTGCCGGCCCGCCGGTAGGCCTCGCGGATGTGGCGCTCGCAGCCGCCCTCCGAGAGCAGGAAGTCGTCGTCCTCCAACTCGGCCACGTGGACGGTCGGTTGACCGGCGAGCGGGTGGTCGCGGCGGAGCAGCGCGTGCATCGAGTCGGCGCCGAGCGAGACCGCCCCGGGCGGCAGCGGCCCGGCGTCCACCAGGACAGCGGCGTCCACCGTGCCCGCCTCCAGCCAGGCCGCCAGCTCGTCGTCCTCGCCCTCGAAGACCCGGACGGTCACCTGCGGGTAGGCCGCCCGCCAGTCCTTGAGCAGCCCGGGCAGCAGCGCCTGGCAGACGGTGGTCGGCGCCGCCAGCCGTACGGTGCCGGTCGGGCCGCCGGAGTGCCGGGTGGCGATCGCGCGGACGGCGGCGGCCGAGGCGACGGCGGTCCGGGCGTGCGGCAGGACCTGCTCGCCCAGCGGGGTGGGCCGGCACGGGCTGCCGCGCCACAGCACGGGCGCGCCGAGGCTGCGCTCCAGCGCGGCGACGGCGTGCGAGACCGCGGACTGGCTGATGCCGAGCTCGTCGGCGGCCGCGCTGAAGCCGCCGGTGTCGGCGACCGCGACCAGTGCCCTGAGCTGGGCCAGGTTGACGTCCGGGGTCATGAGACTTCCTCATCACGAGTGCACTGCCACTTGTTGGACTCATGCTGCGCCGCCGGGCCACGCTCTGTCCAGAAGACGCGACGGGAGGACGGAGGTGGTCGGGGTGAGGCGCTGGTTGCCGGGCTTCGTGGCACTGTCGGCGATCTGGGGCGCGAGCTTCGCCCTGATCAAGGTGGCGGTCGAGGCGGGCATGCCGCCGCTGTGGGTGGCGCTGTGGCGCTGCCTGCTCGGCGCCACCACGCTGTGGGCGGTGCTGCTGCTGCGCGGCGAGCGGGCCCCGCGCGACCGGGCGCTGTGGGGGCACTCGGCGATGGTCGCGGTGCTGCTCAACAGCGTGCCGTTCACCCTCTTCTCCTTCGGGGAGACCAGGGTCAGCTCGGTGCTCGCCGGGGTGATGAACGCGACCACCCCGCTGTTCACCCTGCTGTTCGCGGTGCTGACCGTCCCCGAGGAGCGCCGCCCGGGCGGCCGCCGGCTGGCCGGTCTCGGACTCGGCTTCGTCGGCGTGCTCACCGTGCTCGGGGTCTGGCGCGGCCTGGGCGCCGGTGCGACCGCCGGTGCGCTGGCCTGTCTGGCCGCCGCCTGCTGCTACGGCGCGGGCTTCGCCTACCTGCGCCGCTTCCTGTCCGGCCGCCCGGAGTCGGTGACCACCCTCTCCACACTCCAGATCACCTGCGCCACGGTGGAGTTGGCCCTGGTGGCGCCTTTCGCCGCGGGCCTTCCGCGCTGGCCGGGCGCCGCCGCGGCCGGCGCGCTGCTGGTGCTCGGCGCGCTCGGCACGGGCGTGGCCTACCTGCTCAACCTGGCGCTGGTCCGCGGCGCCGGGACGACGGTGGCCTCGGCTGTGACGTACGTGACGCCGCTGTGGTCCACCGCGCTCGGCGCGGCCTTCCTCGCCGAGCCGGTCGGCTGGAACGCCCTGGCCGGCGGCGCGCTGGTGGTCGCCGCCGTCGCGCTGACCAGGCCGCGCGCGGCCCGAGCCCGGGCCCCGAAGGACCGTCAGCCGGTCGGTTAGGGTGGACCGGGTGAACGAGGGGTCGGTGACGGACGGGGAGCGGCGGCCGACGTCCGTCCGTGAGGCGCTGCGGGCGCACCCGCTGCGCTTCCCGTTCACCCGCTGGGTGCCGCGCTGCTGGGCGTACCTGCTCGGCGGGGCGCTGTTCGGGCCGGTGCTGCTGGTGGTCCTCGCGGTGCTGCTGGTGGTCGGTGCGGGCCTGTCGGTGGTCGGCGTCGGACTGCCGGTGCTGCTCGCCCTGGCGCTCGCGGGCATCCCCGCCGCCGGTGTGGCCCGGTGGCGGCTGCGGCTGGTCGAGCCGGTCCCGCCGCCCGACCCGCACCGCAGTCTGCCCGGGGCCGGCCGCCGGGCCCGCGTCCGCACCCGGCTGCGCGAGCGGGCCACCTGGCGCGAACTCGCCCACGCCGGGCTCACCTCGACCGTGCTGGCCGCCGCCTCGCTGGGCTTCACCGCGCTGCTGGTGATCTCCGGCGCGTTCACGGTCTCCCCGCTGGTGGTCTGGGCGCTCGCCCCGGAGACCGTGATGCTCGTCCCCGGGCGCGCCGTCGCCGGGCCGTTCGCCGCCCTGCCGTTCACCGCCGCCGGACTGGCCGGTCTGCTGCTCTGCGCGTACGCCGGAGCGCTGCTGGTCCGGGCCGAGGTCGCGCTGGCCCGCTTCCTGCTCGGACCCCGGGAGGACGACCTCGGCCACCAGGTGCTCGAACTCACCCGCTCCCGGGCCCGGTTGGCCGACGCCTTCGAGGCCGAGCGGCGCCGGATCGAGCGCGACCTGCACGACGGCGCGCAGCAGCAGCTGGTCGCGCTCAGCATGACCCTCGGGCTCGCCGAGTACGAGCTGCGCGACCGGGACGGCCGGGCGGCGGAGCTCGTCACCCGGGCGCGCGGCGAGGCCCGGCAGGCGCTGGAGCAGCTGCGCGGGCTGGTGCGCGGCATCCACCCGCAGGTGCTCACCGACCACGGGCTCGCCGCCGCCGTCGACGAGGTCGCGCAGCGCCACCCGATCCCGGTGGCCACCGACATCGAGCTCCCGGAGCGGCTGCCCGCCCCGGTGGAGACCACCGCCTACTTCACCGTCACCGAGGCGCTCACCAACGCCGCCAAGCACAGCGGCGCCACCGCGATCACCGTCCACGGGCGGCTCGCGGGCGGCCGGCTGGTCGTCCAGGTGACCGACGACGGCCGGGGCGGGGCGGACCCGGCCGCCGGGGCCGGGCTGGCGGGACTCGCCGACCGGGTGGCACTGCTGAGAGGACGGTTGATGGTGACGAGCCCGACGGGCGGCCCGACGACGCTGCGGCTGGAGGTCCCGTGCTCCGGGTCGTGATCGCCGAGGACGCGGTGCTGCTGCGCGCCGGACTGGTCGAACTCCTCACCCTCGGCGGCCACCGGGTGACCGCCGCCGTCGGCGACGCGGAGGCGCTGGCCGCGGCCGTCGACGCCGAGCGGCCGGACATCGTGGTCACCGACGTCCGGATGCCCCCCGACCACACCGACGAGGGCCTGCGCGCCGCCCTCGCCCTGCGCGAGCGCCACCCGGGCCTGCCCGTCCTGGTCCTCTCCCAGTACGTGGCCACCCCGTACGCGACCCGGCTGCTCGCCGCGGCCGGCGCCCAACCGGCCGGTCTGGGCTACCTGTTGAAGGACCGGGTCGGCGACGTCGCGGACTTCCTGGACGCGCTGCGGCGGGTCGCCGACGGGGAGACGCTGATCGACCCCGAGGTGGTCCGGGTGCTGCTGCGCGGCCGGTCCGCCGACCGCCCGCTGGCCCGGCTCACCCCGCGCGAGCGCGAGGTGCTCGCGCTGATGGCCGAGGGCCTCAACAACCAGGCCGTGGCAGGCCGGTTGAGCATCACCGAGGCCTCGGTGGTGAAGCACTGCGGGAACATCTTCATGAAGCTGGACCTGGACCCGACGGAGGGTAACCGGCGGGTCCTCGCGGTGCTGGCCCACCTGCGCGGGGAGTGAACCGGCGGGCTCCGTACGGCTTTTGAGTGACGCCCTTGTCAGGGCGGCCGCGGTGCCGGAACGATGGCGGCATGGCGAGGACACGGGAACCGCAGAGCGCGATCGTCAACCGGATGCTCAAGGGCGAGGCGACCAGGGACGACACCACGACGGCCCAGACCAACTTCCTGCTGTGGCTGCGGCAGGAGTGGGCCGGGGACGGGGACCAGGCGCTGGCGGCCTGCCAGGACGTGCTGACGGCCGCCGGGGGCGAGGAGTGGCGAGCACTTCCGGAACGCGACCTGTCCGCCCACGTCTGGCTGTTCAGCTTCTCCTGCCCGAGCCGGGAGGACCTGCCGGGCCAGGCGCGGAACTGGGTGACGGCGGTCGGCGCCAACGGCGGGGCGCCCGCGATCGCCCGGCTGGTCAGGCACCTGCGGGGGCAGCCGGAGTGACCGTACCGGCCGGATCGACCGCGGTGGCCGGGTCGGCCGGGTCCGGCAGGGGCACGGCGGGGTCGAGCAGCTCGGTGAGCCGCCGCGCCGAGGCCTCCCAGGTCCAGTGCTCCTCCGCCCAGCGCCGCCCCGCCGCCCCCATCCGGGCGCGCTCGGCGGGCGGGGCGAGCAGGATCCGGGTCAGGGCGGCGGCCACTTCGGCGGGCGCGCGGCCGTCGACGACCGCGCCGGTGACGCCGTCCAGGACGGTGTCCGGGGCGCCGCCGGAGCGGCCGACCACCACCGGGAGGCCGGCCGCGGCCGCCTCCAGGAAGACGATGCCGAGGCCCTCGGCCTCCAGGCCCAGCCGGCGGGTGCGGCACGGCATCGCGAAGACGTCCGCCCCCGCGTAGTGGACGGCCGTCGCGGCGTGGTCGAGGCCGCCGGTGAACACCACGCTGCCCGGCTCGGCGAGGCGGAGGGCGAGGCCCCGCAGCCGGTCCTCGTCCGGGCCCCGGCCGACCAGCACCAGGGTCGTCCCGGGCACGGCCCGGCGGATCGCGGGCAGCGCGCGGATCAGCACGTCCTGGCCCTTGCGCGGGACCAGCCGCGCCACGCAGAGGACCACCGGGGCGGCGGACGCCTCCCCGACGGAGTCCTCGGAGGCCGGCCGGAAGACCGCCGGGTCGACCCCCGGCACCAGGCGCGCCAGCCGGGCGTCCGGTCCGAGCGCGGGCGCGATCCGGGCGCGGGTGTAGGCGCCGAGGTAGGTGACCACGTCCGTGCCGCGGCCGATCCGGCGCAGCAGGCCGCGGGCGCCCGGGGTGCGGGCCCACCAGATCTCGTGGCCGTGGGTGGTGGCGACGGTGCGGCGGATGCCGGGCGCCAGCCGCCGCAGGCCGGGCGTCATCGCGGCGAGCGGCGCGGCGGCGCCGAACCAGACCCGGTCGCAGCCGTGCGCCCGGGCTATCTCGGCGGCCCGGCGGGTGGCCCGCGGGGTCGGCAGCAGGGTGCGGGCGCGGTCGCGGATCACCGGGTAGGGGAGAGCGGCGTCGTGGTGCTCCGCACCCGGTTCGGCCGAGGTGTAGACCACGACGTCGTGACCGGGGACGCGGTCGGCCATGGCCTTGACGAAGGTTTCGATGCCGCCCTGGCGCGGCGGGAAGTCGTTGGTGACGACGAGGGTGGTGCCCATGGCAGGCCTTTCGGAACGGAGAGCGGAACGGAGGACGGGAGGGAGAGCGGAACGGAGGACGGGAGGGAGGGCGAGACGGAGGACGAGAGGGAGAGCAGGACCAGGACGAGCGGCAGCGCGAGGTAGCCGAACCGTCCGGCGGGCGCCAGCAGGAAGGCCGCGGTCAGCCCGAGGGCCAGCCGGTGCACCGCGGCGGGCGCGGTGCGGGGCGGCCGGACGGCCAGGGACGCCCCGACGGCGAGCCCGGCGAGCAGCAGCAGGCCGACGGCGGCGCACCAGCCGGCCGGGCCGAGGTCGGCCAGCAGCCGCCCGGGCAGCGGGCTCGCGGCCGGCGTCGGCAGGCCGCCGCGCCCGGTGGGGAAGGCGAACACCTGCTCCACCAGCGGCCCCGGCGCGCGCAGCGCCACCGGCAGCACCGCCAGCGCCGCCGCCCCCACCGCGACGGCTACCCCGCGCAGCGCCGCGCGCCGTCCGGCGGTGGCCGCCAGCAGGGCCGCCACCACGGCCAGCGCCGGCCAGGCCGTCCACTTCAGCGCGCAGGCGGCGGCCAGCGCCAACCCGGCCGCCACCGGCCGTCGTTCGGCGGCGCGGACCAGGGCGAGCCAGCAGAGGCCGGTGAGCGGCAGGTCCACCCCGCTGACGCAGAGCGGCAGCGCGACCACCGGCGAGGCGGTGAGCGCGGCGGCGCCGAGCCGGCGCCCGGCGGGCACCGTCCGCAGCACGCAGACCAGGAACACCGCCGCGCACCACAGCCGGGCGTCGCCCAGCGGCGAGCCGCCCAGCGGGGTGCCGTCCAGCAGCGCCCGCGGCAGACCCAGCAGGGCCATCCCGGGGAGGTACGGGGTGTACTCCTCGACGGTCCGCGGCTCGGCCAGGTACGGCGTGCCGGTGTGCAGCAGCAGCGACCCGGAGCGCTCGATCACCCCGACCTCGCTCTGCCCCCGCCCGTCCAGGACCAGCAGGAGCAGTGGCATCAGCACCGCCCCGAGGGCCGCGACCGCCACCGAGACCTCACGTCCGCGCCGCCGCACCAGCACCACGGCGAGCGCCGCCAGCAGGTACCCGCAGGCCGCCCAGGCCCCCCAACTCCGGTGCGGCCCGAGCCCGGACACCACCGGGAACGCCCCCGCCCACCCCGCCGCGACCAGCCACCCGCCGCACCACCACCACGCCCGTTTCGTCACCGCTTCATTGCATCGCCGCAGCTCGGCGGGGTCATCACGGCCAGGTCGAGTCTCGTGGTCGGGTTTTCCCTACCCCGCCCCGACGGCCGCCGGCGGCGGGCGCCGTCCTCGGGGCCGGCCCGGCGGCGGGGCGGGGTCGGCGCCACCTCCCGCTCCCCGTACTGACATTCGGTGGCGGCCGGATTACTGATCGTCCCCGCCGCGCCGCTATCCTCGCCCTGTGGTGAGGTCGTGGGATGCGGCGGTGGAGCGGGCGCAGGACCGGCTGGCGGCGGGGCCGCGGCTGCGGGCGGCCGGGCCGGGGGACGAACGGCGGTTCGCGCTCTGGGACTTGGCGTCCCTGGTGGAGGGCGGGCTGGGCGAGCTGGTGGACCCGGACGGGCTGGCGCCGCCGGCGGAGCGCGCCTGGCGGGAGCGGCTGGGGGAGAGCGGGCGGGAGTGGCCGGGCGGTGAGCTGTACCGGCGGCGCTACTGGATCCAGGACGACGACGGCGCCGTGGTGGGCACCGTCGCCGTGGACAACTGGACCAAGGGCCCGAGCCAGCTCGCCGTCTCCTCCCTCTACGTGACCCCGGCCGCGCGCGGGCGGGGCCTGGCCGCCGCGGCGCTGGACGAGGTGTACGCGGCGGCCACCGCCGAGGGCCTGCCGGGGTTCCGGCTGGAGGCGCACTGGACCTGGCAGCCGGCGGTCCGCTACTACCTGCGCCGGGGCCTGTGGGTGGTGGGCTGGAAGCACTCGCTCTCCTTCGCCCGGATGCCCCAACTCCCCCTGCACCGGGTGCGGGAGGAGGACGGCCGGCTGCTCCTGCTGGTCGCCGACCGGCTGCGCGGCTGGGTGCCGATACTGGCCGCCGGGCAGGAGGGCCGCTGGCTGCGGCTGGACGAGACGGCGGACTACCGGGGCTGCGACGGCTGGGTGCACGAGTACGCCCGTTCCACGCTGGCCCTGTACCTGGCGCTGGCCGGCCGGCCGCTGGTGCGCGGCCCGCAGTGGTGGGCGGAGGCGTGGCGCTGGTCGGATGCCGGGGAGCCAGAGGGCCTGGCGTACCGGATAGAGGAGTTCGAGCGGGTGGCCCGGGCGGCGGGCCGGCGGGTGGTGAGCCCGTACCGCCCGGTGCCGCTGCCGGAGAGCGCGTTGCCGGAGGGCGCGTTGCCGGAGTCCGTCCCGCCGCAGTCAGTGTCCCCGCGGTCCGCGCTGCCGGGCTCCGCGCCGCGGCCCGGGTCCCCGCAGCTGGCAGACTCGGGGGATGGCTGAGATCGAGATCGACGGCGCCCCCGCCGACCCGGCGCGGCTGGCCGCGCTGGGGCTGCTCAACTACGGGCACTTCACCACCCTGCGCGCCGAGGCGGGCCGGGTGCGCGGTCTGGCCCTGCACCTGGACCGGCTGGTCCGGGACTGCCGGGCGCTGTTCGGCGCCGAGCTGGACCGGGCGGCGGTGCGGGAGCGGATCGGCGCGGTGCTGCCCGCCGACGGTGCGCCGGTGATCGTCCGGGTCACGGTGTACGACCCGGCGCTCGGCCTGGAGCGCCCCGCCGCCCCGGCCGCGCCCGCCCTGCTGGTGACCACCCGCCCGGCCGCGGCGGCCGAGCCCGCCCCGCTGCGGGTCCGCACCGCGGCGTACCGGCGGGAGCTGCCGGAGGTGAAGCACGTCGGCCTGTTCGGCCTGGTGCACCACCGTCGGCAGGCCCAACTGGCGGGCTACGACGACGTGCTGCTGGTCGGCGAGGACGGCCTGGTGGTCGAGGGCGCGACCTGGAACGTCGGCTTCCTGGCCGGGGAGCGGCTGGTCTGGCCGCAGGGCCCGAGCCTGCCCGGGGTGACGGAGGCGCTGCTGTCCGGCGCGTACCGGGGCCCGCAGTCCCGCGAGCCGCTGCCCGCCGACGGGCTGGACCGCTTCACCGCCGCCTTCGCGGTGAACGCGGGGGTCGGGGTGCGCCCGCTGGCGGCCGTGGACGGCACCGCCTTCGACCCCGCGCACCCGGCGCTCGCCGTCCTGCGCGCCGCTTACCTGGGGATTCCCGCCGAAGCGGTGGGGGGATAACCCCACCGCCGTTCCGCCGGTGGCCTGCATGGTTCGCGGAGCCCGTCGTCCCTAGGTTGGAGCACGTTGACGACGAGCGACGCAGAACCGAAGGAAGGCCCACCCATGGCACGCCGCCAAGACCGCCGCAGGACCGACGAGTTCGGGACGGATCAGTACGGCCCCGGCGGCCACGCTGCCGAGGGGTACGGCCCCGACGGATACGGCCGCGAGGGCTACGGCGCCGACGGTCACGGCGGGTACGCCCCGGCCCCGCAGGCGGCCCCCGCGATCGAGCTGCGCGGGGTGCGCCGCACCTACGGCCGCGGCGAGGCGACGGTGCACGCGCTGCGCGGGGTCGACCTGGCGCTCGCCCACGGCAGCTTCACCGCGGTGATGGGCCCGTCCGGCTCCGGCAAGTCCACCTTCCTCCAGTGCGCGGCGGGCCTGGACCGCCCGGACTCCGGGCAGGTCCGGCTCGGCGGCGAGGACATCACCGCGCTGAGCGAGAACCGGCTGACCAAGCTGCGCCGCAGCCGGATCGGCTTCGTCTTCCAGGCCTTCAACCTGCTGCCCTCGCTGACCGTCGAGCAGAACGTGCTGCTCCCGCAGCGCCTCGCCGGGGAGCGCCAGGACCGGGCCCGGGCACGGGAGCTGCTGGCCCGGGTGGGCCTGGGCGAGCACGCCAAGCGGCGGCCCGGCCAGCTCTCCGGCGGCCAGCAGCAGCGGGTGGCGATCGCCCGCGCGCTGATCACCCGCCCGGACGTGGTCTTCGCCGACGAGCCGACCGGCGCGCTGGACACCCGCACCGCGCACGAGGTGCTGGCCCTGCTGCGGCAGGCCGTGGACTCGCTCGGCGCGACGGTGGTGATGGTGACCCACGACCCGGTGGCGGCCTCCTTCGCCGACCGGGTGCTGTTCCTGGCCGGCGGCGCGATCGTCGACGACCTGCCGCACCCGAGCCCGCAGATCGTCGCGGACCGGATGGTCGCGCTGACCGCCCGCCCGGTGGGAGCCGCGGCATGACGAACGGACTCGCGCGCTCCTCGGTGCGCTTCCGGCCCGCGTCCTTCGCGGGCACCCTGGTCGCCCTGCTGCTGGGCGCCGCCGTGGTGGTGGCCTGCGGCGTGCTGCTGCAGACCGGTCTGACCGCGAGCCTCAAGCCGGCCCGGTACGCGGACACCCCGGTGGTGGTCGCGGCCGACCAGGCGGTGAAGATCCAGCGGAAGGTCGGCACGGACACCGAGACGACGGAGGAGGCCACCCCGGAGCGGGCCCGGACGGACGCCGCGCTGGCCGGCCGACTGGCCGCGCTGCCCGGGGTCGCGGCGGCCCGCCCGGACACCGCCTTCCCGCTGCCCGCCTCCGGCCGGGCGCCGGCCCTGACCGGCCGGGGCTTCGCCGCGCTCGGCATCGCCGGGCCGGGCGACACCCTGGTCGAGGGCCGGGCCCCCGGCGCGAACGAGGTGGTGCTGGACGCCGACACGGCGCGCGCCGCCCACATCGCGCCCGGCGCGAACCTCACGCTCACCGCGCCCGGCGGCACCGCGGACTACCGGGTCTCCGGCCTGGCCGCCGCCCAGCAGGCCGGACCCACCGCCTGGTTCGCGGACGCCACAGCCGACCGCCTCTCCGGCCACCCCGGCCGGATCGACGCCATCGCCGTCCAGCCCCGCGCGGGCGTGACCACCGCCGCGCTCGCCGCCCAGGTCCGCCAGGCCGTCGGCGGCGACGCCGGTGCCAAGGCGGGAGCCGACGCCGTTGCCGGAGCCGGTGCCGTCAAGGTCCTCACCGGGGACGACCGGGGCGCCGTCGAGCACCCCGACCTCGGCGGAGCCCGCACCCTGCTGATGGCCCTCGGCGGCAGCTTCGGCGGCTACGCCACCATGACCGCGGTCTTCGTGGTGATGAGCACCGTCGCCCTCGCCACCGGCCAGCGCGCCCGCGAGTTCGCCCTGCTGCGCGCCATCGGCGCCACCCCGCGCCAGATCCGCCGCACCATCGCCGCCGAGGCGATGCTGGTCGCGCCGCTCGCCGCGGCGCTCGGCATCCTGCCCGGAATCGCCCTCGCCCGCTGGTGGTTCGACCAGCTGGTCGAGCGCGGTGCCGTCCCCGCGGACGTCCGCCTGGACGTCGGCCCGCTGCCGATGCTCGCCGCCGTCCTCGCCTGCACCCTCGCCGCGCTGACCGCCGGGTTCCTGGCCGCCCGCCGGCCGTCCCGGATGCGGGCCGCCCAGGCGCTCGGCGAGGCCGCCGTCGAAGCGCCCCGCCCGGGCGCGGTGCGCACCGTCCTCGGACTGGTCTTCGCCGCCGGCGGCATCGCGGCCGCGGCCATCGCCACCTCCCTGGACGGCGCCAAGGCCGCCCAGACCGCGCTCGGCGTGGTGATGTGCTTCATGATGGCCGTCGCCCTGCTCGGCCCCTGGCTGGCCCGGGTCGCCGCCGCGGTGCTCGGCGCCCCGCTGCGGGCCGGCGGCGCGCCCGGCTCGCTGGCCGCCGACAACACCCGCGCCAACGCCCGCCGCCTGGCCTCCGCGATCACCCCGATCGTCCTGGTCACCGCCTTCTGCGGCACCCTGCTGATCATCCAGAGCACCGTGCGCCACACCAGCGGCGAGAACGTCCGGGCCGGCGTCACCGCCGACCACGTGGTCGGCGCCACCGGCCCCGGCCTGCCCGCCGGGACGGCCGAGCGGGCGGGCCGGGTGCCCGGCGTGGACACCGCCGTCGGCGTGCTGCGCACCGGCGTCGTCTACCGCAACGGCGACCAGCTGAGCTCCGCCCCCGTGCTCGGCGTCGACGGCGACCCGGCCCGGCTGCCGAAGGTGCTCGACCTGGGCGTGCGCAGCGGTGCGCTCGCCGACCTCGGCCGCGCCCCCGACACCGTGGCGCTGAGCTCCACCCTGGCCGAGGCGTTCGGCGCCGAGGTCGGCGACCGGGTCCCGCTCTGGCTCGGCGACGGCACCGCCGTCCGGCCCGCCGTGGTCGCGGTGTACGACCGCGGGCTCGGCGTCGGCCAGGCGCTGCTGCCCCGGGCCGCGGTGGCCGCGCACGTCACCGCCGGGTACGACAGCCAGGTGCTGGTCGCCGACGCGCCGGGCGCCGACCGGGCGGCGGTGGCCGCCGGGCTGGGCGGGCTGGCCGGGGCCGCGGTGACCGACCGGGCCGGGTTCGTCGCCCAGTCCGACAAGGCGATGGAGGTCAACGGCTGGGCCAACACCGTGATGGCCGCCGTGCTCGGCGGGTTCGCCGCCGTCAGCGCCGCCAACACCCTGGTGATGACGGTGCTGGACCGGCGCCGCGAGGTCGCGCTGCTGCGGCTGGCCGGCACCACCCGGCGCCAGGTGCGCGGCATGATGCGCTGGGAGGCGCTGCTGGTGGCCTCGACCGGGCTGGCGGTCGGCGCGGTGATCGCCGCGGTCACCCTGGTGCCGGTCGCCCGGGGCGTGGCCAACTCCGCCCCGTACGTCCCGCCGATGCTGGCCCTGCCGCTGGCCGCCGGAGCCGTGCTGCTCTGCCTCGCGGCGACCGGGGTGCCGGTCCGGGCGCTGCTGCGGACCCGGCCGGCGGGGCTGGGCGCGGCGCGTCAGTAGCGGGCCCGCGGGAGGCGAGGAAGGGGGTGCTCTTGAGGACGACTCAAGGGCACCCCCTTCCTTCGGGTGAGAACGACGGCCCCGAGCGGGCGGTCATGGGGACCACATGACGGTCCGATGACCTTTTCAAGAGCTGATCGTGACGTCGCATCAGTTACGCTCGCGCCCGCCCCGCCAGACCGTCGACGCAGAGAGTAGCCCGACCATGAGCAGTCCTCCTGCCGCCCCCGCGCCCCGCTGGCCGCTGATCCTGCTGCGTACCTCCACCACCCTGCTCGCCCTGCTGGCACTGCTCCAGGTCATGCTGGCCGGCAGCTTCCTGAACGGCACCTACGACTCCCTGAAGGACCACGAGGGCAACGCGATGATGCTGGCCACCGTGGTGGTGCTCCAGCTCGCGGTGGCCGTCGCCGTCCGGTGGCCCGGCCGGGGCCCGCTCTGGCCGCTGTGGACCACCGCCGTGCTCACCGTCGCCGTCATCGGCCAGATCACCGCCGGCTACGCCCGGGCGCTCGGCGTGCACGTCACGCTCGGCGTGCTGCTGGTCAGCGGCGTGCTGTTCGGTCTGGTCGGCGCCTGGCGGCTGCCGCTGCCGGCCCGGGAGGCGCGGGTCGTCGGCGGTCCGGACGGCACCGGGCGGCTGCCGCGTCCCGGCGGACCGGTCGAGGTGGTCAAGTGAACCGGCGCCGGTTCCTGTGCGTCGGCGCCTCCGTGCTCGGCGCGGGCGCCCTGGTCTCCGTGGCCGGCCCCTCCGTCGCCCGGCTGCTCGCCGAGGGCCGCCCCGGGCAGCTGCTGAGCAGCGAACTCGACCTGCCGGAGGCCTTCCGGGCCGCGCTGCCGGTGCCGACCGTGCTGCAACCGGTGCGCACCGACGCGACCGCCGACCACTACGAGATCACCCAGCAGGTCGCCCGGCTGGAGATCCTGCCCGGGGTGCGGACCGAGGCCTGGACGTACGGCGGCGGCTTCCCCGGGCCGACCGTGGTCACCCGCTCCGGGCGGACGGCGGTGGTCAAGCACCGCAACGAGCTGCCGGTGCCCTCGGTGACCCACCTGCACGGCGGGCACACCCCGGCGGACAGCGACGGCTACCCGGTGGACCTGCTGCTGCCGGTGGGGTCCTCGCCGGACGCCGCCCAGCAGGCGGGCGGCATGGCCGGGATGTCCGGGATGTCCGGGACGGACCACGCCGCCGCCCGCACCGCCGTCGGCGAGCGCAGCTACACCTATCCGGGCAAGCAGCGCGCCGCCACCCTCTGGTACCACGACCACCGGATGGGCTTCACCGGCCCCGGCGTCTGGCGCGGACTGGCCGGCTTCCACCTCGTGCACGACGACGAGGAGGACGCGCTGCCGCTGCCGCGCGGCGAGCGGGACCTGCCGCTGATGATCACCGACCGCTCCTTCGCCGCCGACGGCTCCTTCCGCTACCCCGCCGTCGACCCGCAGCTCGCCGAGCCGGGCGTCACCGACGCCTACGCCAACGGCGTGCTCGGCGACGTCATCCTGGTCAACGGCGCGCCCTGGCCCCGGCTGGACGTCGACCGGGCCCGCTACCGGCTGCGGCTGCTCAACGCCTCCAACGCCCGGCTCTACCGGCTCGAACTCGACCCGCAGCCGGCCGGCGGCGACGCCCTGGTCCAGATCGGCTCCGACGGCGGCCTGCTCGCCGCCCCGATCCGGCACGACGGCATCGAGATCGCGCCCGCCGAACGCTTCGACGTCGTGGTCGACTTCTCCCGCTACCAGCCCGGCACCCAGGTCCGGCTGGTCAACCGCTTCGGCAGCGGCCGGACGGCCGAGGTGATGCGCTTCGACGTCACCGCGAAGCAGCCGGCCGACGACGCGACGGTGCCCGACCGGCTCGCCGCCGTCGAGGCCCTGGACGCCTCCGCCGCCGTCGCCACCCGCGACTTCACCTTCCGGCGCAGCCGCGGCGACGGCTGGACCATCAACGGCCGCCCGTACAAGCCGGGGGAGTCCATCGCCACGCCCGCCCTCGGCACGGTCGAGCTCTGGCGCTTCTCCACCGACCTGCACCACCCGGTGCACGTCCACCTCGACCACTTCCAGGTGATCGGCCGCAACGGCGCCGACCCGGGCCCGTACGACGCGGGATGGAAGGACACCGTGGACCTGCGCCCGGCCGAGGCGGTGGAGGTACTGGTGCGCTTCACCGACTACGCGGGGGCGTACATGCTGCACTGCCACAACCTGGAGCACGAGGACATGGCGATGATGGCGGACTTCACGGTGCGCTGAGCCGCCGGGGTTCACCCGGACGGCCGACCGCCGGAGGGCGCGCGCTGCGCCCTCCGGCACCCGTGTCCTAGCCTCGCGGGGAGGAGGGGACCCGCCGACGCCCGGAGCCGCGCCATGACCACCCCCGCCGAACGCCGCCGGCACGGCCGGGCCGCCCGGGAGCGGGTCTCCCGCTCCGCCCACGGCCGGTGGATCCCCGCCGCCGACCGGCCCGACCCGCTCGGCGTGCTGGAACGGCAGGGCGCGGACCGGGTCGCCCGGCTGCTGCCGATCCGCCACGGGCGGATGGCGGAGAGCCCGTTCGCCTACCTGCGCGGCGCCGCCGCCGTCCTGGCCGCCGACCTCGGCGCCCTCCCCGACACCGGGCTCACCGTCCAACTCTGCGGCGACGCCCACCTGTTGAACTTCGGCCTGTACGCCTCGCCGGAGCGCGCGCTGCTCTTCGACGTCAACGACTTCGACGAGACCTTCCCCGGCCCCTTCGAGTGGGACGTCAAACGGCTCGCCGCCAGCGTCGCCGTCGCCGCCCGCGACAACGGCCAGGACGATCGGCGGGCGCGCCGGGCCGCGCTCGCCGCCGCCCAGGGGTACGCGACCGCGATGCGGCGGCTGGCGGGCCGGGGCGAACTCGACGTCTGGTACGCCCGGGTGGACACCGCGCAGCTGCTGCCGCTGCTCGCCAAGCCCCGGCAGCGCAGGCGGGCCGAGGCCGAGTTCGCGCGCGCCCGGCGCCGCACCAGCCTCCAGGCCTTCGGCAAGCTCACCGAGGAACGCGACGGGCGGCGCCGGATCATCAGCGCGCCGCCGCTGATCGAACCGTTGAGGAAGACCGAACTGCGCGGCGTCGGCAAGGTGTTCAGCGACTACCGGGCCACCCTCGCGGAGGACCGCCGGGTGCTGCTGGACCGCTACCGGTTCGTCGAGGCGGCCACCAAGGTGGTCGGGGTGGGCAGCGTCGGCACCCGTTGCTACATCGTGCTGCTGGAGGGCGGGAACGGGCACGACCCGCTGTTCCTCCAGCTCAAGGAGGCCGGCCGGTCGGTGCTGGAGGACCACCTGCCGCCGCTGCGGGCGGACGCCGAGGTGCTCGCCCACCACGGCGGCCGCCGGGTCGTCACCGGCCAGCACCTGATGCAGGCCGCCAGCGACATCTTCCTCGGCTGGACCACCGGCCCCGCCGGGCGCCACTTCTACGGCCGCCAACTGCGCGACATGAAGGGCTCGGCGGACATCGCCGACTTCCGGCCCTCCGGCCTGCGCGCCTACGCCGACCTCTGCGGCCGCACCCTCGCCCGCGCCCACGCCCGCACCGGCGACCGCCTCGCCATCGCCGGCTACCTCGGCAGCGCCGACACCTTCGCCGAGGCGGTCGCCGACTTCGCGCTGCGCTACGCCGACCGGACGGCGGCCGACCACGGCGAGCTGGTCGCGGCGATCGCCGACGGGCGGGTGGCGGCGACTCCGGGGGTGTGAACCGGGGCCGGGGGAGGGCGAGTTCGGCGCGGCCTTCGGCGCCGGTGGGGTCAGCGGGGCCGCAGGCCGTCCATGACCAGCCCGAAGAGGTGGTCGCGGCGCTCGGCGAGGGTAGGCCCCTGGTCGGCGGTCCAGCTCAGGGCGTTGACGAGGACGAAGACGTCGAGCGCCGTGACGTCCGGGCGGATCAGTCCCTCCTGCTGGGCGGCGGCGAGCAGCCGCCCGCCCGCCTGGCGCATCCGCAGGCAGCTCGCGTGCAGGGCGGACTCCGGGTCCTGCAGGGTGGCCATCAGGGTGGCGGGCAGGCCCCGGTAGGCGGCGGCGTCGAGGAACTCGTGGAGCCAGGTGGTCAGGGCGGGGCCGGCCGGTTCGGCGGCGGCGAGGGTGTCGGCGCGGGCGGTGAGGAGTTCGAAGCGGCGGCCGAGCAGGGCCGCCAGCAGGTCCTCGCGGGTGGGGAAGTGCCGGTAGAGCGTGCCGAGGCCGACCCCTGCGCGGCGGGCGACGTCGCGCAGGGAGGCCTGGGTGCCCTCGTCGGCCATCAGGGCGGCCGCCTCGGCCAGGATCCGGTCGCGGTTGCGCTGGGCGTCGGCGCGGGGCGCCGTCTGCGGTTCAAGGGGCATGGGGTTCCTCGACGTTGACAACTGGAGCACTGCTCCGGTTAGCTTTCCGGAGCGGCGCTCCGGATTCTAGTCGGAGCCCGTCCGTCCTGCGTCGGGGGAGAACACATGGCCACGGAGAACACGATGAAAGCCGTCCGGCTGCACGCCTACGGCGGACCCGAGGTGCTGCGGTACGAGGAGGTGCCGAGGCCCGTCCCGGGGCCCGGAGAAGTGCTGGTCCGCGTCCACGCGGCGGGCGTCAACCCGCCCGACTGGTACGTCCGGAGCGGCTTCACCACCATCCCGGCCGAACGACGGCCCGACTGGCCGCTGCCGCTGACCCTCGGCACCGACGTCTCCGGCGTGGTCGCGGAACTCGGCGGCCCCGACACCGGCTGGAACGTCGGCGACGAGGTCTTCGGACTCCTCGGCTTCCCCGGCCGCCCGTCCGGCTACGCCGAGTACGTCGTCGCGTCGGCCGCCGACCTGGCGCGCAAGCCGGCCGCCCTCGGGCACGTCGAGGCCGCCGCCGTCCCGATGGCCGGGCTGACCGCCTTCCAGTTCCTGCACAAGCGCCTCGGCTACGCCGGGGGCGGATCGGCCGTGGTGGTCGGCGCGGCCGGCGGGATCGGACACCTCGCGGTCCAACTCCTGCGCCTGGCCGGGGCGGAGGAGGTCGTCGCGGTCGCCTCCGGGCGGCACGAGGAGTTCCTGCACGGCCTCGGCGCCGACCGTTTCGTGGACTACACCCGCACCCCGGCCGCCGAGGCCGTCCAGGGCGCCGACCTGCTGGTCGACACCGTCGGCGGCCCCGAGGCCCACCGCCTGCTGGGCGCCCTGCGGCGCGGTGGCCGACTGGTGTCCTGCTTCCTCGGCGAGTACCGGCCCGAGCGGGCCGCGGAACTCGGGGTGGCCCTGAACGAGGGCCTGTGGCAGGTCCGTTCCAGCGGCGGCGACCTCGCCGAACTCGCCCTGCTGCTGGCGGACGGCCGGGTCCGGGTGGCCGTGGACGGCGTCTACCCGTTGCGGGAGGCCGTCGCCGCCCACCGCCGGGCGGAGCGGGGGCACATCCAGGGCAAGATCGTGCTGCGGGTGGTCGGGTAGCGGGGGAGGGGGCGTGCCGGGGCCGTACGGGGGTCGGTCCCGGCAGGCAGTCACCCTGCGTCGGGCTGCGGCGCGGGTCGTCGCGGGTGGGGGAGCCGGCTGTCAGGGCCGGTCCCCGGCGGGGCATCACCGGGCCACCGGCCGCCGTGGGCAGCGGAGTTGCACCGTCGGGGCCGGTCTCCTGGGTGCCGGGCCCGGCCCCGCCGCCCGGGCGATCGACAGGCGCCGGCCGGCGTGCACGCCCGGGTGCCGGTCGACACGCCGGACCAGGAGCGGCCCACCGCGCCGCGGGCGGCGGCCGGCTTCCGCCGCCGCCCGCAATTGGCTCCGGCAGCGCTCAGCCGAGCCGCGGCCGCACCGCCGCGACGAGCAGTGCGGCGGCGACCAGCAGGCCGCCCGCGTAGAACGGGCCGAGGTCACCGGCCGCCGTGCCGAGGGAGGCGGCGGCCAGCAGCGGGCCGGCCGTGGCGCCGAGGTTGAGGGCGGCGGTCGCGTAGGCGCCGGCCAGCGCGGGGGCGCCGGCCGCCTCGTACAGCACCCGGGTGATCAGCGTGCCGCCGACCGCGAAGGACAGCCCGCCCAGCAGGAACACCAGCGGCAGCAGCGCGCCCGGCGCGTCCGCCAGGACGGCCAGGGCGGGCCAGCCCGCCAGCAGCAGCGGGCCGCCGACGGCGAGGACCAGGCCGGGGCGCCGGTCCGCGAGCCGCCCGGCGACGGTGACCCCGGCGAACGACCCGGCCCCGAACAGCACCAGCGCGACCGGCACCCACAGGTCGCCCAGCCCGGCCGGGCCGGTCACCACGGGGGAGAGGAAGGTGAAGCCGCCGAAGGTCGCCGCGTTCACCAGCGCGGCGAGCAGCATCGCGCGGAGCAGCGGGGGGCGGCGCAGCTCGCCGAGCTCCGCGCGCAGGGCCGGGGCCGCGGCCCGGTCGGTCGACGGGGCAACGGGCGGAAGGCCCTTGGCGATGCCGACGGCGGCCGGCAGGCAGAGCAGCGCGACGGCCCAGAACGCGGCGCGCCACCCGAACAGCGCGCCCAGCACCGCCCCGCCCGGGACGCCGGCGACCGTCGCCACCGTCGTCCCCGACAGCAGCACGGCGAGCGCCCGCCCCTTGCGGTCCGCCGGGACGAGCGCGGCGGCGGTGGTCAGCGCCACCGCCAGGAACCCGGCGTTGGCGAGCGCGGCGACCACCCGGGTGGCCACCAGCACCGGGAAGCTCGTCGTCACCGCCCCGACGGCGTGCGCCGCCGCGAACACCAGGACGAACCCGAGCAGGCTGCCGCGCCCCGACCGGCCGCGGGCGAGCCCGGCCATCAGCGGCGCGCCGACCGCCATCCCGACCGCGAAGGCCGAGGTCAGCCCGCCGGCCGTACCGACGGTGACGCCGAGATCGGCGGCGAGTCCGGGCAGCAGCCCGGCGAGCATGAACTCCGAGGTGCCCATGGCGAACACGGCCAGGGCGAGCAGATAGAGCGGAAGGGGCATCGAGAGGCTCCGAAGCGGGGCGGTGGGAACGAGGAGGACGGACGTCTCGTCACCGCACGCTCAACCCCCGGGCGGCGCAGGCGTGGCGCTCGCTCGGACCTCGGTGGTTCAGGATCTCCGGGGTTTCAGGGGGCTGACGGCGCGTGACCGAAAGCCCCCACCCTGGATGCCTCAGGGCTCGACATGCCCGGCACGCTACCCGACCCCCTGCCGCCGGGTCACCCGGTTTTCCCGGCGGCCGGGCCGGGAGCCACCGGCCGGCGCGCCGCGAATCGAGGAGGGACCGCCCCCTCCTCGATCGCGACGGCCGGCCGGCACCGGCCTACTGCCTACCGTCCACCGGGACCGGCCTGCGGCTGGCGCAGGTGCCGGGCGAAGAACCCGGCCGCGTCCTCGCCCGCGAACCGCGGGACGCCCGTGTGCCCGCCCATGTTGGCGTGCAGCGTCTTCTCCCGGGAGCCGAAGGCGTCGAACAGGTCCAGGGACGCCTGCCGGTCGTTGCCCTCGTCGTCCCACTGCAGCAGGACGTGCAGCGGAATGGTGACCCGGCGGGCCTCCTCGAACACGGCGCGGGGAACGAGGCTCCCGGCGAAGAGGCCGGCGGCCACGATGCGCGGCTCGACCACCGCCAGCCGGACGCCGATGGAGATGACTCCCCCCGAGTACCCGACCGGGCCGCCGATCCCGGGCAGGGCGAGGAGGGCGTCCAGGGCGGCCCGCCATTCCGGGACGGACTTGTCGACGAGCGGGAGGACGAGGGCGTCGACGATCTCCTCGCCGACCGGCTCGCCGGCCTCCATGGCCCGGCGCAGGTCGGCGCGCGCCTGCTCGAGGGCGGCCCAGCGGGGCCGGTCCCCGCTGCCGGGGAGCTCGATGGTGGCCGCGGCGAAGCCGTCCGCCGCGCAGCGTCGGGCCCGGGCGACCAGCCGGGGGTGCATCCTGCGCAGTCCGAGCGGGGGGTGGCCGAGCAGGACCAGCGGGACCGGCTCGGACGGGGAGGCGGATGCGGGCGTCCACAGGATGCCGGGGATCTCGCCGAGGGTGAACCCACGCTCGAGGACGCCGCCGTCGAGGTGCTGTTCGGAAGTGAAACGCATGGTCGTGCCTTTCGGGAGTGCACTGGAACGGCGCTCCCGGACGACGACCTATCGCCCGACCGTGACCCCGGAGGAGAGCACCCATGTCGAAACGTTCACGGGTACCACCTCCTCGTTCTCTCGCACGGCCTCCAGGAGGCTAGCAGACCGGCGGTACCGGGGCACCGGAGAACCTCTCGGCCGGGCGGGGGCGGGCAGCGCCCTAGGATGCCCGGAAACCGAGGAGGGGGTTCGATGGCGAACCGTGGGAGAGCCGGCGGCATCGTGGCCGCCACCGCGCTGCTGCTGCCGCCGGCGCTGTGGGCGGTGGGGCGGATGGAGTCCGGGAACGGTGGGCGGGCGGTGGTGGCCGATGTCCTGAACCGGCCGTGGGCGATGCTCGGCCTGGCCGCCGTCCTGCTGCTGGCCGCGGTCGTGGTCCGCGGCCGGTGGGACGTCGTCGGCGGGCTGGCGTCGGCGTTCGCGGTGTTCGGGCTGCTGCTGTCGGGTGGCGGCCACGTCCTGCAGATGTTCGGACCGAAGGTCCAGGGGGTGAGCCGCACCGCCTCCCCGGAGCGGGCGGACCACGTCCTGACGGTGGCCCACCACGACGATCCGGAGGGCTACAACGGGCGCTACTTCGTCCGGCTGGAGACCGGCACCGGCCTGGCGACCCGCCGTTGGGACGTCCTCGCCCTCCACACGGGCGGCTTCCGGGGCCAGGGGGAGTTCGTCGCGGCGGAATGGGCCGGGTCCGGCCGGGTCAGGGTCACCACCGACGCCGGCTACCGCGTCTTCACCGTCGACCCGGGCTCCGGCGAACCGACCCTCACCGAGAGCGTCGGCGAGCTGAAGTCCCTCGTCCAGGGGGCCTGAGCATGGACGACGGGACGTTCGCCGCCGAGGCCGCCGCGGCCTGGGACGACGGGTTCACGGTGGGGGAGGGGCCGGGGCGGGAGAACCGCGTGCCGCTGGAGACGGCGGACGCGGCGGCGGCCGTGGCGCTGCCGGCCGGCCGGGTACGGGCGTGGCGGGCCTGAACCGCCGGATCTGTTGCGGGGATCGGCCGCCGGGGATCGGCCACGGGGATTGTCAGTGCCGTGTGCAACGGTGACGTCATGCTGGCGATCACGGTGCAGACGAACGAGACGCGGCACCTGAGGGTGTCCGCGGACGACCTCGCGGGGATGGTCCGGCGCATCGGTGCGCCGGACGACCGCTTCCTCGTCGTGGAGCGGATACCGGACCTGCCGGACGTGTACGTGCAGGTGTGGCACGCCGACGGCGAGGAGTACACGCTGGAGCACCGGGACGGCTCCGCCGAGCGGCACTTCGAGGTGCGGCTGGCCGGGCCCGAGCCGGTGGTCGCGGCGATGACGGGCTGGGCGCGCGGTGCGGCGGGCTGGGACGAGGGGCTGGACTGGCAGCCGCTCGACCTGGGCCCGGCGCCGGCGCCGGTGCCGCCGATCGACCTGGAGGCGGGCGAGCGGCGGGAGTTGGAGGACCGGCTGCGGCTGACGCTGGCCTGCGGCTACACCGACCGCGCCCGGCTCGCCGAGCAGGCCGAGGAGCACCTGGTCGCGGGCGACCGCCGCCCGCTCTCGCGCCCCCAGGCCGAGCAACTCGCCGACCGGCTCTGGCTGGAGCGGGTCGGCGAGCAGACCGGCTGGATCGGCGAGACGGATCCGGAGCGCCTGGCCCGGGCCTTCGCCGCCCTGGAGGCGGGCGGCATCACGGCCCGGGAGGACTTCGGCTGCTGCCGCTCCTGCGGCGACGCCGAGATCGCCGAGGCCGGCGAGGCCGACGCCCGCGGCTTCGTCTACTTCCACGCCCAGGGCACCGAATCCGCCGCCCTCGGCCACGGACTGTCCCTGCTGTACGGCGGCTTCGACGGCTCCCCGGCGGCCACCGCCGCGGTCGGGAAGGAGGTGGTCGCCGCCCTGGCGGAGGCCGGTCTGCCGACGGTCTGGAACGGCGACCCGTCCCAGGCCGTCGAGATACGCCCGCTGCTGTGGCGCCGCCGCCTGGCGGGGTGAGACCGGCACCGCGGTCCGGCGGCACCCCGACGGCCGGACGGCGGCGTCAGCCCCTCACGGCACCAGCACCCGCAGGGCGTCCCGTGCCACCGCGACGTCCACCGGGAGCGCGGCGATGAACTCGCCGTCGGCGTAGGCGGTGATGCCGGGGGACTCGATCCGCAGGGCTTCGGTGCGCAGCGTGGTGACCTCCGGATAGGTGATGTGGGTGCCCTTGAAGAGCGTGGGAAAGAAGCGGGCGATGCGCAGCCGGGGCATGGCGTCGACGAGGGTGAGGTCGAGCAGTCCGTCGTCGGGCAGGGCGGCGGGGCACATCAGCATGCCGCCGCCGTAGCTGCGGGTGTTGCCGACGGCGGCCAGGGTGAGGTCGCGTTCGATGACGGTGCCGTCGGCGAGGGTGATGCGGAACGGCAGCGGGCGGAGGTTGGCGAACTCGGCGGCGATGGCGAGGTTGTAGCGCATCCGGCCGCGCGGCCAGCGCAGCCGGTTCGCGCGGTCGCTGACCAGGGAGTCGAAGCCGGTGGCGAGGACGGAGCCGTACCAGCGCACCGCCCCGTCCGGGCCGGTGATCCGGCCGAGGTCGACGCCGCGGGTGCGCCCGGCGGCGATGACGTCGGCGGCGGCCTCGGGGGCGCCGAGCGGCAGGCCGTACTCGCGGGCGTGGTCGTTGCCGGTGCCGGCCGGTATCACGCCGAGCGGGACGGGCGTGCCGGCCAGGGCCTGGAGGGCGAGGTTGATCATGCCGTCGCCGCCGACCACGGCCACCGCGTCCACGCCGTCGGCCGCCGCCTCGCGGGCGAGCCGGACGGCGTCCTCGGGGGAGCGCCCGGCCCGCGGTTCGACGTCGACGCCGAGGGCCCGCAGCCGGGCGGTGGCCCGGTGGGCGGCGGGCTCGGCGTGGCCGATGCCCGCCGCCGGGTTGGTGAGAACGGCGACCCTGCGGACGGTTCTCACGTCGTTCACGGGATCAGCTTGCCCGGGTTGAGGATGCCCGCCGGGTCGAGTTCGGCCTTGACGGCGCGCAGGACGCGCACGCCGAGGTCGCCGATCTCCTCGGTCATCCAGGGCCGGTGGTCGGCGCCGACGGCGTGGTGGTGGCTGATGGTGCCGCCGGTGCGGAGGATGGCGTCCCCGGCGGCGCGCTTGGCTGCGCCCCAGCGGGTGAGCGGGTCCTCGCCGAGGGCGGCGACGACGGTGAAGTAGAGCGAGGCGCCGGTCGGGTAGACGTGCGAGACGTGGCAGAGCACCAGGGAGCCGGGCAGGGCGCCGGTGAGCGCCTCGGTGACGGCGGCCCGCAGGGCCGGCAGCCGGCTCCAGGAGGCCGCGGTCTCCAGGGTCTCGCACAGCGCGCCCGCGGCGAGCAGCGAGTCGCGCAGGTAGGGGGCGCTGAACCGGCCGTGCTCCCAGGCCCGGGCGGGGCCCTCGCCGAGCGAGGTGCCGCCGGCGGCGAGCAGGGCGTCGCGGGTGAGCTGCCGTCGGGCGGCGACCTGGGCGGCGCCGCCCTCGAAGACGGTGACGGCCAGGCAGCCGCTGACCGCCGGGGCGCCGCCGATCTGCTCGGTCATGGCCAGGTTGATCATGGTCTCGGCCTCGTCGGAGAGCCGGATCACGGTCGGGCCGGTGCCCTGCTGCTCGACGGCGCGCAGCGCGGCCGTGCCGGTGGCGAAGTCGGGGAAGCTCCACGCCTCGTACGCCTTGACGGCGGGCAGCGGGTGGACGCGCAGCCGGACGGCGGTGATCACGCCGAGGGTGCCCTCGGAGCCGAGGAAGAGCTGGCGCAGGTCGGGGCCGGCGGCGGAGGCGGGGGCGCGGCCGAGGTCGAGCACCCCGGCCGGGGTGACGACGCGCAGCCCGCGCACCATCTCGTCGAAGCGCCCGTACCCGGCCGAGTCCTGGCCGGAGGAGCGGGTGGCCGCGAAGCCGCCGATGGTGGCGTAGCGGAAGCTCTGCGGGTAGTGGCCGAGCTCCCAGCCGCGCTCGGCGAGCAGCTCCTCCGCGGCCGGGCCGGTGAGGCCGGCGCCGAGGACGGCCTCGCCGGAGGTCTCGTCCAGGTCGAGCAGCCGGTCGAAGCGGCGCAGGTCGAGGGAGACGACGGCGGCGAGGCCGCCGCGCTCGGGGTCGAGGCCGCCGACCACGCTGGTGCCGCCGCCGAACGGGACGACGGCGATGCGGCGTTCGGCGCACACCGCGAGGACGGCGGCGACCTCCTGCTCGCTGCCGGGCAGCACGACGGCGTCGGGGGCGTCCTGCGCCTCGCGGCTGCGGCGGCGCAGCAGGTCCGGGGTGGACTTGCCGCCGGCGCGCGGCAGCCGGTCGGCGTCGGCGGCGCTGACGTGCTCCTTGCCGACCGCGCCGGCCAGCGCGTCGAGGTCCTCGGCGGAGAGCCGGGACGGGTGCAGGACGACCTCGTCGGCGCTCGGCCCGGGGGCGGCGTCGCCGGTGACGCCGAGGGCGGCGGCGAGCAGTCCCTTGATGTCGGCGGACAGCTCCTTGGCCAGGGCCGGGTCGCCCCAGGCGTCCCACTTCATCGGGGGGAGCGGAAGTGCGGCGCCGGCCGGTCCCGCTTGCGTCTCAGGTGCCATGCGTTACAGTTTCACACATCATGTCAAGTAGTAACGACGAGCCCGAGACGCCGGGCCAGACCCGCGGGGGCACCGGCCAGGTCCCGGGGGCCCGCAGCACCGACGACGCGATCCTGGACGCCGCCGCCGACCTGATGGTCCATCTCGGCGTGCGCCGCACCCAGCTCGCCGAGATCGCCCGCCGTGCCGGGGTCAGCCGGCCGACCGTCTACCGCCGCTGGCCGGACGTCCGGGCGGTGATCGGCGCACTGCTCACCCGGGAGATCCTGGCCACCCTGGAGGCCGCCGTGCCGACCGGCCGGGACCGGGAGGCCTTCGTCGAACGGACCGTGGAGATCGCCGTCCGGCTGCGCGACCACCCGGTGATCGGCGCGCTGCTGCGCTCCGACGACTCCGACCTGCTGCTCGAGTACGTCGTCGAGCGGCTCGGCGCCAGCCAGCGCGGCCTGCTGGAGGCACTGCGCACCGGCATCGAGCAGGGCCAGGCGCACGGCTCGATCCGGGAGGGCGAGCCGCTCGAACTGGCCGCCATGGTCCTGCTGACAGCCCAGTCCACCGTCCAGTCGCACCGTATGGTCGCCTCCCTGCTGCCCGAGGCGGCCTGGCGGCGCGAACTGGCCAGAGCACTGAACGGATACCTCGCGCCATGACTCCCACCGCAGGCCCGCACACCGGTCCGCACTCCAGCTCGCACGCCGGTCCGTCCTCCGGTTCGCACGCGGGCCCGTACACCGGTCCGCACGCCGGGACCTCCCGCCTCAACGCCGTCCGAAGGGCGGCGGAGCTGGAGGCGCTCGGCGACGACGCCCGGATCGACCTCCTGGTCATCGGCGGCGGCGTCACCGGCGCCGGAGTGGCCCTGGACGCGGCCTCGCGCGGCCTGCGCACGGTGCTGGTCGAGGCCCGGGACCTCGCCTTCGGGACGAGCCGCTGGAGTTCCAAGCTGGTGCACGGCGGCCTGCGCTACCTCGCCTCCGGGCGGATCAAGGTGGCTCGGGAGAGCGCGGTGGAGCGCGGCGTGCTGATGACCCGCACCGCCCCGCACCTGATCCGCGCACTGCCCCAACTGGTGCCGCTGCTCCCGGACCTGCTGCGCCCCGGCCAGGCCGCGCTGATCCGTACCGGCTTCCACGCCGGGGACGCGCTGCGCCTGACGGCCGGCACCCCGGGCGCGCTGCTGCCCCGGGTGCGCCGGATCGACGCCGACCGGACCCGCCGGCTGGTGCCGGGCGTGCGGACGGACGGGCTGCGCGGCGCGCTGGTCGCCCACGACGGCCAACTCGTGGACGACGCCCGGCTGGTGGTCGCACTGGCCCGGACCGCCGCGCAGTACGGTGCCAGCGTGTTGACCAGGGTGCGCGCCGAGCAGGTCACCGGCACCTCGGCCCGGCTGGTCGACACCCTGACCGGGCGGGAACTCACCGTCCGGGCCGGCGCGGTGGTCAACGCCACCGGCGTCTGGGCGGGCGAGGTGGACACCTCGATCCGGCTCCGGCCCAGCCGGGGCACCCACCTGCTGGTGGACGCGAAGGCCCTCGGCAACCCGACCGCCGCCCTCACCGTGCCGGTGCCCGGCTCCACCAGCCGCTTCGTCTTCGCCCTCCCGCAGCAGCTCGGCCGGGTCGCGATCGGTCTGACCGACGAGGACGCCCCGGGCCCGATCCCGGACGAGCCGCAGCCCACCGAGGCCGAGCTCTCCTTCCTCCTCGACACCGTCAACGCCGCCCTCGCCACCGCCCTGACCAGGGCGGACGTGATCGGCGCCTACGCCGGGCTGCGCCCGCTGATCGACACCGGGGACGGCAGCACCGCCGACATCTCCCGCGAGCACGCGGTGCTGGAGAGCCCGTCCGGGGTGATCACCGTGGTCGGCGGCAAGCTCACCACCTACCGCCGGATGGCCGAGGACGCGGTGGACACCGCCGTCCGGCTGCGCGGCCTGCCCGCCCGCGCCTGCTGGACGGCCCGGCTGCCGCTGGTCGGCGCCCCCGGCCACGGGGACAGCCGCCCGCTGCCCGCCGGGGTCCCGGAGGGCGGAACCGCCGGGCGGCTGCCCGCCTCACTGCTCGCCCGCCACGGCGGTGCGGCCCACGAGGTGCTGGCGGCCGGAGAGTTGACGTCGATCGCCGAGGGCCTGGACGTGACCCGCGCCGAGATCGCCTACGCCGTCAGCCACGAGGGCGCGCTGGACCCGGCCGACGTGCTCGACCGCCGCACCAGGATCGGGCTGGTCGCGGAGGACGCCGAGCGCGCCCGGAAGGCGGTCGAGGAGATCGTCGAGGGGACCGTCGAGGAGCGTGCCGGGCGGCGTCAGGACGGCTGAGCGGCCCGGGGGAAGGGGGCGAGGTCCGGCTCCACCCAGGTGGTCCGGGCCTGCTCGCCCGCGAGCGTCCCGGGCCGGTAGTGGCGGGTGAGCAGCTCCTTGTCGAGCAGCTCGGGGTGGCGGGCCGCGAACGTGTCGAAGTCCGGTGCGGCGTCGGCGTGGTGGGCCACCAGCTCGACCCAGGCGCGGGTCATGGTGACGTGGAACTTCTGCGGTGCGCCCGCCTTGGCGGCCGTGCGCCGGATGCCCTCGCCGACCAGGGTGAGGGCCTCGTCGGCGCCGTGGCGGCGCACCGCGAGCCAGGTGAGCCGGACGTGCTGGCGGTGACCGAAGCGCTCGGAGCCGGCCATCGCCTCGCCCAGGAGGGTGTCGAAGGCGTCAGGGGTCGCGGGGGTGGTCATGGGAGGGCTTTCGTCGTGGGGGTCCGGGCCGGTGGGTCCGGACGGTGGATCGTAAGGTTTGGTGGCATTTGCGAGCAAACCGCCTGAACGGGTGGTTTCGGTGCACCGAAGGGGGTCGCGGACGATCGAGGGTTGACCGAGGGGGTCGGCCGCGAACGGGGAACGGGGTCCCCGGCTCCACGCCCTCGCAAGGCGGCCGTGGACGGGCGCGGCCGTGCGGAGGAGGCGGAATTCGCGGGGGGAGGAGGCGGAATCAGCGCGCCGTGCGCTCGGGCATCGGGTGCTCGGCGCCGGACAGCTCCAGGACGCAGGAGAGCGGGTGCTCGGCCCGGCCGGTGCGGTCCAGCCGCACCGCGAGCGGCCTCGGCGGGGTCGGCGGCTCCTCGGCGACCTGGGCGGTGAGGGTCAGCGGATAGTCGCCGTGCCCGTGGACGCGGTGGAAGTCGCACTCCTTGCCGTCGACCAGCAGCTCGGTCTCGGTGATCCAGCCGGACCGGACGTTGACGGTCACCGAGTGCCCGCCCTGGTCGAGGTGGAAGCTGTACCGCTGGCGCATCGGGACCTCCGGCGACCGGGCCTGCGACGAGGGGAGACGGCGGCGAGCCGACGAGGGGAACGGGTGAAGAGCGGACGAGGGGAAATCCACTGCCAGTCTAGGGCGGGAGGTCGCTAGGGTGCTCGGCATGCGGAGCACAGCGGGCGGCCTGCGGCCGTACGGGCCGGACGAGGAGGTGGCCGAGGCCGAGTACGTCCTCGGCCTGTACCGGGTGCCGGTCAAGGCGAGGACGGGGCGCGGGGCCGGCCCGGCGCCGCAGCCCGGGCGGCTGGAGGCCTGGGTCGACGGCGGCGCCCTGCGGGCCGTCCTGCGCCGTCTGGGTGCGCGGACCCTGCCCACCCTCGCCCGCCACGAGCCGGACCTCGACTTCAGCAGCCGGATCCGGCAGCCGTCGATGGCCGCGCTGGTCCGGGAGATCGAGCAGGTGGACCTGGCCCGGCTCCCGGCCGCCGAGCGCGAGGTGCTGGGCCTGCTGCTGGGTTGGGGCCGCAGGGCGACGGCCGAGAACGGTGCGCTGCGGATCGAGATCGACGCCGTGCGGTGACGCCCTGGCCGGGCCGGCGGCGGTTCCCGCGCAGGGTTCCCGTGTGCGACCCGGAGAAATTCCCGGGGTGGGCCCGCCCGCAGACGGATTCTCGTGATCTCTACAGTGTTGTAGATTCGTCCACAGGGAGAGATCAGAGGAGGGCATTGTGGGAGTTTCGCTGGCCAAGGGCGGCAACGTCTCGCTGAGCAAGGAGGCGCCCGGTCTGAGCGCCGTGATCGTCGGTCTCGGCTGGGACGTGCGCACCACCACCGGGGCCGACTACGACCTGGACGCCAGTGCGCTGCTGTGCAACGCGCTGGGCAAGGTGGTCTCGGACCAGCACTTCGTCTTCTTCAACAACCTCCGCAGCCCCGAGGGTTCGGTCGAGCACAGCGGCGACAACCTGACCGGCGGCGGAGACGGGGACGACGAGCAGATCAAGGTCGACCTGGACCGCGTCCCGGCCGACGTGGCCAAGGTGGTCTTCCCGGTGTCGATCTACGACGCCGACGCCCGGCTGCAGAACTTCGGCCAGGTGCGCAACGCGTTCATCCGGATCGTCAACCAGGCCAACGGCCTGGAGATCGCGCGCTACGACCTGACCGAGGACGCCTCGACCGAGACCGCGATGGTCTTCGGCGAGCTGTACCGCAACGGCAACGAGTGGAAGTTCCGCGCCATCGGCCAGGGCTACGCCTCCGGCCTGCGCGGCATCGCGACCGACTACGGCGTCAACGTCTGACCGTCGCCAGCCGGTAGCGGTCGACGCCCGTTCGCCCGAAGCGGGTCGACCGGGGTTCGGCAGTCACGGCCACGCGCTCAGTCGGTACGGCCGAGCGCGTGGCCGCCGAAACCCCCGCCGCCGGTGAACTGGTGGTGCCACCAGGCGGTCATGGCCGGTTCGTCCATCCCCGACCAGTCCGGCGCCGCGGTGACCTGGGCCCGGCCCAGGGTGCGGCCCAGTTCCACCAACTCCCGCCCGGCCGCCGTCCGTTCGCGGTCGTAGGCGGCCAGCAGAGCTGCCCAGGAGCCGGCCTCCCGCCCGGCCAGCTCGAAGGCGTGGGCGTCCTGGATCGCCTTCACCGCGCCGCTGGTGTTGTGCGGGCGCACCACGGTGGCCGCGTCCCCGCCGATCAGCAGCCGTCCGGCCGTCCGGGCCGGGGCCGCCAGGTCGTAGACCGGCTGGAGGAAGGTCCGTTCGCGCGGGGTCAGGGTGACCAGGCCGGCCCAGTACGGCGGCAGGTACCGCTCGGCGAGCCGGCGCAGCTCGTCCACCTGCGGGTCGGTGAGGCTGCCCGCCGGGATGCTGGTCGGGCCGTCCAGTCGCAGCCAGGCGGGGGTGGGGGCGTAGAAGACCCAGTTCACCTGGGTGCGGCCGGGCGCGACCCCGGGGATGCGGTAGATCACCACCTGGCCGCCGGGGTAGCAGGCGGTGATGCACTGCTCCTCCGGCCAGGGTGCCGCGCCGCCGGGCAGCTCGGCCAGCAGGGCGGCGTCGTAGCTGCCGCGCCAGCACACGTACCCGGCGTACTCGGGCTCGGCCTGCGGGCAGACGGCCTCGCGGACCACCGAGCGGTAGCCGTCGGCGCCGATCACCAGGTCGTACATCTCGCGGCCGCCGTCCGTCTCGACCCAGGCACCGCCCGTCTCGGCCCGGGCGCCGTCCGGCTCAGCCTGGGGGCCCTCCGACCCGCCGCCGTCCGGTTCGTCCCCGCCCGGCTCGTTGCCGACGGCCGTCACGGTGGCACCCAGCCGGAACTCGACCTGCTCGGGCATCCGTTCGCGCAGGGCCTGCCAGAGCACGCCCCAGTGGTGCGAGTGGAACGGGAAGGGCTGGGCCCAGAGCAGTCGCCCGCAGCCGTCCGGCCCGTCGCCCTCGCCGGCCGCGCCCCGGGCGACCCAGCGGCGGACGGTGAGGCGGTGGCGGCGGGTGTCCGCGTCGAGGTGTCCGGCCCGGACCAGTTCGTCGAAGCGGTCGTTGTGGGTGCACAGCCCCACGCCGCGGTCCTCCAGGTGCCCGGGGCTGCGTTCCAGCACCACCACCCGTTCCGCGCCGAGCCGGGCGGCCGCGCCGGCGAAGGCGCTCCCGGCGATGCTGCCCCCGACCACGGCCACCGAGCCACCGCGCACGGTCGCTCCTCTCCTGAGTCCCGAGCTTCGAGTCCGCGGCGTCCCCGCGATGCGATGTCCCCCCGCGACGCCCCCGCGATGTCCGGGACACGACGATACGCGTCCGGTCGGTCCCCGGCGCCGTGTTCGAGCCATCCGGAGGGCCCTCCCGGCGACCCGGGAGAGCCTTATGCAACTAGTTGCATACCCCGCCGCCCGTCCCCTACCCTGCGGTAACAACGCCCCCGGTCCACAACGCCCCGGTCCACTCCCCGGTCCACTTCCCGCCCGCGCCCCAGGAGACGTCGATGAGCGCCCACCCCGGCAGCAACCGCTACCCGCACCTGCTCAGCCCGCTCGACCTCGGCTTCACCACCCTGCCCAACCGCGTGATCATGGGCTCGATGCACGTCGGCCTGGAGGAGGCCCCCGGCGGCTACGAGCGGATGGCCGCCTTCTACGCCGAGCGGGCCCGCGGCGGCGTCGGCCTGATCGTCACCGGCGGCATCGCCCCCAACGAGGCCGGGCGCCCCTGGGAGGGCGGCGCGATGCTGACCACCGAGGAGGAGGCCGACAGGCACCGCGTGGTCACCGATGCGGTGCACGCCGCCGGCGGCAGGATCGCCCTCCAGATCCTGCACTTCGGCCGCTACGCGTACCACCGCGACCTGGTCGCCCCCAGCGCGATCCAGGCCCCGATCAGCCCCTTCACGCCCAACGCGCTCACCGCCGAGCAGGTCGAGCAGACCATCGAGGACTTCGCCCGCTGCGCCGAACTCGCCCGCCGCGCCGGGTACGACGGCGTCGAGATCATGGGCTCCGAGGGCTACCTGGTCAACGAGTTCATCGTCGCCGCGACCAATCACCGCGAGGACGAGTGGGGCGGCACGTACGAGCGGCGGATGCGCTTCCCGGTGGAGATCGTCCGCCGGGTCCGCGAGCGGGTCGGCGAGGACTTCATCATCGTCTACCGCCTCTCCATGCTCGACCTGGTGCCCGGCGGCTCCACCCTCGACGAGGTCGTGCGGCTCGCCCAGGCCGTCGAGGCCGCCGGGGCGACCATCATCAACACCGGCATCGGCTGGCACGAGGCCCGCATCCCCACCATCGCCACCTCGGTGCCGCGCGGCGCCTTCGGCTGGGTGACGAAGAAGGTGATGGGCAAGGTCGGCATCCCGCTGGTCACCACCAATCGCATCAACACCCCCGAGATCGCCGAGCAGTTGCTCGCCGAGGGCAGCGCGGACCTGGTCTCGATGGCCCGCCCGCTGCTCGCCGACGCCGACTTCGTCGCCAAGGCCCGGGACGACCGCGCCGAGGCCATCAACACCTGCATCGGCTGCAACCAGGCCTGCCTCGACCACACCTTCAACCTCCAGATCACCTCCTGCCTGGTCAACCCGCGCGCCTGCCACGAGACCGAACTCGTCCTCGGGCCCACCCAGTTGCGCAAGCGGATCGGCGTCGTCGGGGCGGGTCCGGCCGGCCTCGCCTTCGCCGTCTCCGCCGCCGAGCGCGGCCACGACGTCACCCTGTACGACGCCGCCGAGGCGATCGGCGGGCAGCTGAACATCGCCCGGCGCATCCCCGGCAAGGAGGAGTTCGACGAGACGCTGCGCTACTTCCGCACCCGGCTGGCCGAGTTGGACGTCACGCTGCGGCTCGGCGCGACCGTCACCGCCGAGCAGCTGGCCGGGCAGGGCCACGACGAGCTCGTCCTCGCCACCGGCGTCACCCCGCGAACTCCCGCCGACATCCCGGGAATCGACCACCCCAGCGTGCTCGGCTACCTCGACGTGCTGCGCGACGGCGCGCCGGTCGGCGAGCGGGTCGCCATCCTCGGCGCCGGCGGCATCGGCTTCGACGTGGCCGAGTTCCTCACCGACCCGGGCGACGCGGCGAGCCTCAACCCGCCGGTGTTCCAGGCGAAGTGGGGCATCGACCCGGAGTACCGCGAGCGCGGCGGCCTGCGCGCCCCGGAGCGGCCGAAGCCCCCGCGCAGCGTCCACCTGCTCCAGCGCAGGACCACCAAGGTCGGCGCCGGCCTCGGCAAGACCACCGGCTGGATCCACCGCACCGAGCTCAAGCACCGCGGCGTGGTGATGGTCCCCGGCGTCACCTACGACCTGATCGACGACGCCGGTCTGCACATCACGGTGGACGGCGAGCGCCAACTGCTGCCCGTGGACACCGTCGTGCTCTGCACCGGCCAGGAGCCGCGCCGCGACCTGTACGAGGCGCTGCGCGAGCGCGGCCTGCCGGTGCACCTGATCGGCGGCGCCGACGTGGCCGCCGAACTGGACGCCAAGCGCGCCATCAAGCAGGGCACCGAGCTCGCCGCGGCGCTCTGAGCCCCCGCGTCCCGCACGGTCGGCGCCCCCGCCGCGAGCGGGGGCGCCGACCGAAAACCACTCGCCGTCCGCCCGGGGGCCGTTGCTAGTATCCGCAGGTCGCAGCGCGGATCACGGCGCGCGGGGCGTGGAGCGGATCACAGGGGAGGGCAGGCCGATGGACGAGCAGGGCGAGACGGCGTACGCGCCGATGGCGGACGAGCCGGCGGCGGACGAGCGGGTCGAGTTGGCGTACACGCCCACGGTGGCGGACTTCCGGGAGGCCCTGGCCGCCCGGTCCCGGGCGACGCGCGCGGGCCGGCGCCAGCGGGCGTTCCTGTACCTGCTCGTCGTGTGCGGCCCGCTCATCGCCGCGCTCGACCTCTCCACCGGCAAGGGCATCGGCTTCCCGCCGGTGTTCATGGTGCTCGCCGCGCTGGCCCTGCTCCTCTGGCTGCCCCGGCTGCAGGCCGGCCAGTTCCACAAGTTGACCGCCGACAAGGGCGAGTTCACCGCCACCGTGGCAGCGTCCGGCGTGACCATCGCCAACCGCCACTCCACCAGCACCCTGACCTGGCAGGCGGTCCCGCACCACGTGGAGACCCCGGGGCTGTTCGTCCTGCTGAGCAACGACAAGAACAACTCCTGCCTGGCCGTCCTGCCCAAGCGCGGCACCGCCGACCCCGACCGGCTGCGCGCCGTGCTCGACCGGCACGCCCCCGCGCCCGCCCGGGGCTGAGCCCGACCCGTCCCGCGCGCCCGTACCCCGCCTTCGCCCCGTTCGTCCCCTGCCCGCTCCCCGTACGATCGACGGCATGTCGCTGCCGCACGCCATCCTCACCGCCCTGCTGGAGAAGCCGTCCTCGGGGCTGGAGCTGACCAGGCGGTTCGACCGGTCGATCGGCTTCTTCTGGCCCGCCACCCACCAGCAGATCTACCGCGAACTGGGCCGGCTGGAGGCCTCCGGACAGATCCGGGCCCTCCGGCCGGAGGCACCGGTGCGCGGGCAGAAGAAGGAGTACGAGGTGCTCCCGGAGGGCCGCGCCGAACTGGCCCGCTGGACCGCCGAGGGCGCCGCGCCGCGCGCCGTCCGGGAGCCCCTGCTGCTGCGGCTGCGGGCGGCCGCGGTGGTCGGCACGGACGGCCTGACGGCCGAGCTGGAACGCCATCTCGCCCTGCACCGGGAGCAGTTGGCCGACTACCGGGAGATCGAGCGGCGCGACTTCCCGGTCGAGCGGGCGGACGAGGAGAATCGGCTCCAGCACGCGGTGCTGCGGGCCGGCATCGGACTGGAGAGCTTCTGGGTGCACTGGCTCGCCGAGACCCTCGACACCCTGCCGGCCGAGCCCTCCCGCCCCTCCGACGCTCCTCGCGCCTGCGACCCCTCCGACCGGCCCTGACCTGCGCCGATCCCCGCCCGCGCGCCCGGCCCCGCCCCCGGTGGGACACTGGTGGCCTGTCCCTTCCCGAACTCTCGACCGGGGGACCCGTATGTCTCTGACCAGGCCCTTCCACGCCCTCACCGCCGCGGCCGTCGTCGTGGCGGTCGCCCTGGGCCCGGCCGCCCTCCCGGCGTCCGCCGCAACCGCCCAGCCACTGCCCTCCGCCGACCAGCTGAAGTCGGCCCTGCTGACCGCGGCCGACCTCGGCCCCGGCTGGACCGAGCCCCCGGTGACCCAGAGCCCCAGCCCCAGCGCCGGCGCGAGCCCCAGCGCGAGCCCGTCGAACCCGGTGACCGGATGCGACGCGCTCAGCGCCCTGATCAACATGTACGTCACCCGGCCGGGCGCGGCGATCCCGCGCGCCGAGACCGAACTCGACGGCCCGAACGGCAACCCGATGGTCACCCAGGCCCTCGCGGCCGAGCCGTCCGACCAACTCGCCACCGACTTCAACTCCGCCGCCGACGCCCTGAAGACCTGCCACACCATCACCTTCAACGCCGGCCCCAGCGACACCGTGACCTTCACCGTCAGCCCGGTCACCCTCGGCGACCGCAAGGACGCCCCTGCCGTCCACCTCGACGGCACCCTGGCCGGTGTCCGACTCAACGGCTACGTCGGCATCGAACGCTTCGGCACGGTGGCCATGGCCTTCGGCTACTTCGAACGCCAGGGCAGCAACGAACAGGCCGCCTCCATGGAGTACCGCACCGCCGTCGCCAAGGTCGAACGCGCCCTCGGCGCCAAGGCCGGCAGCACCACCGGCCCCACGGCCGTCCCCGCCACCCCCACCGAGGGCCGCCGCGTCTGACCCGCCCCGCCCTCCGAACACCACCGCGGCCCCCCACCGAACGCACGAGGCGCTCGGCGAGGGGCCGCGGGGGTGGCCTGACGACGACCGACGGGGGCTACACGCCCGCGAGGGTCTGGTTGTCGAAGAGCCAGTGCTGGTTCGCCTGGTTTCCGCATGGCCAGACGGCCAGTGCGGTGGTGTTCTGCGTGTTGGACGCGGGCAGGTCCAGGCACCTGTTCGACGCCGGGTTGAAGAGCGTGCCGTCGTAGCGGCGGATCCAGGTCTGGGCCCCGGAGTTGTCGCACGCCTGCGAGACCACCGGGGTGCCGTCGATGACGTTGGCGTCCCGGGTGCCGATGCAGAGCCCGTTCGGTACGGTCTTGAGCTGGTTGTCCCGGGTAGCGGTGAAGTGCTGCTTGTCACCGTTCCAGCAGTCGTAGATCACCACCGGCGAGCCCGCGGTGCTGCCCCAGTTGTCCAGGCACTTGTGCTTGTCGACCGCACTGCGGATGTGGACGATGGACTGCGACGTGGCGACGGTGTTCACCTGGGGGTCGGTCAGCGCGTACGGGTAGACCCGGACGTCGCTGATCGCGCCGTTGACGAGGTCGGCGGGGACGTCCTTGTTGTACGCGGCGCCGCCGATGTTGAGGCTGCCCGCCGGCGGCTTCCACGTGGTTCCCACCTTGGTGGAGCCGACGGCCAGGCCGTTGACGTACAGGGTGGCCATGCCGTTCGTGGCGTTGTAGGTGCCGGTCAGGTGGGTCCACTGGCCGACCGTGGCCGTGGTGCGGCCGCTCTGGTCGTACGCGGTGTACCAGGCACTCGCGTTGAAGCTGTCGTTGCTCGGCAGGACGAAGGCCCAGTTCTTGAGGGACTTCGAGTACTGCAGATAGAACGGGCTGGCCTCGTTGCCGGTGAGCGAGACCGCGGTGTGGTAGCCGTCGGTGTTGTTGATCTTCACCCAGGCTGAGACGCTGTAGCTCTGGGTGGTGTCCAGCCCCGGGGTGTTGGAACCGGAGTTGACCGGCGCGGTGGTGCGGTAGACCGTCGTGCCGTCGAAGGCGGTCGCCTTGTTCGCCGCACGGTTGTGGTCGGTGGTGAGTGCGGCCCCGGCCGGGTAGGTGGCCTTGGGGTCGCCGCCGTTCCTGTACAGCGTGTTGGTGCCGCTGCTGTCACCGGTGCCGTCGAGCGCCCACCACTGGGGGGAGACCGAGGTGTTCCCGATCGGGCTGGGACCGGCCAGCCAGCCGAAGCCGGCCGAGGGGTTGCCGGGGGTGGTGGGCTGGCCCCACCAGATCTCCAGGGAACCGTCGGCCTTCCGGGCCCAGAGGCCGGGGTTGCCGTTGCCGGTGAGGTCGCCGTCCGAGCCGACGGTCGGGTAGGTGTCGGTGGAGACCCAGCCGATCCGGGTGCCGACCGGCGCCATCTGGGTCAGCGTCGGCACGAGCAGCGGCTTGCCGTTGCTGTCGATGACGGGCGCGCCCAGGCTGTCGGTCGCGGTGACGGTCCCGGTGGTGAAGGTGTAGGCGAGGAGGTCGTCCTTGGGTCCGTCGGCGGCGGCCGCGAGGTTGCGGGCCCACAGGCCCGGGCGGCCCTGCTTGGCCCAGTCGCCGGGGGTGATCAGCTCCTTGTCCTTCCACCCGGACGCGGCCAGCTGGACAGGCTTGCCCAGGGTGTTGGCGTTGGTGGCCGGGTAGTACCAGAGAGCCGCGTCGGCACCGTTGTTGGTGCTCTCGACGGTGAGTAGACCGGTCTTGTTCTTGAAGCCCAGCTTGGGGTCGAGGTCGGTGCTGACCGGGTCGCCGAGGGCGGCGATCCGCAGCGTGCCGGACCAGTCGGCGGCGTTGTACCCAGCGGCCTTCAGCCAGGCGCAGTCCTCGGACGCGGTCGGGACGCACTTCGGCTTGGCGATCGGCACCGACTTGTCGATCCGGCCGTAGGCGCCGGTGTTCCCGGGGTTCTGGTAGAGCCGCAGCAGCGGGTCACCGGGAGCATGGGCGAACACGTCGTCGATGTTGTTGCCACCGGTGAGCGTGCCGCGGTGGGCGATCTGGATGGTGTTCCAGCCCTTGCCGCCGGGCGCGTCGGCCGGGGTGGCGACGGCCGCCACGGCCGGGGAGCGGACCTTCGAGTTGCCCGGGGCGTTGTAGGCGCGCAGGTAGCCGGCCTGGTCGGGCTGCAGGATGTCCGGGGCGCCGTCACCGGTGACGTCACCGAAGACGGGCGGCGGGCCGTCCGGGTTCCACGGCACGTAGAAGGAGTACTGCGCGACCGGCGAGACGTTGCGCGCGTTGTCCATCACCTGCATGTACAGGATGTTGGTGCCCCAGCGGGAGAGCGTGACGGGGAAGCCGTTGCTGATGCCGCCACCGCAGTACCAGCCGTCCCCGGCGAACTGCGGGTCCCAGGACCAGCGCGCGCAGACCACACCGGAGGCGTTGCCGCCCGGGGCCGGGTCGGCCGCGGTGTACGGCACCAGGCCCTCCTGGCCCACGTGCTTCCTGGTCACCTGGCCGTTGCCGGACGGCGGGAGCTTGTAGTCGAGCTCGGCCTCCGGCAGCAGGGTGTTGGCGTCCGGGACGGAGAGGGTCGGCGGGGTCAGGTCGACGCCGAAGCGGCAGGCCGGGCTCCCGCCGGACCGCTGGACCAGCCCGTCGGTGGCCATGACGTCCCAGCCGTACACGTGGCCGTCCTGGAGCAGGCCCTGCTTGACCTGGAACGCGGCCGTGCCGCTGTTGGCGACCTCGGGGGTCTGGCCGCTGTCGGCCCGGTTGGTGTCGGCGTAGTCCCAGATGCCCATCCAGCCGTAGAGCGACTGCTGGACCGGGCTGCTGACCGTCGCGTTGAGGGTGACGGCGCCGTTGAAACCGGACGCGGAGTTCATCCAGCCCATCGTGCCGCCGGTGCAGCCCTGGTTGTCTGCCCACGGCACGGCCGTGGTGGGAGCGGGGGAGGCGTACGTGCCGGTCGGGACGTTGGGGACGCGGTCGTACTCGATCTCGACAGCGGGGCTGTAGCCGAGCCGCTTGAACGCCGACATGTTGGACTCGTCGCGGGCGAACACACCGAAGGTGAGGGTGTCGCGGCTGGTACCGAAGTTCTGGTAGACCCCGGTCACGTCGTAGTTGAACTGGTACTCGCCGCCGCAGCCGGGCTGACCCGCGCCGGGGACCGAGGCCTCGCCGAGTCGGCCGCCCTGGTTCGTGGGCGGATTGCTCCAGCTGGTCTGGTCGCTGATCGGGCTGGTGAGGTAGAGGTCCAGGGTGTACTTGTTGGTGCAGGAGAAGTCCGAGGACTCGTGCTCCCACACCGACATGGTCGCGCGGTTGATGATCGCGCCGCGGTACCAGTGGGTGTCGAACTGGAAGTAGGAGCGCTCGATGCCCTTGTCGACCCGGTAGCCCTGGTAACCGACACCGGGCCGCGCGTACTGGTCCCCGCTGCCGGTGGTCCGCCCGATGTTGGCCTTGCCGGGGTAGGCGGCCTGGGTCCAGGTCCAGTTGTTGGCCACGTTACGGTCGGGGATCCAGGCCGGGTCGATGAACCACGGGCCCTGGCCCTTGCCGAGCACCGCGTCGTCGGTGGTCAGCTCGACGGCGTCGGCCGTGACGGTGGTCGACATGGTGGCGACCTTCGCGCCGTAGCCCGGGCCCTCGGCGGTGCTGCGCGCCTCGGACTTCGCCTGCGGGGCGTCTCCGGCCGAAGCGCTCAGGGCGGGGGCCGACTTGGCGGCCGCCACCGGGGCGGCGGCAGAGCTGTCCCACATCTGCGGGCTGGGGGCGTGCCAGCGGGACGTACCGTCGGCGGCCGCGGCGGTGAGGTTGCCGGCCTCGTCGGCCCGGACGGTGACGCCCTTGCCCTGGGTACCGAAGCGGACCTTCTTCAGCGCCGGGTTCTTCGCCGCCTCCGCGGTCTTGACGATCAGGACGGTGGAGAGCCCGCCGAACTTGGAGGCGGTCACCTTGAGGTCGACGCCGGGGGCGACCTCGGGGTAGATCAGCGCGTCCCCGCTCGGGTCGATCGCCGGCTTGGTGAGCGGGAACGGCGAGTCGATGGTGAGCGTCTCGCCGTCGGCGCTGGTCAGGGTGGCGAGCGGGCCCTGGCCACCGCCGGACAGGCGCAACCCCGACAGCGCGGTCTTCGGCCGGTAGCCACCCTGCCCGTCCGGGACGAGAGCGCCGTCGAGTGTCGCCCAGGCGCCGTTCTGCTTCACCCGCTGCGGCTCGACGTGCTCGGTGCGCTTGAGGTGGCCGGCCGGGGTCGCGACGGTCTCGCTGACCTCGTCCGTCAACTCCGGGATCGGGACGGGCTTGCCGGACTTCTGCGCCTCGGCGATGGCCTTGTCGGTCGGGCTGAGCAGCGGCTTGTTGCTGGCGCGCTCGGCGTCGACGGCGTCCATCCGCGCCGCGAGGTCCGGCGGGATGGCCGACGGGCTGGCGGCGGGGCTCCCGGCCGGAGCGTCGGCCGGGGCGGTGGCAGCGGTCGACGGACCGTCAGCGAAGGCGAACGGCGTGATCGAGGTCAGCGCCAGGGCGAGGCCGACTGCGGTGGCGACAGCAGTCCGTGACGGATATCTGGAACGGCTGGCTCCGGATGTGGCTCCGGGCGGAGCGGCAGGCATGGTGACGTACCCCCACGTGAGATGTCCTGATCTGGTCTGACCAGACGGGATCTGGCTCTGCAAAGGAAGTGTGCAGAGGCGCCCAGCAAGCTACCGCCAACAGTCAAAGGATCGTCAACTTCTTATTTCTGCAGACGTGTCCGATTTGGTGGGTCGTCCGCCAATTTTCTCGGATGTGATATCGATCACATCCTCAGCCCTTCCTCAATTTGCTCGACCATTGGATGGTTTGTCCCCTACCCTCCTGCGAGATCCCGTCCGCATCGATCGGCGGTGCGGACTCTTCTTGGGGGGGTAAAAGTGTCTTCCGAAGTAGAAATACCACCCGGTGAATCCGGATGGGGTGATTCACCGTCACGGTGGCGCAAGCCTCGAATGGCAATTCTGGGTTCCTTCGCCGTACTGAGCATGCTGGCCGCGCCGCTCGGTACCGCAGTCGCCGCCCCCGCGGATGGGGGCAAGGGCAAGGTCTGGTCGCCGCCGAACACGCCGCTCCAGCGGACGGCCTCGGTGCCCGGGACGACGGACAAACCCAAGGCTTCCTCGCCGAACACCGGCTCGCCGGACTGGGTGCCACCGAAGAGCGTGCCGCAGCCGAAGCACGGCACGGCGGTGGTCGCCCTGGGCACGCCGACCGACCGGGACGCCGGCGCGGCGGACGGGCGGGAGTCTGTCGTCGGCGCGTCGAAGCAGGCGGGTGACCTGCCGGTCTGGGTGGCTCCGGTCGCCCGCGCCGGCGACGCCGCTGCTGCCGCGCCCGTGCAGGTGACGCTCGCGGCCGCGCCGGGCTCCGGTCCGGACGCGGGTGCGCCGACGGCACTGGTGGCGCTGTCGCGGAGCGGCGACGAGGCCCAGCCGGGGAAGGTCCGGATAGGGCTCGACCTGGGATCGTTGGGTTCCGGTGGCGACTTCGCGCACAGGGCCGGGTTGGCGGTTCTGCCGGAGTGTGCGTTGACGACGCCGGACGCCGACGGCTGCCAGGCGCGTACGCCGGTCACCTCGCACTACGACGAGCAGGCCAAGCGACTCGTGGCGGACATCGACCTGCCCGCCACCACGACCGGCTCGGCCGAGGGGCAGCGCGCTCAGGCCAAGTCCGCGGGTGCCCCGGCACTGGCCGCCGCTCCCGCGCAGGTGGTGCTGGCACTCACCGCCGCTCCTTCCAGCGGGACCGGCACCTACAGCGCGACGTCGCTGTCGCCGAGCCAGGCGTGGGCGGCGGGCAGCGGCTCGGGGTCGTTCACCTACAGCTACCCGATCGTGACCCCGTCGACTCTCGGAGGTGCCGCTCCCACGTTGGCGCTGGGTTACGACTCGGCGTCGGTGGACGGGAAGACGGCATCGACGAACGCGCAGGCGTCGTGGATCGGTGACGGCTGGGACCTGAGTTCCGGATTCGTCGAGCGGGGCTACCGGACGTGCGACAAGGCCGGCATCCCCGGCTCGGGTGACCAGTGCTGGGGCGGTGCGAACCTGACGCTGTCGCTGGGCGGCCACTCCGGTGAGCTCGTTCCGGAGCCCTCCTGCACGGCCGGTAACGGTGTCGACGAGCAGTCGAAGTGCACCTGGCACCTGAAGAATGACGACGGGACGAAGATCGAGTTCCTGACCGGCGCCAACAACGGCACCTGGAACGGCTCGTACCTGAAGGTGACGGACACCTCGGGAGTGGTCTACTACTTCGGCCTCAACCAGCTTCCGGCGGCCGACGGTTCGCCCAGCAAGGTGGGCCCGGAGAGCAAGTCCGCGTGGACGACGCCGGTGTACTCGCCGAACGCCGGTGACCCGTGCTACGACGCGGCCAAGGGCAAGGGCTCCTGGTGCCAGACGGCGTGGCGCTGGAACCTGGACTACGTGGTCGACCCGCACGGCAACCTGACCACCTACTCCTACACGCCCGAGACCAACGTGTACGCGCGCGGCGGCGCCCAGAACAGCGGGAAGGGCACGAACACGTCGTACACCCGCGGTGGTGTGCTCCTGTCGATCGCCTACGGGCAGCAGCTGTCCGACCAGCTCGCCGCCGGAGGCACGTACCAGGCGGCTGCGAAGATCGACTTCGAGTCGGGGGAGCGCTGCCTGGAGGACGCCAAGGCCTGCGACCCTTCGCAGCGCACGGCGGCGAACGCGGCGAACTGGCCGGATGCCCCGCTGGACAAGCAGTGCCAGGACACCGGGACGTGCACCAACTTCGTTCCGACGTACTGGTCGACGAAGTGGCTGAACGGGATCACGACGACGATCCGTTCGGGCGGCACGTACCGACCGGTGGACCACTACGACCTGAAGCACGTGTTCAAGACGCCGGCGAACGCGACGGACAACGCACCGATCGCCTGGCTGCAGTCCGTGAAGCGCACGGGCAAGGACACCGCCAACGGCCAGGCCGAGCAGGCGCTGCCGGAGATGACCTTCGCCGACGAGCTGCTGCCCAACCGGGTCGACGGCCTGGTGCCCGCGCGTCCGCGGTACTACCGCCCGCGTCTGGCGGTCATCACCACCGAGACCGGCGGCACGATCCTGGTGTCGTACGCCAAGGAGTCCTGCTCGCGCACGACCGGGAGGATGCCGGCTTCGGCGGACGGCAACGACAAGAGCTGCTTCCCGGTGAAGTGGTTCGACACCGGAGTGCAGACGACGGTGGACGACTGGTTCCTGCGGTACCCGGTGGAGACGGTCACCGCCGACCCTAACGCCAAGCTGATCACCGGCGCGGTGGCGACGACGACCTCCTACGTGTACGGTCCCGCCGCGTGGCACCGCAACGACAGTGCGCTCGTCGAATCGGACTACCGAACCTGGGACCAGTTCCGCGGCTACGCCAGCGTCACCACGGTGACCGGCTCCGGCAAGGACGGGCCGCGGTCGAAGTCGACGACCAGCTACTACCAGGGCATGGACGGCGACTACAAGGCGGACGGCAAGGCCAAGGCCGCTTCCGTCGCGGGCGTGAAGAGCGGCGGACGGGCCGACTCCGACTGGCTGTTCGGTCAGATCCTGGAGACGGACAGCTACGCGGACGCGTCCGCCGACCCGGCTTCGCCGCTCTCGTACACGGTGAACACGTACGAGGCCCCCGTGGCGAAGGCCACGCGCACGCGGGCCGGACTGCCGGACCTGGTGGCCCGGTACCAGGCGACCAAGGTCACCTCGACCACCACGGCAGTGACCACGACTGGTACTCGCACCACCTCGACCGCGACCACCACTGACCCCGATAGCAACAACCGGGTCACCACCTCGCTGAGCACGGCCGACGGCACGTCGGATGTGTGCACCCGCTACCGCTACGCGGCTGCGGCGAACCGGCAGATGACCGGTCTGGTCTCCGAGGTCTTCGTGATCTCCGGCGCCAACGCCTGCACCGTCAACGCGTCGCCGGCCAACACGATCTCCGACACCCGCACGCTCTACGACGGCCAGGACTTCGGCACTGCCGGAGCCAAGGGCGAGGCCACCGGAACCCAGGTACTGGACCACTACGACGCCAACGGTGCGGCCCAGTACGTCCTCAAGGCCACGGCCGGCTACGACACATACGGCCGCACCACGGCCGCCACGGACCCGACGGTCACCGACAAGGCCAACCCCGGCGGCGCGACCGTGACGACCGCGTACAGTTCGGCGAGCCCGGGCGAATTGCCCACCAAGGTGGTCACCGGTAGCCCGGCCCCGGCCGGTGCACCCGACGCGGGCACGCCCCGCACGACCACGGTCACGTTGAACCCAGCCCGCGGTCTGGCGCTCACCACGAGCGACCCCAACGGCCGGACCGTGACCAAGACCTATGACGGGCTGGGCCGACTGAAGGCGGCCTGGGCTCCGGGACAGGACACGGCGAGCAACGCCAACGCCACCTACGACTACGCCGTCAACGGCACGTCGTCACCGTCCACCACAACGACGAACTCGCTGCGTCCGGACGGCAAGACGTACGGGAAGTCGGTGCAGATCCTGGACGGTCTGGGCCGCCTGGTGCAGACCCAGGGCGATCCCGCGGTCTCCTCCTACCACGGCCGCCTGATCACGGACACGTTCTACGACTCGCAGGGGCGCGTCAACCGGAAGTACAACAACTACTACGAGGACACCACCACTCCGAACACCACCCGGTGGATCCCCGAAGGCGCGAAGGTGCCGAGCGCGAGCGTGATCCAGTTCGACGGCCTGGGGCGAGCGGTGAGCACGCAGTTCGTGGCGCTGGGCACGCTGCAGACCACGAACACCACGGCGTACCCGGGGGCGGACCGGGTCGACGTGTCGCCGCCGAGTGGCGCGACCGCGACCAGCACCGTGACCGACGCCCGTGGCCGCACCGCGCAGCTGTGGCAGTACCGGACACCGACGGCGACCGGCAACCCGGCCGACGCCGACGTCACCACGTACACCTACAACGCGAACGGCCAGCCGGCGACCCGGGTGGACGCCGCAGGCAACACCTGGAGCCTCGCCTACGACCAGCGCGGCCGCCTGGTGAAGAACGACGACCCGGACTCCGGTGTGTCGACACGTACGTATGACGCGGGCGGACGGGTCGCGACCACGACGGACGCGCGTGGGCAGACGATCGCGATGACGTACGACCTGCTCGGCCGCAAGACGGGTACGTTCAGTGGCACGACGGACCCGGCGAACCAGCTGACCGGCTTCACCTACGACACCGTGGCCAAGGGGCAGGCCAGTTCCTCGACCCGCTACGTCGGTGGTGCCGGGGGCGCGGCTTACACCAAGTCCGTTGGCGAGTTCGACGCTGCCTACCGTCCGACGAAGACCACCGTCGCCATCCCGGGCAGCGAGGTCGGCAAGACCGGGCAGGTGACGTTCGACTACACGGCGGCGTACAACCCTGTCAGTGGCTCCATCATCGCTGACGGGCGCGCCGCGGCGGGTGACCTGGCGCAGGAGTCGATCAACTACAACTACGAGTCCTATGGCGAGCTCAACGACATCAGTGGGGCCGGTTACACCTATCTGCGGCAGGCGGACTGGGATGCCTACGGGCGTAACATCCGTACCACGATGAACCCGTGGGGCACGCAGATCGTCGCGACGAACACGTACGACGAGCCGACCGGGCGCGTGCTGACCCAGTACGTCGACAAGCAGACCGCCACCACCGGTACCGTCCAGAACACCACCTACGCGTACGACCCGGCGGGCCAGATCACCGCGATCCGGACGATCCCGAACAACACTCCGGCCGCGACCGACCTCCAGTGCTTCACCCACGACTACCTGGGCCGACTGACCTCGGCCTGGTCGGACACGGGGAAGCTGAACCAGCCGACGCCGTCGCTCGCCGGGCAGGGCGCGTGCGCCAACGCGACGCCGACCAATGGTGCGGTCGCTCCGGCGAAGACCACGGTGGGCGGGAGTGCGGCGTACTGGCAGGACTACACCTACGACGCGGTCGGCAACCGGACCAAGCTGGTCATGCACAACCCGACCGGCGACGTCTCGAAGGACCTGACGATCGACCAGGCCTTCCCGACCCCGGGCACCCGCAACACGCCGACCACCGCGGCCGGCACGGGTGGCGGCACCGGCGGTCCGCACGTGCCGACGACGGTGAAGTCCACCTTCCCGAACAACGGCAGCACCCCCGGGAGCAACCAGTACGACGCGGCCGGGAACACCACGAAGATCGCCAACCCGGCCGCCACCAAGACGCTGGGCGCGGGCTTCGTGCTCAACTCCGGTGAGTCGGTGCGCTCCAACTCCACTCAGCTGACCATGCAGACCGACGGCAACCTCGTGCTGACCTCGCTGCGCACCGGCCTGGTGACCTGGTCGACCAACACCCAGAACCACCCGGGTGCCTGGGCGACCATGCAGGACGACGGCAACTTCGTGGTCTACGACCCGCAGCGCGTGCCGCTGTGGTCCTCGCAGACCTGGATCGGGGCGAACAGCAAGTACTTCGCGGTCGTCCAGGACGACGGCAAGTTCATCGTCTACGCGCCGGGCTGGGTGTCCAAGTGGGGCACCTCCACTTGGAACGCCGTGGACGCGGCCAACGGCACGGAACTGACCTGGGACGCCGAGGGCAAGCTCGCCTCGATGAAGCAGGGCACCTCCACCACCGGCTACCTCTACGACGCGGACGGCAACCAGCTGATCCGCCGCAACCCGGGCAAGATCACGGTCAACCTCGGCGGCGGAGACGAACTCGTCTACGACACCGGCAGCAAGACCAGCACCGGCACCCGCTACTACACCATGCCCGGCGGCGTCACCCTGGTCCGCCAGGGCCCGACCAAGCTCACCTACCAGTTCACCGACCACCACAACACCGGCACGCTCTCCATCGACTCGGCCACCAGTGCCGAGACCCGCCGCTGGACCGACCCGTTCGGCGTCCTGCGCGGCTCCGGCGCGGCCAACTCCTGGGCCGGCGACAAGGGCTACGTCGGCGGACTCAAGGACGACACCACTGGCTTCACCAACCTCGGCGCCCGCCAGTACCAGCCGGGCACCGGCCGCTTCCTCAACCCCGACCCGCTACTCCTCCCCGAGGACCCGCAGCAGTGGAACGCCTACGCCTACAGCAACAACAGTCCGGTCAACAAGACCGACCCCACCGGCATGGCGTTGGAGGAGTGCGCGAGCGGCTTCGCCAAGTGCACCAACATGGGCACCAAGCTCACTGAGGAGACGCAGTGGCAGGGCCCGAACTACGACAAGATTGTTGCGGACAACAAGGCTGGAGAGGCCTACCGGCAGCAGGGGTTGGAAGAGTACCTCAACAGCCCGCCGCCGTTGGGTTCGCCTAGGAACAACAAGAAGCCGAAGCCTGACCGTGCCTATGACGTGAGCAAGAACCGGCCCGATGGTGGCACTGATGTCCTCGCAACCTCGACGAAGAGTACCTACGAGGACTACATTGACAAGAACGTCGGGGCTGATATCCGGACCGCGGATGCGGACGGGCCGCTCGCGCTCGTTGACAGCAGAACGAAGACCAAGCAGTGGACCAAGCAGCTTGCGAGCAAGGTGAGCAAGTCGGAGGGGCGCAAGATCGCCGGATCGGCGGATTTCTATGGCGTCCTCAAGGTCGACGGCGAAATCAACTGGAACGACAGCACGGAGGATAGTACCCAGACGTCCGAGGCGACGACCGACGCGGACACGACCACCGAGTCACGGAACCTGATGGTCAAGAAGGGGCAACAATACGGGTTCGCGCCGTCTTTCCGGAAATGGAGCTACCGGACGACCTACTATCATTCGGACGGCAGTGTGACAACGAAGGATTGGGCAACCTACGAGATGCTCAACTGGAACCGCGTCACCTTCGACTCCTCGCCCGAGCTGGTCCTAGGTAGGAATTGATGGGCCATGGAGTCTCCGGTTCGAGCAGGCGCAAATTTTCGCCCACGGGAGGTGAGTGATGTGACGGGACGTTCGGCGATATTCTGTGTTGTCCTCGCAGGTCTGTTGTGCGGTGTAAGTGCGTGCACCGGGGCGTCCGGAGGCGACGGGTCGGTCGCCACTGGTGGGACCGCATCGACGGCTACGGCTCAGCACACCTTCCCGGAGAGCTACAAGAAGCTGATCCTTCGTACCGCGAAGGCGGACGGGACGGCACCAGCGGGTGACCGGTTTACGGTGATCGAGTTCGACGGCGGGTACGACCCGCAGCTGATCTGGCAGCCGGAGGAGACCGGTGGTCTCTGCATCGCATCGGAGGTCGTCGCGTCCGGGAGATGCAAGACTGAGAAGCAGATTGCCGAGGAACGGGTTCCCGGAGTCGGCATCTTCGGAGACTCCGGGCTGTTCAACCGCGAGGAGGATCCATGGTGGGCAGTGCAGGTGATGGCCAGCGGTGAGACGATCGACCATCTCTCCTGCCAGGGAAGGAACTTCCCGGTGCGTCAGGTGTACTCGATCAGCCTGGCCGGCGCCCAGCGCACCGTCTACACCGCCATCATCCCAAGGAGTCTTCAAGGTGAGTACCGGGTGGCCGTCCAGCGAGACGGGCAGTCGGAAGAAGAACGGCTCGACCTCGGTCTGGAGAAGGGCTACGCCGTTCAGTGCTGAGCCGACGTAGTCGGTATGTGTGACGGTGGCGGGGCGGCCTTCGGGGCTGTCCCGCCACCGGTGTTTGGTGAGGCCCTTGAGCTGGCGGAGTCTGTGAGGGACCTTCGAACCCTGTATTGGAGCGATGGCTGGGACTCGGGTCGCAGCCCTACCGATATCGGCGTCTTGTACGACGGTGTCACGGGGGACTTCCGGCCTGGCTGGCCGGGGTCGCGACGGTCACTCCGGGACCAGGGATGGGCTGGCCGATCCCCTACGCCTTGGGCGCCCTCGTGATGGTCTCCGCGACGGGGCTTGTCGGGACGTGCTAAGGCTGGTCGATATGGGTGCCCGCCAAGGGCCGTCCTATCGGCAATAGCCCGAGGATCACGAAGCTGCGTCGAACCGGTCTCCGGGAATCTTCCCATCCGTTCGTCGCGTGGGGCGTCCCTGCGTACTTGTTCAGGGGCGGAAGGGGGTTGGTGACGATTGATGGGCACGAGGACCTGGCTTCTGGAGGGGAGGTGGCTCGCGTGGCGGGATCCTGACGCGCGCGGTGGGATGAGCGGGAGACCGGTCTTCGGTGGGGGAGGCGATTCGCGTGATAGGGCATTCGATGGTGTTCCGGGTGGTTCTGGTGGGGCTGTTGTGTGGCGCCAGTGCGTGCACTGGGGCGTCCGGTGGGCACGGCGGGGCGTCGGCGGGCGCCGTGTCCGGTGGGGTGGCGGCCGAGGTCGCGTGGCCGCTCGGTGAGGAAGGGGCGACGCTCTCGGAGGTCGAGAGGCGGCGGATCCTGCGATCGGCCGCGGAGAACGGCTGGGCTCCGGCCGGTGGCGAGGCCACGGAGGTTCGGTACGACAGCGGGTACGGCCCGGAGCTGATCTGGCGGGCGAAGGGGACCGGCGCGGTCTGTTCGGGATCGTCGCGTAGCTCGGGTCCCTGTATTCCGCTCGCGGACATCGCCGCGAGGCCGAACCCGGGGGTCGGAACCTTCATCGGCGCCGCCCTCCACGAGGGGAAGTGGTCGGTCATGCTGCTGTCCAGCGGTGAGACGGTCGATCGGGTCATGTGCCAGGGGCGGAGCTTTCCGGCACGGAGGGCGTACGAGGTCACGGTCGACGGCGTGCTCCACACCGTCTACACGGTGTCGATACCGCGCGGACTCCAGGGCGAGTACCGGGTGGCCGTCCGACGGGACGGGCAGCCGGCCGAGGACCGCGTGACGCTCAACATGGATCGGGTCGCCGGCCCGGCGCGGTGCTGACCGGGCGGGCGAGGCAGCGGACTGGGCTTGGTAGGGTCCGCGGGTCGGGTTCCTACCGCCGCTACCGCCCTGGACCGTCCGGGAGATCCTTGTGCGCATCCTCGTTGCTCTGGCGTTCCTGATCCCCCTGTTCCTCGGAGTGGCCATGGTCACGGACTACCGAGGTTTCTCGAAGTGGTTCACGCAGCCCTCCGGGAGGTCCTCCAAGGACGGGCCGGCCGGCATCCACCTGGTTGTGGGGTGGGGGTTCACCGTCCTCTCGAGCGTCATGGTCATACGCATACTCGTGTCGCTCTTCTTCAACAAGTGAGCCGCTGAGTTCCGCCGCGGAGGCGATCCCGGGTGCGTTCCGGGCCGCTGACGTGGAACGGTGGGTCATCCGTGAGCGTCCCATCCGATGATCGGGTGGGACGCCCACGGCGTTCATCCGGAGGCGAAGCGGTGCCGGTCCCGGCCCGGGCCGCAGGGGGAGGAACAGGTGACCGTGCTGTGCGGGGCTTCCCGAAGTCGCGGGAGGGGGTTGTCCTGCTGGCGGGCCTCCTGCTGATCGTCAGAGCGTAGTTCGCCCGGCGCTGATCCGGCAGGCCGAGAAGACTGGGGCCGTCCGGTCGGCGGTGCCATGGCGAAGTCTTGAGCAATGCGCATGGGGGGATGAGTCACGTGGTGGGACGTTCCATGAGGGTGAGCGCTGTTCTCGTGGGTCTGGTGTGTGCTGCCAGTGCGTGCAGCGGGGGTGGGGCCGGAGGGGTGGCGGGCAAGGGTGTCACGTCGGCGCCCGTGGTCCGGCCGGTGTTTGCGGAGAGCTCGAAGCAGGTGATCCTGCGGACGGCGAAGGAGAACGGGACGGCGCCGGCGGGTGATCGGTTCACGCTGGTCGAGTACGACGGCGGGTACGGGCCGGAGCTGATCTGGCAGGCGGAGCGGACCGGGGGTCTGTGCGCCGCGTCGGAGAGCGTCATGGCGGGTTGGTGCGAGACGGTGGAGGAGACCTCCGGGCGGCGGGTTCCCGGCGTCGGCGTCTTCGTGGACCCGGGGCTGCGCGAACGCGACGGGGAGGCGTCGTGGGTGGTGCGGGTGATGGCCAGCGGTGAGACGATCGACCGTCTGTCGTGCCAGGGAAGGGATTTCCCGGTCCGCCAGGTGTACGCGGTCGACCTGGCCGGGGCCCGGCGCACCGTCTACACCGCCTCGATCCCGAGGAATCTCCAGGGGGAGTACCGGGTGGCCGTCCAGCGGGACGGGAAGCCGGACGAGGATCGTCTCGACCTCGGCTTCGAGAAGGGCCGTGTCGTGCAGTGCTGAGGGGCCGGCCGCCGCGGGCCCGGTGCGCGGGCGGAATCTGCCTGGCCGACGCCGAACTGCTGAAGCGCCGTTTCCCGCAGCTGGGTTCGCTGTCGGCGGCGATGTGGGTCGGCCGGGTGCTGACGCAGAACTCCGTGACGTGGGTTCCCGGGCCGACCGACGTGAGTGTGCAAGGGGTGGCACGGGTCGAGTCGGCGAAGCTGGCGGAGATCACGGTGAACGGGACGTGGGAGGAGGTCTCCATCGGTTGCGGTGTCCCGGAGGAGATCGCCGCCGAGGTGGGTGACCCGACCAGGTGGCTCCACAGCAGGGCCTTCGACGAGTCGGTCACCCGGACCCAGTACTCGGGGAGCTTCTACTTCGACAAGCAGACTGGACGGGTCTACTTCTGCGCGGTCAACCCGAAGATCAGGGAGGGGAGTTGAGCGTCTGCGGGCCTTGCGGGCGGCCGTACCCCCGTGACGGCCGCCCGCCGTACCGGGCCTACGGGTGGTAGACGACCTCCGGGAAGGCCGTCGACGGTCCGTCGAGCAGGTTGCCGCAGTGCCGGCCCCGCAGGTGGAGGTCGAAGAAGGCGCGCGGGTAGGCCTGTTGGACGAGGACGCCGCGGTCGGGGTCGAGGGTGCCGACCTGGGACTGGATCTCCTGCTCGGTCATGCCGAGCAGCTTGCCCGCCTGCGGGATCAGCGTCATGTTGTCGCCGTAGGAGCTGTGGATGGCGCCGGTGGCCTGGACGTCGAGGCGCCAGCCGCGCAGGTGGCCCCAGAAGGTCTCGATGAACGGGCTGGTGGCCCGGGTGTAGCGGGCGGTCATCATCATGAACGGCCGGTCGATGTCGGTGGTGATGGCGGGGTTCGACTCCATCCGCCCGTCCAGGGTGAGCCCGGCGCGGATGCGCTGGTCGGCGACCATGGCGAGGCCGACGGCGGTGCCGCCCTTGGACCAGCCGAAGGCGCCCATGTTCCGCGCGTCCAGGTTGCCGAGCAGGCCGGTCGGCAGGGTGCGGCCGTCGACGTCGGGGTTGCGGCCGTTGGCGAGGTCGACGACGCGGTCGAGGAGGAAGAGCAGGTCGGCGGCGTAGTCCTTCGGGGCCAGCCCCGGGGCCACGCCGTCCCGGGTGACGACGGTGCCGTCGGGGAACTCGGTGAATCCGTCGTGGGTGTGGTCGACGGTGACGACGGCGAAGCCGTGGCTGGCCAACTCCTGGACCACGATGGTGTGGTCGGCGCGGTGGCTGCCCGCGCCGTGCGAGTAGACGATGACGGGCAGCGGCCGGCCGGCCCGATGGACGGGGGCGCCCTGGTGGCCGGCGGTGAGCGGGGCGAGCGAGAGAGGGAGGGGGAAGCCGGCGTCGTCGAGGAAGGCCTTCAGGGCGCCGTCGGTCATCCAGGGGGCGAGCGGGTACGCGTCGGCGGCCGCGGCCCGGGCCGGGTACCAGACGGTGGCCATCAGCTCGCGGAACTTTCCGGGCCGGGCGTTCGGGTCGAGCCTGGCCTCGTCGCGCAGGTGCAGTGGCACCATGCCCACGGGGAAGGGGCCGGTGGGCGCGGGCAGGGTGAGGCGGCCGGGGGAGTCGGGGCCGGTGCCGGTGCTGGTGCCCGTGGAGGAAGCGGGGGTGGAGGCGGGGGCGGCCGAGGCGGCGTGGGCGAGGCCCAGCGGCGCGACGGCGCCCAGTGCGAGGGCGGCGCCGAGCATGCGGCGGCGGCTCGGTCCGGTGGGGCGGGCGGTCGGCGTGCTGTCCATCGGCGTGGTGCCCGTCGGCGTCGTGTCCATCGGCGTGGTGTCCATGCGCGGAACGCTGTCACGTGGGGCGCGGGGGCGGCATCGGCCTGTGGATTGATGATCTGTCATCTGGCATTGGCCCACGGGTTTACATCCCCGGGCTGATGCGGAACGGGCGTGCGCGGGGTCTCGCGAAGGGCGGCCCCGAGGGCGTGCGGTCGACGTCTCGGCCCCCTCGGGTGCGGGAGGGGGCCGAGGGGGCCGAGGCGGATGGTGCCGAGAGGGATGGTGCCGTTGCCGATGTGCCTAGATGAAGTTCTTGTCGATCAGCATCTGCAGCACGTTGACGTGGAAGTCCGGGAAGTCCATCGGCACGATGCCGAACCGGGCGCGCTGCTGGGTGCGGGCGTTCAGGTACGGGTAGATGCTGCGGTCCATCAAGGTCTGAGAGCTGGTCTTGGGCCAGTAACCACCTGCGTACGAAAGGAAGTTGACGAACATCTTCGAGTAGCCCGGGTTGAGGAAGGCCTTGTCGAACTGGGCGACGATGCGCTGGCCCTTGGTCCCCAGGGGGTCGGTGCCGCCGGTCTGCCAGAGGTCCTGGGTGTCGAAGTAGCCGTTCTCGCCGCTGGACCAGTCGATCAGGCCCCACGGGTTGGTGAAGTCGGCGATCAGGACGACCTTCCCCCGGGCGGTGGCGAGGGTCGGCCAGCCGTAGAAGTGGAACAGGTCGCGGTAGCCGAGCCCGTCGAGGTAGTGGTTGATCCGCCGCATGAACTCGGTGTCGTCGAGCGCCTGGCCGCCGGCGCGCTCGTTGCGCAGGCGCATCAGGACGGTCTCGCCGGGGTGCGAGCGGAGGAAGGAGCGGCACTGGTCGAGCACGTCCTGGAGCCGGATGTGCTGGTAGTTGTCCGAGTGGTAGATCCCGAGTTCGTCGGGCGCGCCCTGGAGGCCGTTGCAGCGGATGTCGAGGAAGCGGACGCCCTCGGTCAACTGCTGGGGCAGGCCCCAGTTCTGGGTGTGCGACCACTCGGTGCCGTAGGCGGGGTTCTCGCAGCAGGAGTCGTGGGTGCCGGGGATGGTGAGGTCCAGGAGGGAGGTGCTGCCGTTCAGGCGGCTCATCCAGCTGTCGGTCGGCAGCCCGCGCGGGGTGGTCGAGGAGGCGGCGGAGGGGGAGGCCGAGGCGCTGCCCGGGAGGGCGAGGCCTCCGAGGGCGGCGGCGCCGAATCCCGCGCCCCAGCTGAGGAGTTCACGGCGTGCGATGCCCATGGTGCGGCTCCTTGGGGTCCAGTCGGTCCGGAGTCGTCCGGTTGGTCCGGTCGGTCGTGCGAGTCGTGCGAGTTGTGCGAGTCGTGCGAGTGGTGCGCTTGTCATCTTGGAGCACGCGGCCACTGCTTTGGCAGGTTCACGACGCCGGCAATCCGGGGCCGGACGGCCCCGGCGGGGTGAAGATCGAAATGCGCGGACGGCCGCCGCCCGCCACGGTGGGACCGTGGCTGCGATCGTCGTCCTCTTCGAACTGGCCCCGGACCAGGCCCTCGGCCCCGAGGGCGTCGGGCCGGGCGTGGTCGCGGTGCACGCCGCCGGCCAGGACCCGGACGTCCCGGAGGACCCGCAGGCGCGCACCCTCTGCGGGCTGGACACCGCGCCGATGGAGCACGCCCACTACCGCCCCGCCCGGCCGGGCGAGCCGTGGTACCCGCCCGAGCTGGAGCAGCAGCGGTGCCGGCTCTGCGAGGCGGCGCTGCACCGGCTCTGAGAGTCCTGAGGATCAGGAGAACGTTCGAGCGGCCGGTCAGCGGGGCCGGTGGGCGATCGCGGCGAACATCGTCACCGACAGGTGGAACGCCCCGTGCCCGGCGGCCGCGTCGAGGTCGGCGTAGAGCCGGTCGCGCTGCTCCTCGGTGAGCAGGCCCCGGCCGACGGCCGCCGCGCCGAGACCGCGGAGGATCGGTCCGCCGACCGTGTGGGGGTCGTGCAGGAGGACGTCGGCGCCGAGGGTGTCGACGGTCAGCCCGGCCTCGACCAGCCAGCCCGCGAGGCTGCGCCCGGCCTCCGGCTGGGCGGCGGCGCCCTGGACGACGGCGGCCAGCGCGGGACGGACGTCCGGGGCCACCGGGTGCAGCAGGAAGGTCGACCAGTCGGTGTCCAGCAGCGCGACCCGGCCGCCCGGGCGCAGCACCCGGGCGATCTCGGCGACGGCCTTCGCCGGGTCGGTGAGGTGCTGGAGAACGCGCTCGCACCAGACCGCGTCCAGCCCGCCGTCGGGCAGCGGCAGCGCCTGCGCGTCGCCGTCCAGGAAGCGGGCCGGGCTGCCGGCCTCGGTGGTGCGCCGTTCGGCGACGGCCCGCAGGCCGGGGTGCGGTTCGACGCCGATCGCGCTTCCCGTGCTGCCGCCGGCCGCACCGCCCTCCGGGCTGACCGCCGCCGCGAGCACCCGGGTCTCCGAACCGGTGCCGGCGCCGACGTCCAGCGCGCGCTCGCCAGGGCGTACGGCGAGCCGCTCGTGCGCCCACGCGCGCAGGCGCCGTACCCCGGGGTTGGCGGCCTGGGCGTCCAGCGCGGCGACCAAGCGGTCGGTTTTCGCTGGGTCGGCGTTGGCGCGGTGGAAGGCCGAGGTGGGGCGCGGGTCGGTCATGGGCGCCACCCTAAACGGACATGACGGTCCATCGGCGACATCCCGCCCGTGCTCCTCGCGGCACGGCACGGCACGGCTCGTCCCGGACGGCGGTCCGCCCCCTGCCGACCGGCAGGGGCCCTGGTATGGCGGGTCCGGCCGACTTCCCGCTCCTCGCGCCCGCCGCCGAGGGTCAGAGTTCCGGCAGTGCCTCGCCGGCGCGGGGTTCGCGGTGCTCGGTGAGCCAGAACAGGTAGCCGCGCAGGTAGGCCTCCAGCCCGTCGTCGAGGTAGGCGGCGTACTGGCGCAGGGCGTCCGGTTCGTTCCGGCTGTCGTCGCCCAGCCGCAGTTCGTCGGCGATCCAGGCGCGGACCTCGTCCCGGCGGGCCCACCAGTCGCGTACCGCCTGCGGGGTCCAGTGCAGGTCGCCGTCCCAGGCGTAGCCGCCCAGGGGCTCGTCGTGGGCGATCTCGACCAGGGCGGCCACTTCACGCGGGTTGACGGGCTGGCGGTGGACGAACTCGCAGTGCCTGTCGTCGGAGAGCACGTGCTCGGGGAGGTAGTACGGGCCGTTCAGCCCGCTGTCGGTCTCGCCGGCGTAGAACGGGCCGGGCACGTTCAGCCTGCCGCGCTGCTCCCAGCGGCCGTAGCCCACCGAGTCGGTCATCTCCCGGGCGGTCGGCAGCGGGTCCCAGTAGGCGAGCTCCTGCCACGGCCCCTCCGCCGGGTGGAGGAGCAGCCGCCCGCGCATCCGTACGGCCGACTGCCGCAGCGCCGCCTCGTGCGAGAGCTCCTGCCCCCGGTTCAGCGACCGGATCCACCGGCCGATCACCCCGCCCACCTGCGTCTTTCTCATGCGGCCCAGCCTAGGACCTGCCTTTGGGCGCGCGTCGTTCGCCCGGGGGGCGGGGGAGCGCCGGCCCGTGGACGGGGCGTTCGCCTGAGCGGGCTCGCGGGCTCGCGGGCCCTCGGAACCGCTCAGGCGAAGCCGGCCTCGGTGAAGCGGCAGCCGCCGCGCTCGGCGCCGGACAGGACCGGGGTCGAGGTGAGCCGCGGGGTCTCGCGGATGTACTGGCGGAAGCCGGAGGCGCGGAACTTCAGATCGAAGGAGTGGCCCTCGATGTGCCAGTGCGGCGAGTCCTGCTTGTCGTCGTCCGGTGCCAGCCGGTGCAGGTCGGCGATCTCCAGCTCCGGGGCCATGCCCTCGAAGCCGAAGTCGCCCTGGAGGTCCCAGACCTCTTCGAAGGCGAGGGTCGCGGGGGCGACCCAGAAGGAGAAGTTCCGCGCGGGCCGGACGGGGTGGACCCACTGGACGATGTAGTCGAGGTCGAGGAGGAGGCGCGGCAGGAAGTCGTCGGTCTGCTGCACGTACAGGCCGTGGACGGTGGCGTCGTGCCAGCCCATTTCCTCGAAGTCGGCGTCGCTCCAGACGCTTTTCGAGAGGCCTGATTCCTGGTGACCGCCGCTGTTCATGGTCGTCATCCAATCAGGCCCGGTGCGCGGGAAGTCGGCCGGGCCGACTTCCCGTGCACGCCGGCTCAGGCGGACGGCTCGCCGGTGGCGGTGCCCGTGCAGCAGGCCTCGGGGGCGCCGGCGGCGCTCTTGCCGAGGGTGTCGGCGTCGGCCTTGACCACGTAGACCTCCCAGGGCTCCCTGCCGGGGGCGGTCACCCAGACCTTGTCCTGGACGGCGTAGCAGCAGGAGGTGTCGTTCTCCTCGAAGGCGGCGAGGCCGGCGTCCCGGAGGCGGGTGGTGGCGGCGGTGACCTGCTCGGTGGAGGCGACCTCGACGCCGAGGTGGTCCAGGCGGGTGTCCTCGCCCGGCTCGCCCTCGATGAGGACGAGCTTCAGCGGGGGCTCGGTGATGGCGAAGTTCGCGTAGCCGGGGCGGCGCTTGGCAGGCTCGGTGCCGAAGAGCTTGGTGTAGAAGGCGATGGAGCCTTCGAGGTCGGCGACGCGCAGGGCGAGCTGGACACGGGACATGGTGGCCTCCAACAGGCTGGATCGAGCCTGGATCGATATCCGTCGATGCAAGCTTGCGGACTGGATCGGCGTTCGTCAATATAGAAGCATGTCGAAACAGGAACTCCGAGTGCTGGGCCAGGACGACGGCGCGGACGGCTGCTGCCCCGGGCTGCTGAGCGCTCCGCTGGACGAAGGGCAGGCCGCCGAACTGGCGCCGCTGTTCAAGGCCCTGGGCGATCCGGTGCGGCTGCGGCTGCTGTCGATGATCGCCTCCGGCGCCGGCGGCGAGGTGTGCGTCTGCGACCTGACCCCGGCCTTCGACCTGTCCCAGCCGACGATCTCCCACCACCTGAAGCTGCTGCGGCAGGCCGGGCTGATCGACTCCGAGCGCCGGGGCACCTGGGTGTACTACCGGCTGGTCCCCGAGACCACCGACCGCCTCGCGGGCGTCCTCACCCGCCCGGCGCCGCTCGGAGCCGGCCCGGCGTCGACCCGAACCCGCCCGGTGCCGCTCGGAGCCGCCGAGTGAGCGCCGCAACCGGGGCGCCCGCCCCCGCCCCCGTCGCCGGCCGGCTGTCGTTCGTCGACCGCTACCTCGCGCTCTGGATCCTCGCCGCGATGGCCCTCGGCATCGGCCTCGGCCGGCTCGTCCCGGGCCTGGGCGACGCGCTCGCGAAGGTGACCGTCACCGGCGTCTCGCTGCCGATCGCGCTCGGCCTGCTGGTGATGATGTACCCGGTGCTCGCCAAGGTCCGCTACGACCGGCTGGACACCGTCACCCGGAACCGCCGCCTGCTGATCCCCTCCCTGGTGCTCAACTGGCTGGTCGGGCCCGCCGTGATGTTCGCCCTCGCCTGGCTGCTGCTGCCCGACCTGCCGGAGTACCGCACCGGGCTGATCATCGTCGGCCTCGCCCGCTGCATCGCCATGGTGATCATCTGGAACGACCTGGCCTGCGGCGACCGGGAGGCCGCCGCCGTGCTCGTCGCCCTGAACTCCGTCTTCCAGGTGGTCGCGTTCGGCGCGCTGGGCTGGTTCTACCTGTCCGTGCTGCCCGGGTGGCTCGGCCTGGAACAGGCGGCGCTCGACGTGTCGGCCTGGGAGATCGCCCGCAGCGTGCTGGTCTTCCTCGGCATCCCGCTCGCCGCCGGCTACCTCACCCGCCGCCTGGGCGAGAAGGCCCGCGGCCGCACCTGGTACGAGACCGGGCTGCTGCCGCGGATCGGCCCGTTCGCGCTGTACGGGCTGCTGTTCACGATCGTCGTCCTGTTCGCGCTCCAGGGCCGTGCGATCACCTCGCAGCCCCTCGACGTCGCCCGGATCGCGCTGCCGCTGCTGGTGTACTTCGCCGTCATGTGGGCCGGTTCCCTGGCGCTGGGCCGCGCGGTGGGCCTGGACCACCCGCGCGCCACCACCCTGGCGTTCACCGCCGCGGGCAACAACTTCGAACTGGCCATCGCCGTCGCCATCGCCACCTTCGGCGCCACCAGCGGCCAGGCCCTCGCCGGAGTCGTCGGGCCGCTGATCGAGGTGCCGGTGCTCATCGGCCTCGTCCACGTGGCCCTCGCCGCCCGCCGCTACTTCCCCCAGCCCGCCACCGCCGTCGAAGGGTCCGCCCGTGTCTGAGCCTCAGTCGCCCGTGCCCGCAGCCGGGTTGCCGTCCGGGCCGTCCAAGCCGTCCAAGCCGTCCGTGCTGTTCGTCTGCGTGCACAACGCCGGCCGTTCCCAGATGGCCGCCGCCTTCCTCAGCCACCTCGGCGGCGACCGGGTCGAGGTCAGGTCGGCCGGGTCCGCGCCCGCCGACACCGTCAACCCGGCCGTGGTCCGGGCGATGGCCGAGGTGGGGATCGACCTCTCCGCCGAGACGCCCAAGGTCCTCACCGTCGAGGCGGTCCGGGCCTCGGACGTGGTGATCACCATGGGCTGCGGCGACGCCTGCCCGTACTTCCCCGGAAAGCGCTACCTGGACTGGCAGTTGGCGGACCCGGCCGGCCAGGGCGTCGACGCCGTGCGCCCGATCCGCGACGAGATCGAGCGGCGGGTCCGCGCTCTGCTCGCCGAGCTGGGCGTGGGGGCGGGGGCGTGAACGGGGACGTGACCGTCGTCGCGATGACGGCGGCGCACGCCGAACAGGTCCTGGCGATCTACCGGTTCGGGATCGACGGCGGCGACGCCACTTTCGAGACCGCCGCGCCGAGCTGGGAGGCGTTCGACGCCGCGCGCCTGGCCGAGCACCGTCTCGTCGCCCTCGACGGACACGGAGACGGGGACGGGCACGGCCGGGTGCTCGGCTGGGCCGCGGTGGCCCGGGTGTCGGACCGGTGCGCGTACGCGGGTGTGGTCGAACACTCCGTCTACGTCCACCCCGGGGCGCGGGGGCGGGGTGTGGGCGCCGCCCTGCTGGAGGCGCTGATCGCCTCCACCGAGCGGGCCGGGATCTGGACGATCCAGTCGGGGATCTTCCCGGAGAACACGGCCAGTCTCGCCCTGCACGCCAGGGCCGGGTTCCGGGTCGTCGGGACGCGGGAGCGCATCGGCCGGCGCGACGGCCGGTGGCGTGACGTGGTCCTCCTCGAACGCCGCAGTCCTACGGTCGGTTGAGCACATCGCCATCGGGAGGGTTGACCGAATCGCCGTCCGAAGAGCCGTCCGGCGGGTGGCGCGGAGTGGGAAGTCGGCCCGGCCGACTTCCCACTCCGCACGTGTCCGGGTGCGGCGCCGACTACACGCCGACCGCGGTGCCGGCGTGGGCGGAGGCCGCCTGGTACTCGTCGTCGCCCTCGAACCGTGCTTCGCAGCCGGTGGTGAGGGTGCTGGCGACGATGACCGGATCGAGGATCTTGGAGCCGGAGTTCAGCTTGGCGATCCCGCTCTGGTCGGTGGTCGCGGAGCCGACGCGCTGGCCGCTCGCGGTGCTGTAGAAGGTGATCTGCCGCCCCACGATCGGCTTGCCGTCCGTGTCGGTCAGCGTGGCCTCGAAGTCGCCGCTGATCGGTGCGTTGGCGACCACGTGGCCGCTCACCGTGCGTGCCGTGAGCTGGACGGGCTTCTTCTCGGAAGTCATAACGTAACCTCCTGGATGCTCTGGGCTACTCCTTCCACCGTAGGCACGTCCGTGAGGGCCTGCACCCGGGCCGTATCGCCGCAGGTCAGGGCCGTCGGCGGGCCCGCTCCTCACGGGCCGGTCCCGCCCTCGGCGGGGGTGCGGGGAGCGGGCGCGACCCGGTGGCGTCCGGCGCGGGGATCGGGGAGACTCGCGCGCATGGTTTCGGTGTTGCAGAACGTGGCGATCGACTGTGCGGACGCCTATGAGCTGGCGCGGTTCTGGAGTGGTGTGACCGGTCGGCCGTTGGACCCCGACTGCCGGCCGGGGGACCGGGAGACGCAGGTGCTGCTGGCGGAGGGGCCGGTGCTGTACTTCAACCAGGTGTCCGAGGCGAAGACGGTCAAGAACCGGGTCCACCTGTGCCTGCGGCCCGAGACCTCGCGCGACCAGGAGGTGGAGCGGCTGCTCGGCCTCGGCGCCACCTTCGTCGGCGACCACCGGAACCCCGACGGTTCGGGGTGGGCCGTTCTCTCCGACCCCGAGGGCAACGAGTTCTGCGTGCTGCGCAGCGACTCCGACCGGGCCGTCACGAACCCCTGACGCCGGCGCGCCGTCCCGGCCGGAGCTGCGACCAGGCCCCGACGCCCAGGGCCGTCCCGATCCCCAGGAAGGCGCCGACCCCGGCCGGCGCGACCCACCCGGTGATCGGCGCCGCCGCGCCGCCGCCCTCCCCGGTGAGGGCGAGCAGCGCGGTGAGCAGACCGTACGGGACCAGCAGCGTCCCCGCGCAGGCCAGGGCGAGCAGCGGCCCGCGCGGGAGGCGCCGTCCCCACGGCCAGGCGAGGGCGCAGGCCATGGCGAGCCCGGCCAGGGCGAGGACGGCGGTGAAGTCGACGCCGTGCCGTTCGAGCCAGACCAGGGCCCAGGGCGCGCCGTTGCGGGTGAACTCGTCCGCCACGTCGAACCCGGCCGCTAGCCCGGCCCGGCCGCCCGCCGCCCAGTAGCTCTTCAGGCCGATGTACGGGACGGCGGCGGCGACGCCCAGCGCCGCGACCCTTCGTGCCGTGGCCGGTGTCGGTGCGCGCATGCCGTCTCCTCCGGTGTCCCCGCCCGCCGGCCGCTGCCGCCGGGCGGACTCCACCGTGCCCGCGCCCGGGGCACCGGGTCGTCCTCCCCGGAGCCGGGTTCCGGGCCGAGCCGTCCCCCGCCCGGGGGAGTGGGCGACGGGGGCCAGGGGCTACCGGGAGAGCAGGACCGCTCCCGCGGCTGCCGCCGCGGCCAGGATGACGAGGGCCAGGACCGCGCAGCCGAGGTTCGCCTCCACGGACCCGCGGGTGGCGGCGAGGGCCGGGGTGAAGTCGGCCGGGTTGTCGGGCGCGTAGTGGATCACGACGTCCTGGCCGTACACGGCGGTGGTGTCGGACAGGTACGAGGGCTGGTAGCCGGTGACGGCCGTCCCCTCGGGGGTGGTGAAGGAGTAGACGGGCGTCCGGCTGGTGCGGAGGTCGCCGTCCGCGTCGGTCTCGACGGTCCTGAGAACGGCGATGACGCGGCCCGTCGCGGACGCCATGGCGTCCAGCTCGGCGAGACGCTTCCTCATGCGCCGCCGCTCCCCGGGCAGATGGAAGGCGGTGAGGACGGTGAGCGGCCCGCAGACCGCGACCAGGGCCCACGGCCAGCCCCAGTCGATCGAGGCGACGACCACCAGCCCGACGTAGATCAGGAGGACGGCGGAGTTCGGCAGGCCGAGCCCGCGCCCGCCGTCCTGGGGGCTGTTGGTGAACCGGAAGGCGTGCGGCCGCCCCGGCGGGTAGCGGATTCCGACCTCCCGGCCCACCCAGGCCGTGGTGATCAGGTCGCCGGTCCCGGTGTCGTTCGTGACGACGAACTCCTCGCCGGTGGAAGGGTCCCGGAAGCGGACGACCACCGCGATCCCGTCCTCCTGGGAGCTCCCATGCCGCGGCTCCCGCACCCGTTCGATCCGCCCCGTCACCCGTACCGTCCGCTGCGCCCGGGTCAGGCCGGCCAGCGACCGCCCGTACCCGACCAGCGCGACGAGGCCGAACGCCCCGCACCACAGCGCCAGAACTCCGTGCCAGTTCATCTGCGTCCCGTTCCTGTCCGTGGTTCAGTGCGCCGAGGTGCGCCGCAGCACCCGGCCCTGCCCGTCCGCCTCCAGCACGGCGGCGCCCCCGGGCCCGGTCACGCTGACCGTGATGGTGACGGGGCCGTCGGTGCGGAGGATGGTGATGCTCCAGGCCTGCGGGGCGTGGACGCCGAGGGTGGTCCTGGCCTCCTCGACCAGGGCGGGGAACCGCTCGTAGGGCAGCGACTTCGGGTCGAACTCGCGGGCCTTCGTGGCGGCCGAGGAGAACGTCACCGCCAGCAGGTTGTCCGTCACCTGGAGGGTGGTCACCGGGCCGTACTCGCCGTTCCGGGTCACGGAGTCGATCGACCGGCCCAACGCGCCGTCGTCGAGGAAGGACTGGCCGGCGCCGAGCACGACGGTGCCGGACCCGCCCGTCACCACCTCGGCCGACCATGAGGAGGAGACCGAGGGGTCCGCCGAGGAGGACGGCGGTTCGGCGGGCCGCTGCTCGAACAGGTCCGCGCGGAACAGGAAGACGACGGCCGTGGCGGCGAGCAGCAGGCCGAGGAGCCCGACGAAGCCGACGGCACGGCTCTCGGGAGGCTCGCTCAGCCTGGTCGCCTCGGGTGCGGAGTCGAGTCGGGCTCCGGCCGCCCGCTCCTCCCACTCCGGGGTCGGCCGCTTCACGATCCGCATGTCCGTCGGCCGGTCCGGCGGGTAGCGGACCACCAGAACGGTGCGCGGCACGTAGTCGGGGAGGTCGGCGACGTTGATGTCCTGGGTGAGCTCCACCCGGAACGCGGGCCCGTCGTCCGGTACGACGGTGAGGTCGAACCGCACCGCCCGGTCGGTCACCTGGCCCTCGGGGACGGTCCGGCCCTCGACCACCGCCAGCGCCGTACGCGGGACGACGGCCGCCTCCCGCGCCCGCCGCGGCCAGCCGGCGAGGAGGTACAGCAGGCCGTAGCCGATCGGCACGCCCAGGCCGCCGACGAGCAGCGGCACATTCTCCAGGACGACGCCGACGACCAGCCCGGCGAGTGAGCCTCCGATGACGCCACCCGTCAGGAAACTGCGGCCGAGGGCGATCGGCAGGTTGCGCCTGGGCGGCACGCCGGGGGTGATCGTCATACCGGTGATTGTGCCGGGCTGAGGGGCCGGCCGATAGGCCTTTGTGCCGTCACCGGTGGGGAGTTGCTCGCGACCGGCCCTGCCGGACGGGCTTCGGCCTCGGTCGGCTACTCGTCGTAGACGACCGTGAAGTCCCGTTCGGCCGTGGCGAATTCGGCCAGCCGGCTGCGGAGCAGCGCCGCCGACGACGGGACCTCGCGCTCCAGCTCGGCCCAGCCGGTGAAGCACAGCTCGCGGGGCATCGCGACCAGGCCGGTGATCGCGTCCCAGAAGGCGTTCCAGTTCCTGCCGTAGAACGCCGGGAAGCCGAGTTCGCGCTTCAGGACGGCGTGGAGACCGCTCTCGTTGCGGACGGATCCGACGTCGATGGTGACGAGGCGGGGCACGCTCGGTGTCGGGTCCTCGGTGGCGCCCGGGAAGGACGGCAGCCACCAGCACCAGACCGACCGGTCCTCGGGCCAGGGGCGGCCTTCCTCGTCCGCCCGGTCCTCGAAGACGTCCCTGGCCAGGTCGATGGGCCGCCAGGCGGGGTCGAGCGGCTCGTCCGGCGTCGGCGGCCGGACGAAGCGGCGGCCGCGCTGGTCGCAGGCGCCGTACTCCTGGACGTTCCGCTGGGCCCGCAGCAGCGAGACGCTGTTGGCGCCGCGCGGCAGGAGCGGCCGACGGAGCTGGGTCGGGTCGTCCTCCCAGGAGCAGACCGGGCAGACGACGGACGAACCGGGCCACCCCTCCCGGACGTCGAAGACGAGATGGCCGCAGCAGGGGCAAGGCCGACGAGTGTCCACCCCGGCAGTCTGGCCCGCCGTCCCGGCCGGTGGCGACCCGGTTTCGCGCGGCCGTTCGTCAGCCTTCCGTTCTGCTCCCCAACTCCGCTGCAACTGTGTGCAATCGGCTCGGGGGCGGCGGCGGTGCGCGGCTACGCTTCTCGGTAGGAGCCGCACGGGGAGTGCGCCGTCCACCCCGACAATTCCCAGGCAGGTGAACCATGCCCTCAGTCATGCCGTCCAGCAGTGCGGTGGCGGTCCGCAAGGAGGTCGCCGACCGGTTGCGCGAGCTGTGCCGCGACGCCGGGTTCAACGGGCGCGAGCTGGCGCTCCGGGCCGGCTGGCACCCCTCCAAGTCCTCCCGGATCATCAACGCGCTGACCTCGCCGTCCGACGGGGACATCCGCACCTGGTGCCGGCTCTGCGGGGCGGAGGAGGAGTCGGCCGACCTCATCGCCGCGACGCGCTCCGCCGAGTCGATGTACGTGGAGTGGCGGCGGCTCCAGCGCACCGGGCTCACCCGGCTGCAGAACTCCTACGTGCCGCTGTTCGAGCGCACCAGGGTGTTCCGGGTGTACAGCTCCTCCCTCGTCCCCGGGTTCCTGCAAAGCCGGGGCTACGCAACGGCGTTGCTCTCCGCCATCACCCGTTTCCACGGCACCCCCGACGACGTCGCCGACGCGGTCGACGCCCGGCTCGCGCGCTCGCGGATCGTCCGGGAGGGCGGGCGGCGGTTCGCCCTGCTGATGGAGGAGTCGGTCCTGCGCCACCGGATCGGGGACGCCGGGGTGATGCGCGGGCAGCTGGACGACCTGCTGGCCGCGACCGCGCTGCCCGCCGTCTCGTTGGGGATCGTCCCGGCGGGTGCGGAGCGGGAGGTGTGGCCGCTGGAGACCTTCAGCGTCTACGACAGCGAGCAGGTGGAGGTGGAGACCCTCACGGCGAGTCTGACCGTCACCCGGCCCCGCGAGGTCGCCCACTACCTGGACGCCTTCGAGAAGTTGTCCGGCACGGCGGTGTACGGCGACCGGGCCCGGGAGCTGATCGCCTCGGCGGTGGACTCGATCGGGTGACATCGCCCTACCACGGTTTGGGATTTGCCGGGGGAAGTCACCCAAGAATCACCGGTCCGAGCGAATCCGACGGTTCGTCAGTTTCGCCGACCCCTCTTCTGATCAGGAAGCCGTTCGATAATCCGTTCAGGAAAGGGTGATTCCGCATGACCGAGCCGAACTCCTCCCCGTCGATCACCGAGGCGACGCTGGCCTCCGTCGCCGACAACGGCCTGTGGGGCCCGGGTGCCGCCACCGTCAACCCGGCCGTCATCGACCTCGGCAACGGCCTGCTGTCGGCCCTCCAGGGCGACGAGACGGTCCAGCTCCCGCCGGAGCTCGCGGAGTTGGTGGCCGCGGTGCGGCGGATCGCCACGATCGGCGTGCCCAGGATCACCTCGGGGGACGGCGTCCGTCTCTCGGCGTTCTCCATCAAGCTGAACGGCGACCAGCCGCGCCCCGTGGTGATCGTGCCCGCGGGCTGGAGCCCGGTCGGCTGGCTGCCCTTCGTGTACGCGTACCTCAAGCTGGCGCAGCGCGGCTACCACGTCCTCGCCTACACCCCTCGCGGCCTCGGCTTCCCGGGGTGGATCTCCACCTCCGAGGGGTTCGTCGACGTCGCCGGGCCCAACGACTGGGCCGACGGGGCGACGGTGATCGACTACGCGCAGGAGCACTTCGAGCCGAGCCGGGTGGGCTTCCTCGGCGAGTCCTACGGCTCCGGGATCAGCCAGCTGGTCGCCGCGCACGACCCGGCGAACCGGGTGTCCGCCGTGGTCGCGCTCAGCACCTGGGGCAACCTGGCCACCAGCCTCTACGCCAACGGCACCCGGCACGTGAAGGCCGTCGAGCTGCTGATCGGCTTCACCGGCGGCGAGAAGGAGGACAAGTTCGACGCGGTCACCCAGGAGATCCTCGACAGCTTCGCGACCGGCCGGAACCTCGACGAGGTGGTCGCCTGGGGCACCGAGCGCTCGCCGGAGGCCTACGCCGACATCACCAACGCGCGCGGCATCCCGACCTTCGTCTCCAACACCTGGCACGAGACCCTCTTCCCGGCCTCCTCGGTGATCGAGACGTTCAACCGGCTGACCGTGCCGAAGCAGCTGAACCTGTGGATCGGCGACCACGGCGCGCCCGAGGGCGCCGGCCTGTCCGGCCTGCTGACCCACCTGCCCTTCCCCGGTCTGGCGGAGCCCCTCCGGGAGGCCTACGAGTTCCTGGACCACCACCTGCTGGGCGCCGACAACGAGGCGCCGAACCGCCGGCAGGTGACCAACCAGGTGATGTTCAGCTACAAGACCAAGCCGGTGCTGGGCGGCGGGCAGCGGATCACCGAGGCCGCCCGCCGGGAGGGCCACGACTCGTGGGCGGACGTCACCACCGGCACGGAGGCCTGGTACCTCACCGGTGTCAACGGTGACGGTGACGGCGCGCTGGCCGACAAGCAGAACGCCGGCTGGTCGCGGAGCTTCACCGCCGGGCTGGAGACCAAGGCCACCGCGGTGGACGAGGTCCTGAAGACCGGCCAGAAGGAGTGGACGGGCAATCCCAGGCCGTACGCCCTGGCCGAGTTCGAGCGGGAGAACCTGCTGGTCTGGTCGACCGACCCGCTGACCGGTAGTGGCGGGGCGGCCCGCCGCATCCGGGGCGCCGCGTCGGTCCGGCTGACCGTGAACAGCACCGAGGCGGCCGCCACACTGGTGGCGTACCTGTTCGACGTGGCCCCGGACGGCTCCGCGCGGATCATCACCCACGAGCCGTACACCCTGGCCGACCTGACCCCCGGCGAGGACATCACCGTCGACTGGCAGCTCCAGCCCGCCGCGTACGACGTGCCGGACGGGCACCGGGTGGCGCTGGTCGTCAACAGTCGCGACCAGCTGTACTCCTTCGCCGCGAAGCAGGGCACCGTCACCGTCGGCTCGCCGAGTGGGAACGAGTCCCGACTGGAGCTGCCGCTGGGCTGATCCGCCCGCCGCTTCTGCCCGGCCCGTCGTTCCCGGCCCGTCGCCCTCGTGGCGGCGGGCCGGTCGGCGTCCGTCAGGCCGTGGTCCTGGCGGAGGTGCCGCGCAGCAGGAGCGCGATGAGGACGGCGAGCAGCGCGCCGACGGCCGCCAGGCCCCACAGCACGGAGTGGAAGGCGGAGTCGTAGGCGTGCGCCAGGAAGTCCGTGAAGGCGCGGTGGTCGGTGGCGCCGGAGAGTTCGGCGGCGCCCGCGAGGTTCCCGCCGGCCGCCCGGTCGGCGACCTCGCCGGCCCGGGAGGCATCCGGGTGGGCGTCGATGCCGTCGGCGACCCGGGTGCCGAGCACGGTGGCCAGCGCGGAGCCGTACACCGCGACGGCGACGGCCTCGCTGCCCAGGCGCAGGGTGTTGAGGAAGCCCGCCGCCATGCCGGCCTTGGCCGGGTCGACCAACTCCAGCGCCTGGCCGTCGACCAGGCCGGCCGACAGCCCCATCCCGGCGCCGGTGATGAGCATCGGGGCGGCGAGCAGCAGCACGGTGGCGGAGGGGGAGAGCAGGGTGAGGGCGAGGTCGCCCGCCACCAGGCAGGCCAGGCTGAGGAGGACCAGGGTGAGCGGGCGCACGCCGCGGGCGACCAGCCTGGCGGCGAGCATCGGCAGGACCAGCACCGGTGCGGTGAGCAGCAGCATCAGCAGCCCGGCGGCGCCGGTGCCGCGGCCGGTGACGGCGGTCAGGTAGCTCGGCAGGTAGGTGAGCACGGTGACGAAGCCGAAGGAGGCGGCCACCGGCACCAGGCAGAGGCCGAGGAAGCGGCGGTCGCGCAGCAGGCCGAGGTCCAGCATCGGGTGGGCGCTGCGGTGCTCGACGGCGGCGAAGACGACGAGTACGGCGACCGCGCCGGCGAACAGGTCGAGCACGCCCGCGCTGCCCCAACCCCACTGGGAGCCCTGGACGATGGCGGTGGTGAGCAGCACCATGGCGAGCACGAACAGCGCGCTGCCGGGGACATCGATCCGCCCGCCGCCGGTGCCGCCGCTGCCGGCGGATGTGGCGGCCACGGCGCGGGCGATCGCGGGCAGCGCGAGCAGGACGAACGCCAGGGCGACGGCGTGCACCGCGAACACCCAGCGCCAGCCGAGACCCTGCACCAGCACGCCGGCCAGCGACGGGCCGAGGGCGACGCCGGCCCCGGCGACGGTGCCGAACAGCGCGAAGGCCCGGGCGCGGGCCGGGCCGTCGAAGACGGTCGAGAGGATCGCCGCACCGCAGGAGAAGATCGCGGCGCCGCCGATGCCGGTGAGGGCGCGGGCGGCGTCCAGCCAGAGCACGTCGGCGGCGACGGCGCTGGCGAGCGAGCCGAGGGCGTAGAGGGCGACGCCGGCGGCGAAGGCCCTGGCCCGGCCGATGACGTCGGCGACCGAGCCCCAGACCAGGGTGAAGCAGGCGAAGGCCACGTTGAAGGCGTTGACCACCCACTGGAGCGGGGCGAGGTCGGCGTGGGTGCCGGCGCCGATCCGGGGGAGGGCGACCGCGGTGCCGGAGATGGACATCGGGACGACGAAGACCGCGAGGAGGACGGCGGCGAGGACGGGCGTGCGGGCGGGGCGTCGCCGCTGGTCGGGGGCGTCTGACGGCGCGGCCGGCATGGCCTGCGTCGGCTGTGCGGCCTGTGTGGGCTGCGTGCTCAAGGGGGCGTGACTCCAGGCTTGAACCGGCCACGGGGTGGCCAGGTACGGATTTGATCGAACCTAAAGCTGCCACGGCGCCGAGGTACGATGCAACCCATACCTTGCGGAGGAGGAACCGATGCCCGACGCCGAAGGCCACCCCTCGACCGGGGAGATGGACCTGCGCACCGTCCTGGGCGCGCTCGCCGACCCGCTGCGCTACGGCGTGGTCGCGGCCCTGCTGCGGGAGGGCGAGGGGGCGGCGCGCACCTGCGCCTCCTTCAACCTCCCGGTCTCCAAGTCCACCCTCACCCACCACTTCCGGGTGCTGCGCGAGTCCGGCCTGATCCGCCAGGTCGACCGCGGCAACAGCCGGGCCGCCACGCTGCGCCGCGAGGACCTGGACCAGCGCTTCCCGGGGCTGCTCGACCTGGTCCGCGGTGACTCCTGACGGCGGGGGAGGCCCAAGCGGAGGTCAAGGAACCTTGACCTCCGCTTGGGGCCGCCGCGGGCTGACGGCGTGTCAAACTGTGCGCCCCGCAGGCCGATGAGGAGAGTTCGGTGGATCTGGCGCGCCCCCTGATCGAGGACTTCCCCGCCCACCCGGACGGCGACCCCGCCGACGCCCTGGCCCGCGCCGTCCGGGCCCGCCGCACCGCCCTCGGTCTCACCCTCCCCGACCTCGCCGTTCGCACGGGCCTCGCCGAGGCCGACGTCCGGGCCGTCGAGGCGGGGCACGCGAGGCCGACACTGGCGCTGCTCACGGTGCTGTCGCGCGCCCTGCGGAAGGTGTAGCCGGGGAGGTCTTCAGACCGGCTCGTAGGAGGTCCGGCGGACCAGGGCGCGGGCGTGGGGGGAGTCCATGGGGTGGGCGAAGAGGTACCCCTGGCCGAGCGGGCAGCCCATGGCGGCGAGCAGGTCGCGCTGGTCGGGGTGTTCGATGCCCTCGGCGATGACCTGGACCCCGAGGGTGTCGGCGATCCGGGTGATGCCCTCGACCAGGGCGTACTGCTGGGGCGAGTGGCCGAGGCCGTCGATGAAGGACTTGTCGATCTTGAGCAGGGAGATCGGGAACTCGCGCAGGTAGGACAGCGAGGAGTAGCCGGTCCCGAAGTCGTCGATGGCGATGCCGACGCCGAGGCCGGACAGCGTGGCCATGTCGGCGTGGACGCGGTCGTCGCGGCGCATCAGCACCGACTCGGTGAGCTCCAGGACGAGGGTGTGGGGGTCGATGCCGGTGGCGGCCAGCGCCCGGCGGACCACGTCCACGAAGCCGGCGTCGCGGAACTGGCGGGCCGAGACGTTGACGTTGACCCGCAGCGGCGGCCGGCCGGCGGCCGTCCGCGCCGCCGAGCTCGCGGCGTGCCAGGCGGCGACCTCCTGGGCGGCGCGTTCCAGCACCCAGGCGCCGAGCGGGACGATCTGGCCGCTCTCCTCGGCGAGGGCGATGAACTCGTCGGGCAGCACCATGCCGCGCCGGTCGTGCGGCCAGCGGACCAGCGCCTCGAAGGCGACCAGATCGCCCGAGCGCAGGTCGACGATCGGCTGGTAGTACAGCTGGAAGGCCGATTCGGCGATCGCCGAGTCGAGGTGCTCGTTCAGCTCGTGCCGCTCCACCATGCCGGTCTGGAGGGCCGGCCGGTAGTGGCGCCACTGGCGGCGGCCGGCCGCCTTGGCGGAGTAGAGCGCGAGGTCGGCGTGGGTGAGCAGCTCGGTCGCGTCCACGCTGTCCTCGGTGGTCGCCACACCGATGCTGGCCGTCACCCGCACCGTGCCCGACGTGAGCTTGAACGGTTCGGCGAACACCGCCAGCACCCCGGACGCGATGGTGTCCACGTCGGCGGGCCGTCTCGCGTCCTCCACCAGGACGGCGAACTCGTCGCCGCCGAGCCGGGCGGCGGTGTCCGAGGCGCGCAGCGCGGTGGAGATCCGCAGCGAGACGGCGACCAGCAGCTCGTCGCCGACCGCGTGGCCCTGGGTGTCGTTGACCACCTTGAAGTCGTCCAGGTCGATGAAGAGCACCCCGGTGACGGCCCCGCTGCGCTCGCCCCGGGAGAGCGCGTGCCCGACCCGGTCCTGGAACAGCACCCGGTTGGCCAGGCCGGTCAGCGAGTCGTGGAAGGCCCGGTGGGTCAGCTCGCGCTCCATCTGCCGCTGCTCGGTCACGTCGCGCAGGGTGAGCACCAGGGCGCCGACGGTCGGGTCCGCGCGCAGGTCGTCGGAGCGGACCTCGGCCTCGATCGGGGTGCGGTCCTGGCGCAGCAGCCGCCAGTGCTCGCGCGGCTGCTCGCCCCGGGGCGGCTCGGCGGTCCCGCGCATCCGGGCCAGCGCCTTGCCGACCTCCCGGCTGTCCTCGGGCGGGACCAGGTCGGTCAGCGGGGTGCCGGCCAGGTCGGGGCGGCCGAGCACCGTCGCGGCGGACGGGGAGGCGTAGCGCACGCCGTCGTCGGCGTCGAGGATCAGGATGACGTCGCTGGCGTTCTGCACCAGCGTGCGGAAGTACAGCTCGCTGTTGCGTTGGGTGACCTCGCGGCTCAGCACCACCCGCTCGACCGCGAGGGCCGCCTGCGCGGCGAGGATCTCCAGCGAGCTCCAGAGGCCGGCCAGCTCCTGCTCCGTCCCGGTGACGACGAGCGCGCCGATCAGCGGGTCGCCGGAGGGGCGCTCGGCGAGGGTGAGCGGGCAGACCAGGGCGTACGGCATGCCGCCGAGGCGGGCGAGGAGGCCGCCGTCGGCCGGGGTGGCGGCCGGGTCCAGGCCGAGGGAGCCGACGGGCAGCAGCACGGCCTCCCGGGCGGTGGCGAGCTCCAGCACCCGGTCGGACTGCGCGGTGTCCCCGGGCGTGGGCCGGGGGGTGTCGCTCCCGGCGTGCCGGACGTGCAGCACCCCGGCCTCGGCGACGGAGAGCAGGGCGACGTGCCCGGCCTCGGCCGGCATCAGGGTGGAGGCGGCGGACTGGACGGCGTCCGCGACCTCCCCCACCGTGACGGCCGCGGTCAGCCGGGCGCCCGCCTCGCGCAGTGCCCGCTCGCGGGCCACGGCCTGCCTGCGGGCGGAGACGACCACCGCCAGCCGGGCCAGCACCAGCAGGTAGAGCACCGCCGAGAAGGCGCCGATCACGCCCGCGTTGCTGGTGTTGCCGGCCAGCGCCTCGATGATCAGGATCGCCGGGGCGATCAGCGAGGCCAGGGTGAGCAGCACCAGCCGGGCGGTGCTCAGGTCCGGCTGCTGGGTGGGCACCGGCCGGGTCAGCTCGACCATCGACGGGTGCAGCGCCGCCGCGCCCCAGGCGGTGTAGAAGGCGGCCCAGCCGAGTTCGACGGGCGTGCCGATGTGCCAGGTGCCGTGCAGCTGGATCAGCCCGTACAGCACGTCGGAGACCATGATGCCGAGCGAGCCGACGGCGAGCAGCTGCAGGGAGCGGGAGTTGCCGCCGCGCGGGGTCAGCAGCCGCAGCAGCAGGGCGAGCACGACCACGTCGCCGAGCGGGTAGGCGATCGAGACGGCCTTCTGGAACCAGTCGAGGTCCGGGTTCCGGGCGTACGGGAGGATCAGGTAGATCCAGGCGAGCAGGGCCAGTCCCATGGTGGGGACGAGGGCGTCGAGCAGCCCGGCGCGGTCCTGACGGGCCGTGCGCCAGCGGATGAAGCCCAGCACGCCGACCGCGTACAGCACGTACTCGGCGAGGTAGAAGCCGTCCGCGACGGACGGGAACGGGTTGGGCACGTGCAGGATGTCCAACTGGACGGCCTGCACCACCTCGCCCACCGTGAAGCTGAGGTTGGCGAGCGCCAGCACGTACCAGTAGCGCGCGTGCGCGGGACGGTTGAGGCGGACGCCGACCACGATGGCGGCGACGCCGCCGAGGCCGATGCCGGTCCACCAGATGATCCGCTGGCCGGGATTCGCGTAGTAGATGCCGGTGAACAGCACCATCCAGAGCAGGTAACAGACCATCAGGTGTTGTCGCCGGCGAGTCAACGAGGCTACCTCCTCCACGACATCACCCCGCCGGTCGGGCGGGGGAGTTCGGGTGAGGACGGGACGGGCCGGGCGTTGGAGCCGGTCCGGGTGGGGCGGATGAGCGCTTTCGCGCAGCAGCGAGGCGTCCGGTGGGGGGTGCGACCGGACGTCCTCGACGGGGCAGGAGTGCGTATAGTCGGAAATGTCGCACTCCCCAGCATTCTGCCGCCACAGCACGAGGTCAAGCCGGTGGACGACGCAGTAGACAGCGCACAGGGCGTACGAACGGATGCGAGCTCCGGCCGTCACGCCGTGGTCCGCAACGGCAACGGTCAGTATGCGATCTGGCCGGGCGACTTGACCGTCCCGGCCGGCTGGCAGCAGGTCCACGGGCCGGCCGGGCGGGCCGACTGCCGGGACTGGGTGGAGCGCGAGTGGCGCCCGGCCGGGCTGGGCTTCCCCGACGGCGCCCCGGTACGGCGGGCGGCGGGCGGAATCGCCGACCCGACGGCCGGATCGGCGGACCCGTCGGCCGGATTCCCGCACACCGTCGCCGGATTCGCGGACACGGTGCACGGGCTGTTCCGCGCGCGGGCGGCGCACGACCCGGACGCGGTCGCCGTCATCGCCGCGGACGCCACGCTGAGCTACCGCGAACTCGACCTGCGCAGCGACCGGTTGGCCGCCGCGCTGCGGGCGCGCGGGACCGGCCCGGAGCAGGTGGTGCCGGTCTGCCTGGACCGCGGGGCGGGCCTGGTCACCGCCTGGCTGGCCGTGCTCAAGGCCGGCGGGGCCTTCCTGCCGCTGGACCCGGCCCACCCGCCGCGGCGACTGGCCCGGCTGGTCGAGGACTGCGGGGCACGGGTGGTGGTCGCGGACGGTGACGGGTTCCCGGAGGCGCCCGGGGTGTCCGTGCTCGGGGTGTCCGCGCCCGGGGTGTCCGTGCTCGGGGTGTCCGCGCCCGGGCCGGAGGACGGCGGGGAGCCCCTGAACTCCGGGGCGTACTTCGCCGGGGACGACGGCGTCGCCCCCGACGACCTCGCCTACCTGATCTACACCTCCGGCACCACCGGCCGCCCCAAGGGCGTCCCCGTCACCCACCGCGCGCTGCTGTTCACCCTCGACCGGATCGTCCACGCCTACCGGCTGCGCCCCGGCGAACGCGTCCTGCACCTGGCCGCGCTGGGCTCCGACACCGCGCTGGAGCAGGTGTTCGGCGCGCTGCTCGCGGGCGCGACGGTGGTGCTCGGCGGGGGCGGCGGCGCGGGCGGCACCTGGGCGCCCACCGAGCTGGCCGGCCGGCTGCCCGGGCTGGGCCTGGCCGTCGCCGACCTCACCCCCGCCTACTGGCACCACCTGCTCGACCTGCTCCCGCCCGGCGGGCCCGGCCCCCAGGGGCTGCGCCTGGTGGTGGTCGGCGGGGACGCCGTGCACGCCGCCGACAGCCGGCACTGCCTGGAGCGGCTGCCGGGCGCCCGGCTGCTCAACGCGTACGGGGTCACCGAGGCGGCCGTCACCTCGACGCTCTGCGAGGTCACGGCGGAGCTGCTCGACGGGGGTGGCGGAAGCTCCGCGGGGGCGGGCGGCACCCCGGCCGCGCCCGTGCCGATCGGACGGCCGCTGCCCGGGGTGCGGGTGCACGTGCTGGACGCCCGGCTGCGCCCCGTCCGGCCCGGGGAGAAGGGGCAGATCCACCTCGGCGGGCCCGGCCTGGCCCGGGGCTACTGGCGGCAGGCCGGGCTCACCGCCGAGTCCTTCCTGCCCGACCCGTACGCGCCGCTGCCCGGCGAGCGGATGTACCGCACCGGCGACGCCGGGCGGTGGCGGGCGGACGGGCAGCTGGAGATCCTCGGCCGCTTCGACGACCAGGTGAAGGTGCGCGGGCACCGGGTGGACCCGGCCGAGGTCGAGGCCGTCCTGGCCGCGCACCCCGACGTCCGGCAGGCCCGGGTCGCGGCCGACGGCGAGGCGGCCGACGGCAGCCGCACGCTCACCGCGTACTACACGCCCGCCTCCGGGACGGCCGTCGGGGCGCCGGGGCTCCGGGCGTTCCTGGCCGACCGGCTGCCGGAGTACCTGGTGCCGGCCGAGTTCGTGCCGCTGGAGGCGATGCCCCTCACGGCGGCGGGGAAGATCGACCGGCGGCGGCTGCCGCACGCGCCGGTGCGCTCCCCGGCGTCGGCTCCCGTTCCCCCGTCGACCCCTTCGCCGGCTCCCGCACCCGGCCCCGCCGGAGCCGGGGCGCTGGAGGCGGCCGTCGGGCAGCTGTGGGCGGAGCTGCTCGGCGTCGAACACGTCGGCCCGGACGGCGACTTCTTCGCGCTCGGCGGCACCTCGCTGCTCGCGATGGAGATGCTGGCGCGGGCCCGGATCCTGCTCGGCATCGACGTCGGGCAGGTGCGCACGCTCACCCGGGCGCTGCTGCGCGAGCCCGTCCTGCGCGCCTTCGCGGCGGCGCTGTCGGCGGCGCGCGCGGACACCCCCGCCGGGGCCGCACGGGACGCGGCGGTCGACTGGTTCGCGGAGGCCCGGCTCACCGAGGACCTCCGGCAGTCCTGGAGCCCGGCGCCCTCCCGCGCCGAACCCGCCGAGATCCTGCTCACCGGCGCCACCGGCTTCTGCGGCGCCCACCTGCTGCACGCGCTGCTCGCCACCACCCGGGCGCGCATCCACTGCCTGGTCCGCGCGCCCGACGAGGAACACGCGCTGGAACGGCTGCGGGCGGCGCGGCAGCGCTTCCTGCGGCAGGACCTCGCCGACCGGCGGGTGGTGCCGCTGGTCGGGGACCTCACCCGGCCGAAGCTCGGCCTGACGGACCGTCAATTCAACTGGCTGGCCGGGCACCTGGACGCGGTCCACCACCTCGGCGGACAGGTCAACTTCCTTTACCCGTACCACCAGCTGCGTGCGGCCAACGTCGGCGGCACCCGGGAGGTCGTCCGGCTCGCCGGGCACAGCCGGGGCATCCCCGTGCACTACCTCTCCACCCTCGCCGTGCTGGCCGGCTTCGGCGCGGCCGGCGTCCCGAAGGTCACCGAGCGCACCCCGCTCGCCCACCCCGAACGGCTCGGCGTCGGCTACGTCGAGAGCAAGTGGGTCGCCGAACAGCTGCTGCACAACGCGGCCGCCGCCGGGTTGCCGGTCACCGTGCTGCGCACCAACGACGTCACCGGGGACCTCGCGTCCGGGACGATGAACACCGGCACCGAACTGTGCGCGCTGATCGCCTACTTGGCCGACAGCGGGACCTACCCGGACGTGCGACTGCTGCTCGACTTCGTCCCCGCCGACCGCTTCGCCCGGGCCATCGCGCACATCGCCGCCCACGCACCCGCCGCCGGCGAGGTCTACCACCTCACCTCCCCGCGCCCGGGCACCCTCGCCGACCTCGCCGAGCGGCTGCGGGTGCGCGGCCACCGGATCGCCCCGCTGCCGTACGGGGACTGGGTGCGGCGGCTGGTCCGGTTCGCCGCCGGGAACCCGACGCACCCGATCGCGCCGTTCGTCCCGCTGTTCGTGGACCGCGCGCCGGGGTCGGAGCTGTCGGTCAGCGAGATGTACTTCCGGCCGACGTTCCCGCTGTTCGAGCGGGCGAACGCGGACGCGGCGCTGGCCGGGAGCGGGATCGAACTGCCGCCGGTGGAGGCGGGGTTGATCGACCACTACCTGGCGGGGCTGGAGCGGGAGGGCTTCCTGCGGGCGGCGTCGCCGTGAGCCCCTCCGACGCGCTCGAAGCACTGGATGTGCTCGGCGCGCTGGATGTGCGGCACGGGCCCGGCGACGGCCCGGTGGCCTTCGGCGGGTCGCTCGGCGCGCTCGGCCCCGGCGGGCTGCTGGCGGCGTACCGGCGCGGGCTGTTCCCGCTGCCGGCGGCGGACGTCTACGCGAGCGCGTACAGCGAGGCGGTGTACGGGGACGCCGTCGAGGCGGGGGAGGTGGCGCTGCTGCCCGGCGGGGCGGACCCGTACGCGCTGGCCTGGTGGTCGCCCGACCCCCGGCCGGTGATCGCGCCCGACGGTGTCCGGCTCGGGAGCCGGCTGGCGCGGCGGCTGCGCAACCGGTCCACGTGGTGGACGAGCGCGGACCGGGCCTTCGGACGGGTGCTGGCGGCGTGCGCCGAGGGCCGTCAACCGGATTGGCTCACCGAGGAGTTGGCGGCGGTGCTGGTGCGGCTGCACGAGCTGGGGGCGGCGCACAGCGGGGAGGTGTGGGAGGGGGAGGAGCTGATCGGCGGGGTGTTCGGGATCGCGGTCGGGCCGGTGCTGAGCCTGGACTCGATGTTCCACCGCCGCCCGGACGCCGCCCGGGTCGCCGTCGCCGACCTCGGGGCGCGGTTCGGTGCGGCGGGCGGGCGGCTGCTCGACGCCCAGTGGGACGGGCCGCACGTGCGGAGCCTCGGGGCAGAGCCGATGGCGCGCTCGCGGTACCTCGCGGAGCTGTCGGGCGGGGGCGGGGCTTCCGCTGTGGTCCCGGACGGGGCGCCGCTGCCGGTGGCGCGGCTGGGAGAATCGGCACGCCTCCGCTGACCTGCGGTTAAACCTGATCGGGCTGGCTTTTTTGGCCTGTCTTCGACAAACTTATTCCTCGTCAGTAACATGACGCCGCGTGTTCAAAAGTTCCATAGGCAGGGCCTCCGGCCCCGCCGTCCTCACCCTCACCCTCATCCTCGCCGGGGCCACCGCGTGCGGGCCGACCGACCCCGGCACCACCCAGGCCGGTGCCGAACCGGCCGCCGCCACCGTCGACGACCCGGCCGCGACCGCCGCCGGGGGCAGCCCGGCCGCCGCCGCCCGGCCCGCCGGTGCCACCCCGCACGCCAGAGCGGCCGGCCCCGCCACCGGCCGTCCGACCCCGGGCAAGGCGCCCGTCACCGCCGCGCCCGCCGGCGACCAGCAGGCCGCGATCGGCAGCCCCGGCAAGGACGGTGGCGCCGTCACGGCGGCGACGAAGAACCTCCAGCTGACGGCGTACGACCCGGCGGGCGGGACGGCGGTGCTGTCGGCGACGGGGCCGGGCGCCACGGCCCCGACCTCGCCAACTGCCGCCCCCGGCACCGCTCCTGGCGCTTCTTCCAGCGCCGTGCCGAGCGCCGTACCGAGCGCCGCCCCCAGCGCGGCCGCCGCCGTCCAGCCCGGGCAGCTGATCGCCAGCCCGCCCACCGCCGCCGCTCCGCAGGGCGCCCTGGTCGCCGTCACCGGCGTCCGCCCCGGCGCGGGCAACACGCTCGCCCTGACCACCCGCCCGGCCACCCTGGCCGAACTCCTCGGCGGCACCGAGGCCGACGGCAATGTCCCCGTCGACCCGCACGGCATCACGGTGACCCCGCTGGTCAAGGACCTCAAGGCCACCGCCGGCCTGACCGGCAACGGCGTCCAGGCCGACGCCTCCGGCACCCTGGAGGTGAACCTCAAGGCCCCCGTCCCGCTGCCCGACGGCGCCAGCCTCGACGCCTCCGGCTCGCTCCAGCTCCACCCGGCCGTCCACTTCGCCTACCACGGCGCCGCGGCCGGCAGTCCGCGCACCGCCTCGATCGGCTTCGACCTCGGCGCCCACGCGCAGTGGAAGGTCGCCGGCGACGCCGCCCGCAGCACCGGCGCGGCGCCCATCCGGGTGCCCTTCGCCAAGCTGCAGGCCAGCCCGGTGCTGACGGTCGCCGGCCTGCCGGTGGTCGTCAACCTCGGCCTCACCTGCTACCTGGAGGTCAGCGCCGACGGCCAGGTCCACCTGGAGGCGGAGCAGGACGCCACCGGCACCTGGGCGGTCCGCGCCGACTACACCGGCGGCAAGGGCTGGACCCCGGTCACCAACGCCGACACCAAGGTCACCCCGGTGCACGTGCGGCTCAATGGCAAGGCGGGCGTGCGGGCCGCGCTCGGCGCCGAGATCAGCCTCGGCCTGTACGACACCGTCGGCGTGGAGGCCACCGTCGCCCCCTACCTGCGCGCCCAGGCCGAGGGCTCGCTGGTCGCCGACTCCTCCGGCAACCCGCCGCAGGTGCAGGGCAGTTGGTCACTGGTCGGCGGCGTCGACCTGAACGGCTCTCTGCTCGCCCACCTGAAGGTCTTCGGTACCCCGATCATCGAGGGCAAGCTGCCGCTGCCGCCCTTCCACCGGGAGTGGCCGCTGCTCGGGGGGTCGGCGACGCTGCCCGCGCCGCAGCACAGCTGATCCGACGTCACTTCGTGGGCCCCTCAACCGGGTTGTCCGGTCGAGGGGCCCTCGTCGTGGGTAGGCTCGGGTCGAAGCTCGGGCCTGAGTTCGAACCGGTCGGAGGGGGTGCGGGGGCGGGATGCGGAACAGACAGGTGGCCTACGGCGTTTCGGTCGCCCTGGTGTGGGCGGTGTCGCTGACGCTGTACGCCGCCACCGGGATCGGCTGGTGGGCGGCCGTACCGGCGGGGCCGGCCGTGCTGGTGCTGCTGGCGGTCCTGTGGCCGCGGCGGCGGGGGAGCGGGGCCGGGCGGGGAGGGGATGTCGCCTCGTGGGGCGCGCCCCGCTCCGCGGCCGGGGCGGCGCCCGGCCGCGCGGCCCCGCTGCCGGAGAGTTCGGCGGTCTGGGAGATGGGGGACCCGGCCGGCCCGCCGGTCGTCAAGGGCCCCGTCGCCGGAAGCGCCGTCCTCCCGGAGCGGATCGACTCCACCGAGCGGGACGACGACCTGGTGATCGTCGGGAGCGGTGCCGCCTCCCGGTACCGTCCCCTGCACGAGTACGCCCAGGACCCGCTGACCCCGGCGGCCGCCGAGACCGTCGCCACGGGCCTGGAGCGGCTGTTCCTCCGCCTCGGCCCGCCGCCGGGCTCCGCCCACGGCCCCGACCAGTCCGCCCCCGCACCCCGAGGTGACGACCGGTGACCACCCCCGAGGAAGGCCGCCTCCGCCGCCCGACGGCCCTGGAGATCGCCACCCAGTGGGCCCAACTCCCGCCCGAGCACCTGCGGGCGGCCCTGGAGCACCTCGAACTGGAACTCCAGCGGGAGCACACCCGGGAGACGGCAAGGGAACGCCACCGGGCGTCCCTCGAAACGGTCCGCCTCAAGGAGGAGCACGCGACCGAGCGCGTCCGGATCGCGGCCCGGGAACGCCGCGACCAGCGAGCCCACCAGCTCTACGTCGGCGGCCTGGTGGCCGGCTTCGTGCTCGCCGCCGGGATGCTCGTCGGCTCGGTGCTCGTCGGCCTCGACGGCCGCCAGTGGCTGGCCGGCCTGCTCGCCGGGCCCAGCCTGATCGCCCTGCCGGTGGTCTTCGTCCTGCGCCGCAGCGACCGCCCCACCGCCCGCCCGCGCCCCCTCCTGCCGTCCTCGGCCCCGGATCAACTCCCGGGCGACCAACCGGCGTAGCCGGGGGCGGGTGCCCGCGTCGGGTTGGTCCTGCGGCGTCCGCCGTGGTGGAGGCGTGTCGTGGATTCCGGAGCGCCCCGCCGCCGTGGAACCGGGCGGCCGGCGGCGTCCCGGAGCGGTGCGTCAGGTGCCGCTGGTCGGGGTGTCGTCCTTCTTGACGCCCAGGAGGATCTGGTCGAGCACCGAGACGTCCGGGGCGGCCGGGTCCTCGTCCACGCCGCCGTCGAAGACCACGTAGCCGCCGCCCTTGGCGGGGAGGGCGGCCAGCAGGACGAAGCCCTGGGTGCCGTCGGTGTTGGTGATGTGCCAGCGGGTCGCGTACCCGGCCACGCCGGCCACGGTGATGGTGCCCGAGCCGTAGTCGGTCTGCGAGGCCATCCCGCTGAAGATCTGCTTGGCGACCGTCGGCATGGCGGCGTCGGCGGCGGCCTTGGGGGTGTCGCCCTGGACGGTGTTCTTCTCCACCGAGAACCGGCCGCGGATGCAGGCCTTGCCGTTCGCGCAGGTGTAGCGGCCGCTGCCGAGGTAGACCGACCACTGCGGGGTGTCGGTCGCGGAGACCTCCCAGCCCTCGAACACCGGCAGGGTGATCGAGTGCTGCTTGTCCGCGACGGTGCTCCGGAGGACCGGGGCGGGCTTGGGCGTGGACGGCTTCGGGGCGGGGGTGGGGCTGGTCGTCGGGCCGGTGCTGCTGGTGACGGGGACGGTGGGGTCGGTGGTCGGGGCCGCCGCCGGGTCGCCGCCGTGGCTGAGCGCGATCCCGGCGACGCTGCCGCCGATCGCGAGGACGCCGACCGCGATGCTGATGAGCACGCCGGGCTTGACCCGCTTGGGAGTCGGGGCCGGGGGCGGGTAGCCGGGGCCGGGCTGTCCGTAGCCCGCGCCGGGGTAGGCCTGCCGGGACGGGTGGGCCGGGTAGGCCGGGTACGCCTGCTGCGCCGGGTACGCCTCCTGGCCCGGGTAGCCGTAGGCGCCCTGGGCCGGCCGGACGTCGCCGGTCCAGGCGTTGCCGTCCCACCAGCGCTCGTGGCCCGGGGCGCCGTCCGGGCCGGGGACCGGGTACCACCCGGGAGGCGTCTCGTTGCTCACGGCCGTACGCTACCCGGCGGTGTGCCGCCCGGGCCGGGGAGGGGTGCCGCGCCCACCGGCACCCCGGCGGGCGGTGGCCGCGAGGGTCACGGCCGTGGTCGCGGCGAGGGCCGCCCAGGCGGCGGTGAAGCCGTGGGTGGTGTCGCGGAGCAGCCCGAGGGCGGGCGGGACCACGACGACGGCCACTTGGTTGACCGCCATGACCAGGCCGAGGGCGAAGCCGGTCCGTCCCGGCGGCGCCGACTCCGCCAGGTGGGCCACCCAGGGGCCGTACCAGCCGATCCCGAAGAAGCCGAGCCAGGTGAACAGGACGGCGGCCGCGGCGGGGGACCGGCCCGCCGGCGTCGTCAGGACCACCAGCCCGGCCACCACCGCGGCCAGGCAGACCAGGACGGGCCGGTACCGCCCGGCGCGGCTCCGGTCGCTCCAGGCGGCCAGCGCGATCCGGCCGACCGCCCCCGCGACCTGGACCGCCACCAGGACGGCGGCGCCGGCGCCGGGGCCGAGGGCCGTCACGTCGTGGAGGTACAGGGCGCCGAGCACGCCGATGCCGCTGTGCACCGAGACCATGGCCAGGCCGGAGAACAGGATCCTGGCCATGGCCGGTTCACGGAGGATCCGCAGCCGGGCGCGGACGGAGGCCGTCGGTGCCACGGGGCCCGGGGCAAGGCTACGAGCCGGGGCGGGAGCGGGGCGTACCGGCGGGGCGCTCGGCGGGCGCCGGTAGAGGGCCGTGAAGAGCCCGGCGCCCAGGAGCGCGACCAGCCCGCCGACCACCAGTGCCGCCCGCCACCCGTACGCCACGGCCACCAGCGGCAGCACGGCGGCGGCGAGCGCCCCGCCCAGCGGCAGTCCGGCCTGGCGGACGCCCATGGCCAGCCCCCGCTGGGCCGGGTCGAACCAGGAGGCCACCGACTTGCTGCCGCCCGGCTGCACGGTGCTGTACCCGGCGCCGACGGCCAGCAGGACGGCCAGCAGGGAGGCGTACCCCTGCGCCAGGCTGCCGAGGAGCAGGGCCGCGGCGACCACGGCGGCGCCGAGGCCGACGACCCAGCGCTCGTTGTACCGGTCCAGCAGCTCGCCGGCCACCAACAGGCCGACCAGCGGCACCAGTTGGGAGGCCGACAGGAGCAGGCCGAGTTGGCTGGTGCTGAGGTCCAGCGCGTGCTGCAGGGGGACGGCCATCGCCCCGATGCCCTGGACGAAGAAGCCGGAGGCGGCCTGGGTGACGGTGGCGACGGCCAGGACCACCCAGCGGTACCGGAGCGGGCGGGCGGTGTCCCCGGGAGCCGCCGGTGCGGAAGTCGTCGGATCGGAAGTCGGTGAGGTGGAAGTCGCCGGTGCGGAAGGCTTTCCGGTGTCGGTGTGCTGACGCATGCCCAGCAGCCTGCTGTCATGGTCTTATGCACCTCAACCCTTACGGCGAGAGCGCCGTGCACCTGGCCGCGGCCCTGGCCAACCGGCGCCCCGGGACCGCCGAGGAACTGGCGGACCGCTGCCGCGCGGCCGGGCTGGTGGTCGACGGACCGGTCCGGCCGGCGGACCTGGCGCGCATCCTGGCCCTGCTGGACACCTGGGAGTCGGTGGTCGACGCGACTGACGACCGCGAACGGGCCGAGCGGCTCAACCGGATGCTCGCCGCCGACGCCGCCCACCCCCGGCTGACCGACCACACGGGCGGCTGGCACCTCCACTACCGCGACGACCACCAGTCGTTCGGCGCCGTGCTGTCCACCCTGATCGCCGTCGGCACCGCCTTCCACCTGGTGGGCCGCGGCATGCGCCGGCTCGGCCGGTGCGCCGTCGCCGAGTGCGCCACCGTCTTCGCCGACACCACCCGGACCGGCCGCAAGCGCTACTGCACCCAGCGCTGTGCCAACCGCGACGCCGTCCGCCGCCACCGCCGCGCGGCGCGGCCGGCGAACGGCACGGCCCGCGCGTGACCGTCCCGGCCTCGGGAGCAGGAAGTCGGCCCGGCCGACTTCCTGCTCCGACTGCCCCGGGGGCCGTGTCGGTGCCGAGGGCTACGGTGTCGATCATGACCGACTACGACTGGATCCACCGGGGCCCCATCGACTGGCTGGAAGGACAGGGCTACGGAGAGGACGAGACCGTCCTGGTGTACTTCCGGGGAACCACCCGGGCCGCCGTGGCCGACGGGCTGACCGCGCGGCACCGTCCGCCCTTCGCCCGGGGCGAGGAGCCGGCGCCCGGCGAGTGGGGCGTGATCGTGCACCCCATGCTCAACCCGTCCCGCAACGACTACGACGACATCGACTACCGCGGGCTCTGCCCCGAGGGCGCCGAACTGGTGGTGTTCGTGCCCAACCCCTGCATCGTCAAGGCCCACGGCCCCAAGGCGTACCACTACCGGGACGGCCGGATCTCCTCGTGCGTCGACTACGAGGGCGCCGAGCACGTCGGGGAGCGCTGGCCCAACGCGCTGGCCCCCCTCGTCACGGCGGCCGGGCTGGGCATCGGGGGCGAGTTCGCCGAGAGCCCGGACCACGAGCAGCGGCTCACCGCGCTGATCTGCGAGCACCTGGGCCTGCCGGCCCTGGACCGGGCCGCCATGACGGTGGACCGCGAGCTGATGGACGACTACCAGTAGGGGCCCGGCTCGTGGGGGCGTTTCCGGGCGGGACCGGTGGTGGATCGTGTACGGCACCGGCTGGATAGCATCGTCTTATGATCTCCTCCAGCGCCCGCACCACGGTCTTCGACATCGACGGCACGCTCTGCTTCGACGGGCGGACGATCGACAGCCGGATCCTCGCCGCCCTCGACGCCTGCGAGCGGGCGGGCCACCAGCTGGTCTTCGCCTCCGCCCGGCCGGTCCGCGACCTCCTGCCCGTCCTCGACGGGGCCTTCCCCACCGCCACGCTGATCGGCGGGAACGGCAGCCTGGTCTCCGTCGACGGACAGGTGCGGGCGCGGGCCGCGTTCGAAGCCGGTGAACTCGGGCGGCTGCTGGCCGAGGTCGAACGCTTCCGGGCCGGCTACCTCGCCGACGGCCCGTGGGACTACGCCTACACCGGACCGGCCGACCACCCGATCCGCGGCCGGGTCGACCAGGGCGGCCTCGCCCGCCGGGTCGAGCTCGCCGAACTCCCCGCCGTCGTCAAGTTCCTGGTCGTCGACGCGACCGACCTGCCGGCCCTCGCCGAGGCCGGCCGCGCGCTCGGGATGACCGTCAACCACCACCTCGACGAGGCGATCATCGACTTCGCCCCGGGCACCACCAACAAGTGGGAGGCGCTGACCTCGCTGGGGATCGACGCCTACAACGCCTTCGGCAACGACATCAACGACCTCGACCTGCTGCGCAACGCGCGGCACTCCGTCCGGGTCGGCGGCCACCCGGGCCTGGACGGCGTCGCCCGCGTCACCGTCGCCGCCGAACCGGAGGCCGTCGCCGCCGAGATCTCCCGCCTGGCCGAGGCACCCGTCCGGTAGTCGCCGGTCGCCGGTCGCCGGTCGCCGCTCGCCACGCGGGCACGGCGAGCCGCCGGGTGCTTCCCGTGGTCGCCGCCGCCGTGCCCCATCGGGACCCGACGCCCGGTCAAGGCGTGGGAGCATCAGGGGAGATGACCGCCGTCCGGCCCCGGGGGAGACCATGACCGCGCCCGTCGATCCGGTGCCGAGCCACCGGGCGATCGAGAACCTGATCGCGCGCTACGCCGAACTCGTGGACGACGGCGACTTCGCGGGCCTCGGCGCCCTGCTCGCCGACGCCGTCTTCGTCGGCAGCGGCGAGCCGGTGCGCGGCGGCGCGGCGATCGAGGCGATGTTCCGGGAGACGGTGATCATCCACGCCGACGGGACACCGCGGACCCAGCACGTCACCACCAACGTGGCGGTCGAGGTCGACGAGCCGGCGGGGACGGCGGTCGCCCGCTCCTACGTCACCGTGCTGCAGGCACTGCCCGGGCTTCCGCTGCAGGCCATCGCCGGGGGCCGGTACCACGACCGCTTCGCGCGCGGGGAGGACGGGCGGTGGCGGTTCGCCGAGCGGCGGGTGCGGATCACCCTGGTCGGCGACGTGAGCCGCCACCTGCGGCGGTAGGGTGCCGCCGACCGGGACGACGAGGGGCGGGGCAGTGGTGCGGGAACGGTTGGCGGGTGCGGCGCGGGCCGCGCTGGGCGGCGGGCGGCGGCTGGAAGCGGTCGAGCGGCTGGCGGGCGGCAGCAAGAAGGGCGTCTACCGCCTGCGGATGGACGACGGGACGACGGCGATCGCCTACCGCTGGGACCGGACCGAGAACTACTGGCCGGCGGCCGAGGGCGACGACGACCTCGCCGACCCGTTCTCGCCCGGCCTCGGACTCGACCTGTTCGAGGCCGCGCACACGCGGCTGGACGCACTCGGCGTCCGGGTCCCGGCGCTCCGGTTCGTCGAGCGCGCCACGCACCGGGACGGTGGGAGTGCCCCGGGTGCGGCCGATCCCGCGGCCGACGACCCGGCCGACCGCACGGCCGACCTCGCGATCGTCGAGGACGTCCCCGGCGAGAGCCTGGAGAAGCTGCTCGCCCGCGACCCGCACGCCGCCGCCCCGGTCCTGGCCCGGCTCGGCGAGGCACTGGGCGCCATGCGCGGCCACCGGGCGCCCCGCTACGGGAAGGTGGCGGTGGTCGACGGGGGAGGAGCGTCGCACGGGCCGTCGTGCGAGGGCGTCGTGCTGGACCGCGCGCTGCGCGACCTCGCCGAGGCGGCCGCGCGCGACCCCCGGATCGCGGAAGCCCGGGACCGGTGCGCGGACCGGCTGCGGGCCCTGGCGGCGGCGGTGCGCCCGCGCGCCGAGTACCCGGTGGTGCACGGCGAACTCGGGCCCGACCACGTACTGGTGGACGCGGACGGCCGCCCGGTGCTGATCGACATCGAGGGCACGATGTACTTCGACGTCGAGTGGGAGCACGTCTTCCTGCGGATCCGCCTGCCCCGGGCCGACTACCGGCCGCTGGCGGCGGACGGCCTGGACGAGGACCGGCTCGCCCTCTACGCACTGGCCCAGCGCCTCTCGCTGACGGCGGGACCGCTGCGCCTGCTCGACGGGCCCTTCCCGGCCCGCGAGGCGATGGCCGCCATCGCCGAGCACAACCTGCGCCAGGCCCTGCGCCTGCTCGGCGACTGAGGCCGGGTGGGGCGGATGGACCCGTGGACGGCAGACCCCCGGACCGCTCTCGCCGAGGCGGGCCTGGACGAGTGGGTCCGGTGTCGGGCAGTGGTCGTAGGCGATCAGTGGGCGGGCGACGGTGCGGCCGCTGTGCTGTTCGGGGCCGAGTCGGCGCTTGACGGACTCGATCAGGACTTCAGCGGATGCTTGCCGGGCCATGGTGTGAGGCTGCGGTAGGACGGTCGCAGGCAGGCCGGGCCGCAGACCAGGTGCGGCTTCAAGTCCCGGAACCAGCGCGAGCGCGAGCGGCTGTAGCCGGCTCGTCCGGCCGGTGCCGAGCGCCGGAGTGTCGTGGGAGGCGGGCCGGCGGGGCAGACCCGGGAACATGCCCTGTACGTGGGCGCGGGCGAAGCGGATCCGGTGGCGCGTCGCCGGCTGGACGGCCTCCCGGGGCGGACCTGATCGCGGGGTGGCCGCGATCAGGTCCGCCCCGGCCGGTCAGCCGGTGAGCTGGGCCTGGAAGACGGCGCTGTTGAAGTACGCCCGGGCCTCGCGGATGAGGCCGGTGTCGTCCAGCTCGTAGACGTTGATGCCGGACCAGTTGACCGGTTTGCCGTCCAGGGCCACGGCCGCGCCCCGCCAGGAGACGGCGACGTGGCTGCCGACGGTGTGCGCCTCCAGCGGCGTCAGCCCGAGGAAGGGGCGGAAGCCGGGCAGGACGGAGGAGATGAAGGCGTGGATCGCGGGGCGGCCGGTGATCGGCGGCGCGCCGACCGGGTCGTGGAAGACGCCGTCCTCGGCGAAGGACCCCGCCCAGGCGTCGGCGTCGCCTTCCTGGGAGGCGCGGAAGAACTGGAGGACGGCGGGCGGCATGGCCGGGAACGTCATGGGAACTCCTTCGGGATGCGGTGACACGGTGACGTGGTGGTTTGGTGGAAGCGGTTGGAAGCGGCTCAGCGACCGGCCCCGGCCCTGACCCCGGTCCGCAGGGCGGCCAGGGCGGCGGCCGCGGTGAGCGCGACGAGGCCGCACACCCCTGGCCAGCCGAGCTGGGCGTGGAGGCGGATGCCGAGCCAGGAGCCGGCGCTGCCGCCGAGGAACGAGCAGGTCATGTAGGCGGTGTTGAGCCGGCTGCGGGCCTCCGGGCGCAGTGCGAAGATCCGGGCCTGGTTGGCGACCTGGCCGCACTGCACGGCCAGGTCCAGCAGCAGGAGGCCGGCGGCCAGCGCGACGAGCCCCGTCGCGCCGCCGGTGCCGCCGGCGGCGAGCACCGCGGCCGCGGCGAGGGTGGCGCCGGTGCACCAGGCGTTGACCCGCTCCGGGCCGTGCCGGTCGACCCGGCGGCCGGCGGCCGGGGCGCAGAACATGCTCGCCGCCCCGATCAGGGCCAGCAGGCCGAGGGCCTGGGCGCCGAGCCGGTAGGGCGGGCCGGTGAGCAGCAGGGCGAGCGCGGTCCAGGTGGCGCTGAAGCCGCCGAAGAGCGCGGCCTGGCCGAGTGCGGAGCGGCGCAGGGCGGGTTCGGTGCGCAGCAGCCGGACGGTGTCGGCGAGCAGGGCCGGGTACCGGTCGCGGACGGCGGGCGGGGTGGCGGGCAGGGCCAGGCCGAGGGCGAGGGCGAGCAGCGCGGTGAGGGCGGCGGCGGCCAGGTAGGGGGCGCGCCAGCCGAGCTGTTCGCCGAGGACGCCGCCGAAGGTGCGGGCCAGCAGGATGCCGCCGATCAGGCCGCCCTGGAGGGTGCCGATCACGGCGCCGCGCCGGTCGGGTGCGACCAGGCCGGCGGCCAGCGGGAGGAGCAGCTGGGGGACCACCGTGGCGAGGCCGACGACCGCGCCGGCCGCGACCAGCGGGCCGGCGGCCGGGGCGAGCCCGGCGGCCAGCAGCGCGCAGGCCGTCACGACCAGGAGCACAGTGATCAGCGGGCGGCGGGGGAGCCGGTCGCCGAGCGGGACCAGCAGGAAGATCCCTGCGGCGTAGCCGAGTTGGGTGACCGTGGCGAGGTTCGCCGCGGTGCCCGGTGCGATGCCGAGGCCGTCGGCGACGAGCGGGGTGAGGGCCTGCGGGAAGTAGACGTTGGCCACGCTGACGCCGCAGGCCAGCGCCATCACCAGGGGCAGCCGCCGGCCCGTGGCGGCGGGCCGGGGCGCGGGTTCCGGTGGCGGCGTCGCGGGCGGTGTGGGCCCGGGCGGCGCGAGGGCCGTGGGTGGCTCGGGCTCGGGCAGGACAGCCGGATCGATCCGGGGCATCGTGACTCCAACCGAACGAACTAGATGGTTCGAATGCTCGCCGTGAGCGTGCCAGACCGTCGCGGGATCGTCAAACGAACCAGTTCGTTACCATCGGCCCATGGCGTACGACTCGACGGCAACCAAAGAGCGGATCCTCACGGCGGCGGCCACCGAATTCGCCGCGTACGGCGTGGCCGGCGCCCGCGTGGACCGCATCGCCGCCCAGGCCCAGGCCAACAAGCGGGCGATCTACGACTACTTCGGCGACAAGAACAGGCTCTTCGCCGCCGTCCTGGAGCGCCTCATGGCCGACCTCGCCCAGGCCGTCCCGCCCGGCGACGAGGACCTGGCGGCGTACGCCGAGCGGCTCTTCGACTACCACCGCGACCACCCGGAGGCCCTGCGGCTGCTGCTCTGGGAGGCCCTCGAACTCGGCGACGAGCCCGTTCCGGGGGAAGCGGACCGGACCCGCCACTACCAGGACAAGATCCGGGCGGCGCGGCCGGCGGGCAGCGGCGACAGCGGCGGTAACGGCGACGAGGCCCGCGCGCGGCTGTTCCTCACGCTCGGCATGGTCGGCTGGAGCCTCGCCATGCCCCAGCTCCGCCGCATGATCCTCGGCCCCGACCACACCCTCGATGGACTGCGCACCGAGATCGCCGACGCCGTCCGGGCGCTGCCGACCGCCGGAAGCGGGCTCCCCGAGCAGTCGTGACCCCCGCCGTGCGGTCGCCCCGTCCTTTGCGGAAGGGCGTGGAAGGACGCGGAAAGTCGGCGGGTCCGACTTTCCACTCCCGGCGGACCGCGGGCGAATGCCGAGCCGGGCATTGTCCTCGGTTCGGGGGATTTGCGGCGGGATTTCTGACATGGACAGGGCGGTGGGGGAATTCATGGCCCGGAAGGGTGCCGTAACCGATGTGCGCCCTCGGAAGGGAGAACAGTCATGCGTCGTCGGATTGCCGCGGTCGGGATGCTGGCCGCCGCCGGAGTGCTCGCACTCGCCGTGCCCGCACAGGCGGCTACGGGGGTTCTGGTGGTGAACGGTGTGACGCACCAGAATCCGGCGCGGGGGTGCTACCCGACCGTGTCGCCGGTGGTCGTCGAGAACCTCACGAACGTGACGGTCGACGTGTATTCCGCGCCGAACTGTCAGGGGATGGTGACGCGGGAGGTGGCAGCCGGGATGACCGCGGCGACGGTCGGGTTCAGCTACTTCGTCAACTGAGGTACGTCGTCAACTGAGGCACTCCGTCAACTGAGGCCGGCCCGCCGGCCGCGCGACGGAAAGGGGCCGGGGCGGTGCTCCGTACGGAACACCGCCCCGGCCCTCACGTCGTCCGGTGGGTCAGTTCGACTGGTAGAAGCCGAGCAGGTCGACCAGCAGGTCGGCGTCCGACCAGCTCTGGTTCCAGAAGTCGATGATGCCGCCCTTGCCGCCCGGGGTCTGCGCGAGGTTCGGGACGGTCGCGCCGGCCGTCCAGTTCAGCGTCGAGGAGACCGGGCGCTGCGGGACGACCGCGGTGCCGTTCCGGTAGGCGGACCAGTAGTTCGGGTCGGTGTCGACCGAGAGGAAGCCGGCCCCGGCGGTGTTGGTGACGGTGGTGTTCAGCACCCAGCCCTCGACCTGCGGGGATGTGGTGTCGCCCTCCATCCCCAGCGCGAAGAAGCTGCGGCCCGGCATCGGGGCGCCCGTCCGGTCGGGGGTGGTCTCGCGGGTGTCGAGGACGCGCTCCGGCGACACGAGCGGGACCAGGGCGGACCGGCTGGCGGGGCTGTAGTAGCCGACCACGTCGACCACCGCGTCCGTCGGGAGCCAGCTGCCGTTGCGGACGGTGATCTTGCCGTCCTGGCCGACCGGCACGATCACCGCGTTGGCCACCGTCTGGCCGGCGGTGAAGTTCACGTTGGAGGTGGTCGGGACGGCCTGCCCGGTCGGGTAGGCGATCAGGTGGCCGTCCGCCTGCGGGTTGGTGACCGTCAGGTTGAGCGCCACGGCGGTGACGCCCGACGGCACCCCGTTGCGGCCGGCGACGGCGACGTCGAAGCCCGACGTCGCGGGGACCTTGCCCTGGGCCGTGCCGATGCCCTCGCGGGTGTCGACGATGCGGGTCTGCGGCACCGACTTGTAGCCGCTGGCGGTGCTGGGCGTGAAGTAGCCGGTGACGTCGGCGAGCAGGTCGACCGGGGCCCAGTCCGAGTTGAACAGGTACACGTAGCCGTCCGGACCGACCGAGGCGACCACCAGGTTCGGAACGGTCTGGCCGGGGACGAAGTTGAGGCTCGACGTCGTGGCGTTCTGGGCCAGGTCCTGGCTGGGCGCCACCGAGATGTGGCCGGAGCCCGAGGTGTTGGTGACGGTGACGTTGAGGACCACCGCGGCGACCCCGTTCGGGATCTGGGCGGCGCCGTCGATCTTCAGGGCCACGGTGCCGCGGGCGGGGACCTTGGCCTTGGCGGCGCCGATGCCCTCCCGGGTGTCCAGCAGGCGGGTGGGGGTGTGCGGCGTGAACTCGGCGCCGGCGGTGACGACCTGGACCTGGTTCTTGGCGACCACCGTCCCGCTCGTGAGCGTGACCGTGATGTCGAACGCGCCGACGGTCTTGTACTGGTGGATGTCGACGTGCGGGTTGGCGACGCCGGCGGTGAGGGCGACGGGGTAGGAGCTCGTGGTCCCGTCGCCCCAGGAGATGGTGAGGTTGCCCGTGGTGGTCTCGCTGGACGAGAGCGTGGTCTTGAGGCTGAAGCCGTGAGCGCTGAAGGCCGTGGCCTGTAGGTCGACGCCCAGGTTCGCGGCGTTCTGCGCGGCGGGTGCGTTCTGGGCGGGCGCGTCCTGCGCGGGCGCACCCTGTGCCGGGGCCGCCGCCCGCTCGCCGGCCTTCGACGAGACGACCGTGCGGTCGGCGGAGCTGTTGAAGGTCTTGCCCGGGAGCTTCTTCGTCGCGTCGAGGCCAGCGACGCCGGAGGCGGGCGAGGAGGGTGCCGCGGCGGGAGCGGCCGCCTGGGCGATTCCGGACGAGGTGAGACCGACACCGGCCGCCACGAGGGCAGCGAGAACCACAAGTCGGCGATTGCGCACCGATTCCCCCACAGTTTCATCAAATGCCGAACGGATTCGACACAGTTCGAATGTGTGTTCAGCGTACAGGTCGTGCGCAGGTCATGGGACCGGGTTTTTCCGGGGCGTTCGACGGTCACTCGACGGGGCGTTCGACCCGTGGGCGATTTACGACCCATGGATGATTTAGGAATTGACGCCGCATTTGCGCGGTCCGGGGTACGGAGTCGGAAAACACGGGAAGGCCCCGGTTCGTACAAAGGCACCGCGGAACGATCCCCGGAAGACACCCCAGGAGGTCCGATGCAGATCCCCGGTCCCGAGCCGAGAGCGGACGGCGGGGTGGGCGCCATCGCGCGGGCGGGCGGGTTGCACGACTACCAGCTGTGGCTGCACGCCGAGTACGGGCCCGTCGTGCGGTTCCAACTGCCGGGGGCCGAGACCGCGGTGTCGATCGCCGACCCGGTGCTGCTGGAGGCCGTGGCCCACCTCGACGAGCGCCCGCCGGGGCTGTTCTCGTTCCTGGACCCGCTGTTCGAGGCGGGCAACCTCCAGGTGCTCCCGGCCGGGGAGCACGGCCCGTGGCGCCGGCTGCTGCTCACCGTCCTGGCCGGACGGCCCTCGCACGAACGGCACTTCGCCCGCTTCACCGCCCTGGCGGCCGGGCTCGCCGACCGCTGGGCCGCCTTGCCCGCCGGTCAGGCCGTCGAGCTCCAGCGGGAACTCACCGGGCTCTCCCTCCGGATGATCTGCGGCTACGCCCTGGACGGCGGGACGGAGGACCCGGACGGGGGGATCGAGGACCCGGAGGGTGTGGTCGAGGCCTTCGAGGCGGTGCTCACCGACCAGTTGGAGCGCCTCTACCGGGTGCCGTCCGAGCAGCCCCCGGAGCAGCGCGCCGAACGGGCCGCCCGGGCGCTCGCCCGACTGCGGGCGACGGTCGACCGGGTGATCGCCGCGCACCACCGGGGCCACCCCGGCGGCCGGAGCGGTGGGGACGGCAGCGGCGGGGACGGCAGTGGTGGGGACCGCAGTGACCTGATCGGCGCCCTCGTCGAGGCCGGGGAGAGCCCCGCGCGGATTCGCGACACCGTCCTCGCGGTGATGCTGGCCGCCCACCACACCATGGGCGTCGCCGTCTCCTGGACCCTGCACCTGCTCGCCGCCCACCCGGCGGCGGCCGCGCGCGTCGCCGAGGAGCTCGACCGCGTCCTCGGCGACCGCCCGGTGCCCGACCACGCCGACCTGCGCCGGCTGCCGTACCTGGGGATGGTCCTGCGCGAGTCCCTGCGCCGGTACCCGCCCGGCCCGTACGGCGCCCGGCTGACCACCGGGCCGCTGGCCGTCGGCGGGTACGTCGTCCCCGCCGGGGCGGTGGTCTTCCTCCCGATCCGGGCCGTCCACCTGAACCCCGCGTACTGGCCCGAGCCGGAGCGGTTCCGGCCCGAGCGGTTCACCCCCGAGGAGTCGGCGGGGCGGCCCCGGCTGGCCTGGATCCCGTTCGGCCTGGGGCCGCGCGCCTGCGAGGGGGAGGGCCTGGCCGTGGTGGAGGCCCAGGTGCTGCTGGCCGTGCTGCTCAAGCGGCTGCGCTTCCGGCCGGAGCCGGGCCACCGGGTGGTCCCGGTCGAGCGGTTCGTGCTCTGGGCCGCCGACGACATCCGCATGCTGGTCGAGCCGCGGGCCGCGGCGGGCGAGCCCGCCCGCTGAACGGGCTGAACGGCCCCGCGGAACCGGTCTGGCGGGAAACCCTATCGCGATATATCGTGAGTTCCTGTCCGCGCCGCTGACCCCAACGCGCGAAGACCATCGCCGAGTTCAGGACGGGAAGTATGCCGGGAGAGATCGTGCCCGCCGCAGGGAAGCAGGCCGCCCGCGGCCAGGAGTCCGCGATGCGGGCCTCCCACGCCGACCGGGACCGGGTGGCCGAGCTGCTGCGCATCGCGGCGGGCGACGGCCGGCTGACCTCGGAGGAGCTGGACGAGCGCCTGGAGGCCGCCCTGTCCGCGCGGACGATCGGCGACCTGGCCGGACTCACCACCGACCTGCCGCCCGTCTCGCTCGCCCCCGGCGGGGTGGTGGCGGAGGTCAAGGACGTCCTGACGATCGACCAGCGGTGGAGCCGGGTCAGGCGGGAGGGGCGCTGGGTGGTGCCGCGCCGCCTGGAGCTCTTCGTGGAGTGGTGCGACGTGACGCTCGACTTCACCGAGGCGGTGATCACGCAGGACACCCTGCAGATCGACCTGGACATGGAGGGCAAGACCCTGACCCTGATCACCGGGCCGGGCATCGTGGTCGACACCGACGGCCTGGCCCTGGAGTTCAGCCGGATCAGGAACCGCCGGGCGCCGGACCGCGGTGCGCCGGTCACACTGCGGATCGAACTGGTCGGCAGGAAGCGCCACGGCCGCGTGGTCGTGCGCCGACCCCGGCGGACGGCCGGACAGTGGCTGCTCGGGAAGCCCCTGGCCCTGCCGCCCGGCGACTGACGGTCCGTCATGGCGGCGGAGGCGGTTTCGTGTCGTACGCCGCAACCGTCGAGCTCCGGCCCCGACCTCCCCTACCCTTCCTCCATGCTCTCTGTGGTGGTCGCCCCTTGGGCGGGAAAAGCGGAGCCGGTGTTCGTCCACAATCCGGACGAACTTCACGACGCCGCCAGCACGATGAAGGTCGCGGTGCTCGCCGCGCTCTGCCGTGGCGGGGCGAACCTCGACGCCGAGGTGCCGGTGGTGAACCGCTTCGAGTCCGTCGTGGGCGGCGAGTTCGGCAACGACCCGGACTGGGACAGCGATCCGCTGCCCTGGGAGCTGGTCGGCACCCACGTGCCGCTCCGGCTGCTCGCCGAGCGGATGATCACCCACTCCTCCAACCTGGCCACCAACATCTGCCTGGCCCGCACCACCCAGCAGGCCGTCACCGAGGTGTGGCGCCGCGCCGGTGCCACCCACAGCTCCACCCCGCGCGGGATCGAGGACTACGCGGCGCGCGCCCAGGGCGTGCACAACCGGGTGACGGCCCGCGACCTGGTCCGGCTGCTGCGCTCGCTCGCCGGGGAGCCCGAACTCCTCGCCCTCCTCGAGTGCAACGAGTTCCGGGTGGACCTGGCCGCCGGCCTCCCCTCCAACACCCGGATCGCCTTCAAGAACGGCTGGGTCCCCGGCGCCCGGCTCGGCGTCGGCCTCGTCCAGCCGGCCGACTGCCCGCCCTACCTGATCGCCGTCTGCTACACCGGCCCGCTCGCCGACGGCACGGACCGCACCGACCCGGCGGCCCGCCTGCTCGCCCGCGTCTCCAAGGCGGTGTGGGACCGCCGGGACCAGATCAGCCGCCCGGCGCCGGTGACCCGGCCGGTGCCCTCGGCCGGTCCTGCGCCGCTCCGCTCGGCGGGTTGATCCGCACCGGCCCCGCGTGGCCGGTGCGTTCGCCACGCTCCCCGTCGGGCTTCGGACCGCCCCCGTTCTGGTGTTCGGCGCCAAACCGTAACCGATCGTGCGCGCATGATGATCGGTTGGTTGCGGTATCCGATTGAGGCGTCCTGCTCAAGCGGTCGGGGGTGGGCTGAGAATGTCGTCCCGTCTACGGATGTTCGCCCGGTGGATCACGGCGACCGCCGTCGCCGCGGCCTACGTCGCGCTGCACCTGCTGGTCAACGTCGGCACGGGGGTGGATGTCGAGGCCAGCAGGGCCGGTGCGCTCTGGTGCGGGGCGATCGCCCTGGCCCTGCTCGGGCCCGCCCTGTGGCTGCGGCACCGGCGCCGGTCCGGGGTCGCCGAACTCGTCGGGCTCGTCGACCGCTTCGGCGCGCGACAGCCACGGTGGCGGCGGGCCGTCCGGATCGCCAACGGCGCCGGGTACCTGCTGTTCGGGGGCGGCACCGCTGCCGTCGCCGTCTCGGAGCGGGGCGAGGGCATGGGCCTGACGGTGTCGTTCGGGGTGCTGGTCGGCGGAGTGGCGGCCGGGGCGGCGGGACTGCTGATCCTGCGCCGCACCCGCCCGCTCGCCGCCCGCGGGGCGGCCCAGGCCCTGTTGCGGGACGGGCGCAGGCCGGTGCTCTACCTGCGCAGCTTCGACGACGACGCGACCGCCGCCCGGGTGGACGACGGGGCGGAGATCAACCTCCACAGCCGGGAGGAGCAGTTCGCCGCCGCGCTGGGTGCCGTCGGACCGGTGATCGCGGTGGGGCGGCCGGGGGAACCCCTGCCCCTCCTGGGCGCGGCCCGGTTCTACCTGCCGCTCGACGACTGGCAGGGCACCGTGCGGCGGCTGATGGACCTGTCCCAGCTGATCGTCCTGCGCCTGGGGAAGGGCGAGGGGCTGCGCTGGGAGATCGGCGAGGCGCGGGCCACCCAGCCGCCGGGGAAGCTCGTCCTGCTGGCTCCGCGCGGACTGTCCGACCTGGCCGACCAGTTGAACGAGGGCCTGCCCACCCCGCTGCTGCCGAAGGAGGCGGTCACGGGTGAGGACTGGATCGGCGCCGTGATCGCCTTCGACGGCCACTGGACGCCCCGGGTGTTCCCAGTGGTGGAACGCAAGGGACCGTGGGCGTGGATGGAGCGGGTGGGCCTCACCACGCCGCAGACGCCCACGGTGCACCTGGCCCATGCCATCCGGACGGCCCTGGCGGCCACCGGGTGGCGGCCCCGGCGGACGATGACCTGGCGAGCCCAACTCGCGACGAGAAAGGCGGACTTGACGGGCGTGGGGTTGGCCGTCGCGCTGACCCTGCCGGGCTGGCTCGGCTACCGGGTGCTGCAGCTGGCCGGTCTGTGGTGAATCGGTGAACCGACAGGAAGAGGGGGAAGCGTGGACAGGTCGAAGCAGCACAGGGCCGTGGTCGGATGGGGTGCCGCGGCGTCGCTGCTGATCCTCGCGATGGTGGCGTGGGACGTACTGCTCGCCGCGGCCGACTGGCGCGTCTACCTGGTCGTCCAGGACGCCCTCGCGGGCAAGGCGACGGAGGCGGAGTTCACGGCGGCCGCCGACTTCTGGGACTCCGTCAGGGGGCCGCGGTGGCTCCTGTTGCTCGTCCCGGTCTACGCGGTGTTCGCCGTGTGGATGTGGCGGGCCCGGCTCAACGCCGAGGCACTGGGCGGTCCGGGCAGCCAGCGCCGGGCGCGGGCCTGGGCGCTCGCGGGCTGGATCACCCCGGTGGCGAACCTCTGGGTGCCGTACCAGGTCGTCTCGGACGTCTGGAAGGCCAGTGCGCCCGAGCGGTCGGCTCCCCGGGCGCGGCTCGCCGTGTGGTGGGGAGCGCTGCTGGTCGGAACCTACGTGGGCAACGGGTACGTGAACCTGGTCAAGAACGAGCTCGACACGGTCGACGACCTGCGCCGGCTCGTGACCCTGTCCACCACCAGCGCGGTGCTCGACGTGGTCGCCGGCGTGATCATCCTCCATGTCATCCACCGCGTCAGTACCTGGCAGACCCAGCGGCGCGCCGAAGCGCGCCGCTGAATCCGCCGGCCGTCAGTACGGCTGCACGAGGACGTGCGCCGCGCCGGGGATGCCGACCTTGAGCAGCTCGTCCTCCTCCGGCGTGGTCGCGGTGCCCGTCTCCTGCTTGAGGACGGCCCGGGACAGGGCCTGGACCCACATGGCGCGCGGGCGGCGGCGGGCCTCCCAGGCGGTGAGGGCGGCCGGGACGGTGTCCTCCGCGTCCAGGCTCTGGGCGAGCACGAGCGCGTCCTCGACGGCCATCGCGGCGCCCTGGGCGAGGTGCGGGGTGGAGGCGTGGGCGGCGTCGCCGGCCAGGACGATCCGGCCGACGTGCCAGGGCTCCTCGACGGTGACCTGGGAGATCCGCGAGTAGACCACGGCGGCCGGGTCGGTGATCTGCGCCAGCGCCTCGGCGATCGGGCCGCCGAAGCCGGCCAGCCGCTCGCGCAGCTGCTCGTGGGCGCGCTCCGGGTCGGGGCGGAAGTCCTCGGCCTCGGCGAAGACCGAGCCCAGGTACATCTGCTCCGCGCTGATCGGGGTGAGCAGCGCCTTCGCGTTCAGGTTGCCGGAGGACATCACCACGCCCCGCACCTCGGGCGAACGCGGGACGGTCACACGCCAGTTGGCGAAGCCGGTGTACTCGGGGGCGTACTTCTCGCCGTACAGGTGGCGGCGCAGCGGCGAGCCGATGCCGTCGAAGCCGACGACCAGGTCGTAGCGGGCGACCTGCCCGTCGGTGAGGGCGGCCTCGATGCCGTGGGCGTCCTCGCGCAGGGTGCCGATGGTGGTGCCGAAGCGGAGGGTGGCGCCCGCCTTGACGGCGGCGTCGGCGAGGACGCGGGCCAGCGCGGGGCGCGGGATGCCGTTGTTGGAGGGGGCGTCGCCCATCCGGGGCTGCGGGATCTTCGCGAGGGTGGCGCCGGCCGGGTCGCAGATGGTCAGCACCTCCCACTCGAAGCCGGCGGCGAGGCAGTCGTCCAGGACGCCGATCTCGCGCATCACGTGCAGGGCGTTGGACGGCTGGATGATGCCGACGCCGAGGGCCTCCAACTGCTCGCGCAGCTCGGCGACGTCGACCTGGTGGCCGCGCGTGGCGAGGGCGGTCGCGAGGGTGAGGCCGCCGATGCCGCCGCCGTTGACGAGGACGCGCAGGGGTCTGTTCATGAGGGGGGCTCCGAAAGGAAGTTCACAGGAGGTGCGGGGGTGCGGGGGCGGTGCGGGGGCCCGGCCGGAGCCGGTCCGGCCGAGCGGGCACGGCGGTCGAGGGGAAGGGTCGGCCGGGATGCCGGTCCGGCCGGGGCCGGTTCAGCCGACGGGTGCGGCGGCGAGCTCCATCAGGTGGTCGACCAGGGCGAGCAGCAGGTCCCGCCCGAAGGCGCGCTCGCGCACGTCCCCGAGCAGCATCGGCACCTGCGGGTCGAGGTCGAGCGCGGCCCGGATCTCGTCGGGGGTGCGGGTGTTGGTGTTGTGGAAGCAGTTGATCGCGACCACGAACGGGATGCCCCGGCTCTCGAAGAAGTCGATGGAGGCGAAGCTGGTCTCCAGCCGGCGGGTGTCGGCGATGACGATCCCGCCGAGGGCGCCGTTGACCAGGTCGTTCCACATGAACCAGAAGCGCTCCTGGCCGGGCGTGCCGAACAGGTAGACGACCAGCTCGGGGCTGACCGTGATCCGGCCGAAGTCGAGGGCGACGGTGGTGGTGGTCTTCTGGTCGACGCCGGCCAGGTCGTCGACGCCGACGCTGGCCCGGGTCAGGTACTCCTCGGTGCGCAGCGGGGCGACCTCGCTGACCGAGCCGACCAGGGTGGTCTTGCCCACGCCGAAGCCGCCCGCGATCAGGATCTTGACGGCGGCCGGGGCGGCGGGGGCGTCGGTGGCGGAGTGGGGGGTTGCCATGTTCAGAGTCTCCGGAGTCCTTCGCGTACGGCCGTGAGCAGGCCGAGGTCCACGCCCCCGGCGGCCCGGGCCACCGACAGCGGCGCCCGGGCCTTCAGCAGGCCCTGGGCGACCAGGTCGCCCAGCAGGATCTTGGTGACCGAGACCGGGAGGTCCAGGCCCGCCGACACCTCGGCGACGGCGATCGGGCGCCGGCAGCGTTCGAGGATCAGCCGGTGCTCGGGCTGGAGGCCGCGGGCACCGGCGCGGCTGCCCCGTGCCAGGGCGGCGTCGGCCTCCTCCTCGACCGTGGTGAGCACGGTGATGAGGGTGAGGTCGTCGCGCTCGGGCGCGGTCCGGCCGCGGGTGATCGTGTACGGGCGCACCATGCTGCCCGTCTCCTCCTCCGCGTCGTCCTCCAGCTCGCTCCAGTGCGGCACGGTGCCGCGCCGCCAGGAGTCGTCCCAGCCGGACTGCCGGCCCGAGGGCGGGCCGGACGGCGGGCCGGGCTGCGAACCGGAGGCCGGACCGGGTCGCGGGTCGGCCTGCCGGCCGTCGTCGCGGCCGTCCCCCCAGGCGTCGTTCCCGTACGGTTCCACCCTGGTCAGCCCCGGTTCCGGGCGGCGAAGGCGTCGAAGGAGGCCGGGGCGGCGGGGGCGCCGGGGGCCTCCTCGTGGCGGACCGGGGTGGTGAGCTTCTGGCCGACCTGCTGCACCAGGGTGTGCATCGCGACGGACATCACCTCGGCGTCCACCTCCTGGGAGGCGACCACGGCCAGGTGGGTGCCCTGGGCGGCGGCGATGACGAACAGCCAGCACTCGGCGAGCTCGACGATCACCTGGTGCACCGGGCCGCCGTCGAACAGCGCCCCGACCCCGCGGGCCAGGCTCTGCTGGCCGGTGGCGACGGCGGCCAGGCGCTCGGCGTCGGCCCGCTCGATGGTGCGGGAGTGGCTGACCACGAGACCGTCGTCGGAGAGCAGGACGGCGTTCCTGGTCCCGGGCACCGAGTCGACGAGTCCGTCCAGCAGCCAGTCCAGGTCCTGGTGGGTGGCGATCGTGCGGTTCATCACTGCTCATCCGTTCGTGTGGTTCGGGGGTCCGCGGCCGGAAGGGCCCAGGGGGCGGGCGCGGGGGCGGGGGAGGGCTCCGGCGGGGTGGCGGGCAGGCGGTGCTCGCCGCTGTCCTGGGTCCGGGCGGCGCGGGACTGCCGCTGGAAGGCGCCGATCGCCGCACCCGAGCGCCGTACCGGGCGCTCGGTGCGCTGGAACGGGCCCGCGGGCGGGGTGTCCGCGGCGGGCCGCTCGACCCACTGCGGCTGGGCCGGCGGGGGCACCCGCAGCTCGGCCGCCAGGCTGGCCTGCCGGACGCGCTGCGGCAGCGGGGGCTGGCCGGCCTGGGCCGGGCTGAACGGCACCGAGGTCCGGTACTCGCGGGGCTGGCGCCGCTCGGCCAGCCGGTAGTGGTCGGCTGGGCGGTACTGCTCGTCGGCGTACGGGGCCTCGGCCTCGGTGACCCGGGCGTAGGCGATGTCCGGGTAGGCCGGGGCGTCCTGGGCGGGCGCCGGGTCGGCCGGGGAGGTGTGCTCGATCGGCTGCTCCGGCTGGTGGTCGGGCCGGGCAGCCGTGGCGGGCTGCTCCACTCCGTACGACGGCACGGGGCCGGTGGACGGTTCAGCGTCGTACGACGGCTCCGATCCGAAGGGCTGCCCGGACGGGTACGGCTGCTCCGCCGGGTACGCCTGCCCGGCCTGGTACGGCTGCTCGGCCTGGTACGGCTGCTCGGGCCACTCCGCCTCGAACGGAGCCGCCGGGAGGACGGCCGGGGCGGCCGGGGCGTCCGGGGCCGACGGCAGCGGCTGGACGACCGCCGGCTGGAACGGGGCCGCGGGCAGCGGGACCTCCTGGAGCGTGGCCTCCGGTGCCGCGCCCCATCCCGCCGCCGGTCCCGCGTCCGGTCCCGGCCACGTCCCGGCCTCCGCCGGGGACAGCGGCACCGGGGCCGCCTGCGGGGTGTGGTCGCCCTGCGTGAAGGAGTCCACCGGCGCGACCGGCGGACCGGCCGGCACCGGGACGGGCGTCTCGTCGGAGGCCGAGCGGACGGCCCGGCGCGAGCGGCGCACCAGCGGGATCGGCTCGGTGGCCGTGCCGCCGGCGCCGTCCGGCAGCCCGGTGTCGCCCTCCAGGACCAGCTCGTCGGGGACGAGCACGACCGCCCGGGTGCCGCCGAAGGCGGACGGGCGGAACTCGATCCGCAGCCCGTGCAGGGCGGCCAGCCGGGAGACCACGTGGAAGCCGAGGCGGATGTCGTCGGCCCGGGCCAGCACGTCGGTGCGCGGCGGGCGGCTCATCAGCTCGTTGGCCGCGTCGTACTGCTCCGGGTCCATGCCGAGGCCCCGGTCCTCGATCTCGATCGCGAGCCCGCGGCCGACCACGGCGGCGCGCACCTCGACCGGTGTGGGCGGCTTGGAGAAGGTGGTGGCGTTCTCCATCAGCTCGGCGAGCACGTGCGCCACCGGGCCGACGGCCCGCTCGGAGAGCCAGGGGTCGCCCTCGATGTCGATCGAGATCCGCCGGTAGTCCTGCACCTCGCCCTGCGCGGCGCGCAGCACGTCCAGCAGCGGGACGGGCTTGCGCCAGCGCCGCTGCGGCTGGCCGCCGGCCATGATGACGAGGTTCTCCTCGTAGCGGCGCAGGCGGGCGGTGAGGTGGTCGAGGTCGAAGAGGCCCTCCAGGACCTCCGGGTCGTCGTGCTTGCGCTCCAGCTCGTCCAGCTTGCGCAGCTGGCGGCCGATCAGCAGCTGGGTGCGGCGGGCGATGCGCTGGAGCAGCCGCTCGAAGCCGCGGTGCTGCTCGGCCTGGCCGACGGCGGACTCCAGGGCGGCGGAGCGGGCCAGGTTGAGGGCCTGGCCGAGCCGGGCCAGCTCGTCGGTGCCGTTGCCGTGCGGGCCGTCCGTGATGGTGCGGGTCTCGGCCTCGACGTCCACCTGCTCGCCGCGGCCGAGGCGGTCAACCACCTCGGGCAGGGTGCGCTGCATCTCCTCGGCCTGGGTGTGCAGGTCCTTGATGCGGCGGCGCAGCGAGCGGCTGAGCCGCCAGGAGACGATGATCACCGCGACGACGGTGATCAGGCCGACGACGGCGGTCAGCACCACGCGGGTCAGCAGGCCCATGATGGCGCCCTTGCCGACCTCGACGATGGCGCTGGTACGGGCCTCGATCGCCTTGACCAGCGGCGGGTTGAGCTGGTCGAGGGCCTGGCGCCACTGGTCCTGGGCGGCCGGCAGTTTGACGGTGCCGTTGGCGTCGGCGGCGGTGGGCCTGGTCAGCTGCTGCTCGACGGCGGCCTTGGCCTGCCAGGCCGGGCCGTTCATCAGGTCGTGCCAGCCCTGGACCTCGGTGTCCGGGATGTACGGCAGCACCTGGACGTTGAGCAGGTGGTCCTGGGCGCCGATGGCCTGCTGGACGGCCTGGTAGTCGGCGGTGCTCAGCCGGCCGCTGGGCCAGCCGCGGGCCAGGATGGCGTCCTCCCGGGCCAGCATCTCCTTGGCCCAGAAGGCGTTGACGAGGGTCTTGGAGATCCAGGTGACCTCGCCGGTGTCGACGCGGCTGAGCGCGGTGAACAGCCGCAGGTCCACCGCGATCAGGTCGGTGTAGTACGTGTAGACCGTCTGCTGGTCGACGGAGCCGCGGTCGACGCCGGCGCGCTGCTCGACCAGCTTGCCCATCGCCTGGCGTGCCTCGGCGACGGCGGTGCGCACCTCTTCGGGCGCGTTGTCGGCGGTCTCCCCGGAGAGGGTCTGGAACTGCCGCACGGCGTCGTCGGTCAGCTGCCGCTGGCGGCGCAGCTGGTCGGCGTTGGAGCCGGGCCGGGCGAGCGCCTCGGCGCTGAGCCGGCGCTCCTCCTGGAGGTTGTAGTAGACGATGTTGGACGGTTGTCCGGCCTTCTGGGCGAGCAGGGCCTGAGCGCCCTGCCGCTGGAAGTCGAAGACCGTCTCACCGCTGGTCACGGCCCAGAGGGCGACCAGGGCGATGCTGGGGACGACGGCCAGGACGAGCAGCGCCGTCCGCAGGGACAGGCGTGGACGCCTGCGGGGGCCCTTCGGCGTCGGGGGCCGCCGATTCGCACGCGCGCGCAGAGCTGACTCCTTGGGGCTGGCGGCCGGCCGGTGAGGGGCGGGCCGTCCGGGCACGGTTTTTTGACGAAGCGATACTAGTCATACCGTGTGATTAGAGTGAAAACCCGTTCGCTGCCTGGGCTGTGCTTGCACACGGAGCAGACACAATGTCATTCATTCGTTGACCGTCCGTATGCGGAGCAGGCGCTTCCGGACTCGCCCGACACAGTGTCAACGAGGCGCGCGGCCGCCGGATGGCCGGGGTGTGAAAACTGTGTGACGCCCCGCCGGGACCCGCTCGGCACGCCCGCCGGGCCATCGCCCGGCCCGGATCCGCCCCTCCGGCCGCGTGGCGGCCCGTCCGGCGAGGGGGAGGGCGTGGAGGGCGGCCATCGGACCCATTTGTCAGGTTCTCTGAGGACTCGCGTACCACGGTCAGCCTACCCGGCACACGGCCGCGGACGCCCTCCGTGGGAGCCGCCGTTCCGATGACGTACCGGGAGTCGCCGAACGTGACGGGCGGGACACCCTCCACGGTGGCGGCCGGTCGTCGCGAAGTCCGTACGGCTCTGGAGCTGCGAACACGCTCGGTGGGCGGATACTGGAGGAGTGGGACGGATCGGACCGGGCGTCGCCGACAGGCCGCCGGAACGGTCCGACCACGGGCAACGGCCTCCAGGTCCCCGGGACCGCGCCGCCGGTGCAGGTCTCGGCGGGCGCCAGGAGCGCCGACGCAACGAGAGAGAGAAGCCGTGATGAGTTACTTCGGCCGTGGAGGAGACAGAGGCGGTGGTTACGGCCGTGACCGTGACCGTGGTCGTGGGCGTGATCGTGATCGTGGCCGCAACCGTCGTGGAAACCACCGTCGCCGTTTCGGCATGTGGTGACGGTGATTTCGGCTAGGACTGCGCACAACAGTCCCGACTAGCGCCATCACAGGGGCCGGCGGTACCACCGCCGGCCCCTCACCCTGGGGCCGGCACCGCCGCCACGCGGAGGGTGACGCGTCCCGGACGACGGGGCCCGGACGACGGGGCCCCGGATGACGGGTCCCCACCTCGGAAACGGCGGATCCGGACCCCGAAAGGTCGTTTCCGGACACCGGAACGACGTCTCCGAGAGCAACGGGTCGTGGCCATGCGCGAAGTGACGCCCCCGGGCGACCGGGCGGCGCGGGACGACGACGACCCGGGGCCGGTGACGGACCCGCCCGTCGTCCCGCTGCGGGAGCTGATGCGCCGGTTCTGGCCGTGGGTGCGCCCCGACGTGCGCTGGCTCCCGGTGAGCGCGGTCCTGCTCGTCCTCGGCGCCTTCGGCGAGGTCGTCTCCGTCTGGCTGTTCAAGGACCTGATCGACGACGTCCTGGTGCCCCGGCACTTCGCCGACTTCTGGCTGCTCGCCGCCCTCATGCTCGGCGCGTCCGTGGCCGCCGCGCTGTTCACCTACGGCGGCACCTACACCAGCACCAGGACCGCCGAGCGCTACATGCTGCGGCTGCGCACCGACACCCTCGCCCACCTGCACACCCTGCCGCCCGACACCCTGGAGACCCGCTGGCGCGGCGACCTGGTGGCACGGCTCACCTTCGACATCGCCGAGATCGAGCAGATGGTGGCCACCGGACTGGTCGAGGGCGCCGTGGCCGCGGTCAGCCTGCTGCTGTTCACCGGAGCCGCCTTCTACCTGAGCTGGCCGCTCACCGTGGCCGCGCTGCTGGCCGCCCCGCTGTTCGTCCTCTCCACCAGCCTGTTCGGGCGCCGCATCCGGCGCCGGGAACGGCAGGTCCAGCGCCGCGCGGGCGGCGTCACCGCGCTGCTGGAGGAGTCCCTGCGCAACGCCACCGTCACCCGGACCTGCGGCCAGGAGAGCCGCGAGGTCGAACGGGTCCACCGGGAGGGCAAGGCCCTGCTCGACGCCGAACTCTCCGCCGCCCGGGTCGCCGACCTCTACCAGCCCTTCCTCGGAGTGCTGCAACTGCTGGCCGGGCTCACGGTGGTGGGCGTCGGCGCGCTGGAGGTCATCCACGGGCAGCTCAGCCTGGGCGGCCTGCTCGCCTTCGCCGCCTTCATGGCCCAGCTGTTCGAGCCCGCCCAGCAGCTCGCCGCCCTCGTCCCGCTGGCCGGCACGGCCTGCGCCTCGGGCGAACGCGTGCTGGAACTGCACGACCTCACCAGCCCGGTGCGCGAACGCCCCACCGCCCGCGACACCGGCCCGGTCCAGGGCCGGGTCACCCTCCAGGGCGTCCGGGCCGGCTACCCCGGCGCCACCGGGACCCCCGGGCCGCCCGTCCTCACCGACCTGGACCTCGACCTGCTCCCCGGTGAGACCCTGGCCCTCGTCGGGCCCAGCGGCAGCGGCAAGTCCACCCTCGCCAAGCTCCTCGTCCGCTTCCTCGACCCGCAGGCCGGCACCGTCCGCCTCGACGGCCAGGACCTGCGCGACCTCACCCTCGCCTCGCTGCGCCAGGCCGTCACCCTGCTGCCCCAGCAGGCCCCGCTGTTCCGCGCGACCATCGCCGACAACATCGCCTACGGCCGCCCCGACGCCCCGCCCGCCGCCATCGAACGCGCCGCCCGCAACGCCGGCGCCCACGACTTCGTCACCGCGCTCCCGGACGGCTACCGCACGGTGATCGGCGCCGACGGCTTCCAGCTCTCCGGCGGCCAGAGCCAGCGCGTCGCCATCGCCCGCGCCTTCCTGCGGGACACCCCCGTGCTGGTCCTGGACGAACCCACCACCGGGCTGGACCCGCACACCGTCGAGCAGTTCGTCCCCGCGCTGCGCCGCCTGATGACCGGGCGCACCACCGTCCTGATCACCCACGACCGGGCGCTGCTGCCCCTCGCCGACCGCGTCCTCACCCTCCGGCCGCCGGGCACCGCCGGGCCGGCCGCCGGTCCGGACAGCCGCCCGGACGCCAGCCCGGTCGACGCGTTGCGCGGCCGGGAGCCGCGGAAGCCCTGAGCCGACGGCGCGGAGGCTACGCGCCGAGGTAGTGCAGGACGGCCAGGATGCGGCGGTTGTAGTCGGTGGTGCGGGGCAGGTCCAGCTTGTCGAAGACGGCGTTGAGGTTCTTCTCCACCGCGCTCATCGAGACGTGCAGCCGCTGCGCGATGGCGGCGTTGGTCCAGCCCTGGGCGAGCGCCTCCAGGACGCTGCGCTCACGCGGGGTGAGCCGGGCCAGCGGGTCGGTGCGGGTGGTGCGCACCACCAGTTGGCGCACCACCTCCGGGTCGATCACCGCGCCGCCCGCCGCGACCCGCACCAGGGCGTCCAGGAACTCGTCGACCTCCGCCACCCGGTCCTTCAGCAGGTAGCCGACCCGCTCCGCGCCCGCGTCCAACAGCCGGGCCGCGTACCCGCGTTCGATGTGCTGGGAGAGCACCAGCACGCCCACCTCCGGCCAGCGCTCGCGGATCTCCACCGCCGCCCGCAGCCCCTCGTCGGTGTGGGTCGGCGGCATCCGGATGTCCACCACCACGACGTCCGGCGGCCGTTCCGCCACCGCCGCCGTCAGCGCCGCCGCGTCGCCGACCGCGGCCAGTACCTCGTGCCCCTCCTCGGCGAGCAGCCGGACCAGGCCCTCCCGCAGCAGGGTCGAGTCCTCGGCGAGGGTCACGCGCATGGCAGCTCCGCGGTGATGACGGTCGGGCCCCCGGCGGGGCTGTGGACGTGGAGGGTACCGTCCAGCGCGGCGACCCGCCCGCGCAGGCCGGTCAGGCCGCTGCCCGCCGGGTCCGCGCCGCCGGTGCCGTCGTCCTCGACCCGTACGGTGAGCACGCCGGCGGTCCGCTCGACCAGGGCCGAGACGGCCGAGGCGGCGGAGTGCTTGGCCGCGTTGGTGACGCACTCCGACACCACGAAGTAGGCCGCGGTCCGGACGGGTTCGGGCAGCGGGCCGGCCACCTCGTAGCGGAGCCGCAGCGGGATGGCGCACCGCTCGGCCACCCCGCCCAGCGCCTCCTCCAGGCCCAGGGTGTCCAGCGCCGACGGGTACGCCCGCCAGGCCACCTCGCGCAGCTCGGTCAGCACCCCCTGCGCCTCCCGGTGCGCCTGGCGCAGCAGCGCCTCCGTCCGCTCCGGGTCCTGGCGGCGGTCCAGGCCGCGCCGAGCCCGGCCGATCAGCATCGCCAGCGCGACCACCCGCTGCTGCACGCCGTCGTGCAGATCCCGCTCGATCCGCCGCCGCTCGGCGTCCACGGCCTGCACCACCGCGGCCCGGCTGTCGGCGAGTTCGGCGATCCGGCGGCGCAGCAGCTCGGCCTCGGACGGCCCGAAGCACTCCCGGGCGGTCCGGGCGTCCAGCGCGGCCAGCGAGAACAGGCCCTGCACGGCCAGGAAGAGCAGCACCCCGCCGAGCAGCACCTGGGTCGCCAGCTCCTCCCAGCCCAGCGAGCCGCGCAGCACCCCGCCGACCAGCAGGACGGCCAGCGCCAGCCCGAAGCCCAGCAGCCCCAGCACCACCCCGGCGACGAGCCCGCCGCCGCTGCGCACCGCCAGGTAGCGCAGCACCCGGCGGTCGTCCGCCCGGTACTGGTGGGGGAAGCGGTCGCCGAAGAAGGCGCTGCGCCGGGCCCGCTCCAGTGCGGCCAGCCGGCGCACCCCGGACAGCAGGCCCGGCACCGCGTACGGGCGGGTGCGCGGCCAGAGCAGGAACGGGCCGAGGACGGCGGCCGCGAGGAGGAGGTACAGCGCGGAGAGCGCGGCGCTCGGGCAGCCGAGCAGAACTCCGGTGGCCCGGCGCGGCCATGACGTGGTGTCCGCTGCATCCCCCCGCACGGGGTCCGAGCTTACGGGGCGGGCCGGGCCTTCGGAGGCGGTGGGGTGTTCGGGGCCATCGGGGCCGGTGGGTCCGGCCGGGCCGGTCACCGGGCGCGGCGGTGCTGGGCGGCGCTGTTGCGCCCGCGCCAGCGCATCACGACGTACCCGGCCACGGCCGCCGCGACCACCACCAGGACCGCCTTGGAGAAGAGGCCGACGTACGTCTCCACCGTGTCCCAGCGGTCCCCGAGCAGGAACCCGGCCATCACCAGCACGCTGTTCCACACCAGGCTGCCGATCGTGGTCAGCATGACGAACGCGGGCAGCGGCATCCGCTCGACCCCGGCCGGAACGGAGATCAGGCTGCGGAAGATCGGCACCATCCGGCCCAGCAGCACCGCCTTCGTCCCGTGCCGGGCGAACCAGGCCTCGGTGCGCTCCAGGTCGGAGGCCTTGACCAGCGGCAGCCGGGCCCAGATCGCGTGCATCCGCTCCCGGCCGAACAGGGCGCCCAGCCAGTAGAGGACGACGGCCCCGGCGACCGAGCCGAGGGTCGTCCAGGTCAGCGCGGAGGCGAGGCTGATCACGCCCTGCCCGGCGGCGAAGCCCGTCAACGGCAGGATCACCTCGCTGGGCAGCGGCGGGAACAGGTTCTCCAGCGCGATCGCCAGGCCGGCCCCGGGGCCGCCCAGGGTGTCGACCAGGTCGGCCGCCCAGCCGGCGAAGCCGTCGGCGGGCTGCTGGGCGATGGCGAGGACGGTGTGCGGCATGCGGGCTCCAGGGTGGTCGCGGTGCCGGCGCCTGGTGCGCCCGGCTCTGCCCTCCACGCTAGGAACCGCAGGTCAGCGCCGGTATGCGGGTTTCCGGCGGACGCCCTGTGGTTTTCCGTACCGCCGCACCCTGTGGTTTTCCGCAGGGGCGGAGAATCCGGTGGCGGCTGGCGTGGCCGCTTTGTCAGGATGGCGCCATGGACGACGCATTCACCCTGGCCTGGCAGTATTCCGCCGGACTGGTCTTCCCCGAGGACCTGCCGATGGCCGCCGCCGGGCTGCTGGCGGCGGGCATCGGCGGGGACTCGCCCGCGCTCTGCGACCTCGCGGGGCGGCCGGGCCGGGGCGAGCCCCCGGTCGAGCTGACGGAGCTGCTGTGGCAGGCGATGGCGGAGCTGGGCCTGCCGGTGCCGGACGACGGCTTCGTCCAGCGCAGCCTCCTGCACCACACCGCGGCCCGGCTGGTGTCCGGGGAGATCACGCCGGTTGAGGCCGTCGCCATGCTCTGGTCCCGGATCGACGAGCGCACGACCGGGGCGGAGCGGCGGCTCGCGGAGCTGGTCGACCGGGTCTGCTGCCCGGGCTGCGTCGACACGTGGCCGGTCGAGGTGACGCGGGACTGGGAGCGGGAGATGAGGGCGGCGGCCGTCGAGGTGGCGTCGGCGGCCGACCACCGGAACGCCGCCTCCTGGCACCGGGGCTGAACGCGCCTCGCCCGCCGGGCGGTTGGCGATCAGTCGTTCGGCGGCTCAGCGGTTCAGTGCGGCCACGGTCTCCCTGGTCAGCTCCCGCGCCCGGGCGACGGTGGCCGTCAGCTCCGCCGCCGACCCGCCGGGCTCGGCGAGCAGGCCGTGCGCGCGCCGGCCGAAGTACGGTGGGGCGTCCGGCAGTCGACCGGCTACGGCCAGCGCGCCCTTCTCGTTCAGGCACCAGCGGCGGTGGTGGGCGAACAGGGCCTGGACCAGGATGCCGACGGCGTGCGACAGGCAGAGCGAGACGTGCAGGGCGTCGGCGCGGACGGCGCTCTTCGCGGCGGTGTCGAGCAGGAAGCCGGCCTCCCAGGTGGCCGCGGTGAGGGCCCCGCGCAGCGGTTCCGGGTAGTCGGCGGTCTGCCGCTTGAGCCGCGCCAACTCCCCGGTGGGGTCGGCCAACGGCTGTCCGAGGGCGACCTCGCCCGGGTAGCAGGGCGACCAGAAGCCGAGCGGGTGGCCGGCCTGCGTCCCCACCTCGTAGCGGCCCGCGCGGCAGTCCGCCCACACCCGTCCGACCCGGTCGAGGTCCCGCAGGATCCAGTCCACGGCGACGCCGTCGACCCGCAGCCACGCCCCGCCGTTGACCCACGGGCCCCAGCCGCCCGGGCCGGCCACCTCGGTCCCCGGCCCGGCGAGCGCCCGCAGCGCGTCGAGGTCGGGGCCGCCCCGGTAGTACACCCCGAGGTCCCAGTCCGAATCCGGCCGCTCCTCGCCCCGTGCCCGGCTCCCGCCGAGCATCACTCCCACCACGCCCGGCACACGGGCGAGTTGACCGGCCATGTCCTCGATGATCGCGCGCATGAAGGAGATTCTGGCAGGAGAAGCGGTGTCCGCCCGGGAATTTCGGATGCGGTGGTGGCGTCCGCGGAGGCGTACCCACTCCTCGCCACTCTCAACGTACAGCGCACGGGGGGCCTTGCCGCAAGGCCCCGGTGGTGACGCAGAATCACCGCTTCGAGGACGCAGGTCCGCGAAGCACGGAAGCAGATCCGCGAAACGGGGAGTCACGAAGTGCGAGTGGTGTTGTCGACGTACGGGTCGCGCGGGGACGTCGAGCCGATGGCCGCGCTGGCGGTGCGGCTGAGGGAACTCGGCGCCGAGGTGCGGGTCTGCGCGCCGCCGGACGAGGAGTTCTCGGCGCGGCTGGCCGAGGCCGGAGTCGAGCCGGTGCCGGTCGGTCAGTCGGTGCGCGCGCTGGTCAGCGGGCCGCCGCCGAAGCCCGGGGAGCTGCCCGCGCGCGCCGCCCGGCTGGTCGAGCAGTTCCACGCGGCGGTGCTCGCGGCGGCCGAGCCGGGCGGCGCGGTGCTGGCCACCGGGCTGTTCCCGGCGGCGGCCGGCGCACAGGCGGCGGCCGAGCAACTGGGCGCCCGCTTCGTGTACGTGGCCCTCCAGCCGACCGTGCTGCCCTCCCCGCACCACCGGCCGTTCGAGTACCCGATGCTGCCCTACCCGCCGGAGGCGACCGACCCCCGGGAGCTGTGGGAGCTCAACATCGGGACGATGAACGCGCTGTTCGGCGACGCGGTCAACTCCCGCCGGGCGGCGGTCGGACTGCCCGAGGCCGACAACGTCCGGGACCACGTCCTCACCGGCCGGCCGTGGCTGGCCACCGACCCGCTGCTCGACCCGTGGCCGCGGCCCGCCGAGGCGGACGCGGCCTGGCCCGAGGCGGTGCAGACCGGCGCGTGGATCCTGCCGGACGAACGCCCGCTGCCCGCCGACCTGTCGGCCTTCCTGGCGGCCGGCGAGGCGCCGGTGTACGTCGGCTTCGGCAGCATGCCGCTGCGCGACCCGGCGGGCGCCGCCCGGGTCGCCGTCGAGGCGGTCCGGGCGCAGGGCCGCCGGGTGCTGCTCGGCCGCGGCTGGGCCCGACTGGCGGAGGTGGACGGGGCCGAGGACTGCTTCGCGGTCGGCGAGGTCAACCAGCAGGCGCTGTTCCCGAAGGTGGCCGCCGTCGTCCACCACGGCGGCGCGGGCACCACCACCACGGCCGCCCGGGCCGGGGTGCCCCAGGTGCTGGTCCCACAGATGGTGGACCAGCCGTACTGGGCCGCGCGGGTGGCCGAGTTGGGCATCGGCGCCGCCCACGACGGCCCGACCCCGACCACCGCGTCCCTCACCGCCGCCCTGCGCCGGGCCCTCGCCCCCGCCGCCCGCGAGCGCGCCGCCGCCCTCTCGGCCCGGGTCCGCACGGACGGTGCGACGGCCGCCGCGAAGCTGCTGCTCGGCTGAGGGAGACAGGGGCGCGGGAAGTCGGCCCGGCCGACCTCCCGCGCCTGCCCCGGGCTCAGGAGGCCGGTTCGGTGAAGTACTTGGCACCGGCGTCCGGGAGCTTGTTGCCGTCCTTGTCGAAGAACTGCCAGGACTTCGCCCGCATCGTCCCCGGGCGGGCCACCACCAGCTCGCGGATCGGGGAGTCGGCCACGGTGACGGGCGTCGGCTCCGTGGTGCTGCCGTCCGCCCAGGTCACCACCACCCGGCCGACGTCCGGTCCGATCGAGAGCAGCACCACGTCCAGCGGGGCCACGGTGTCGCCCTTGCCCCGGTGGCCGACCAGGCCGCCGCCGAAGACGGTCCGGTTGCGCGGGTCGACCTTGCCCGGGGCCGCCTGGGCGCCGTCGGAGTCATGGCTGAGCCGCACCCCGTCCACCGTGAAGTAGACGTTGGTGACGTCGCAGTCCGGCTGCCAGTACCGCTGGACGTACTCCTCCGTCGGCTTGGAGACCGCCGAGTCGTACCTGCTGCGCTCCTCCCACACCGCCGTCGCCTGCTCGAACGCCCGCTCCCGGGGGGCCTCCGGCCACAGTGCCTCCCACAGCTGCCACTGCTTGCCGTCCGGGGTCAGGCCCTGGCCGAGCAGCACCCGGACCGGGGTCAGCGGGTTGCGGAAGGCCGGGGCGGTCCCGTTCGGCGGGAGGGGGGTGCCCAGCCCGGGGGTGTTCGCCACCGTGAGCGTGGGCGTGGGCGCGGCGCCGACGCCGGCCGGACCGATCCCGTGGGCGGGCGCCGGGCCCGGCCGCAGCTGCGCCAGCGCCCCGCCGGTCAGCGCCACCGCGGCGGCCAGCGCCGCCGCGCCGACCACCGTACGGCGGCGGTGCCGCAGCCGGCGGCCCCCCGCCAGGATGTCCGTCACCGGCGCCGGGCCGATCCGCGCGCCGGCCGCCGCCTCGGCGAGGCCGAGCCCCACCCACAGGTCCGTGCCGTCGTCCCCGCCCACCCCGTCCGGTTCCCGGTCCATGCCGCCCCTCATGCCGCTCCTCCGATGTGCGTCGTGTCCTTGAGTCCCACCAGTGCCGTGACCTGCCGCAGCCGCGCGATGCCCTTCGCCGCGTGGCTGCGCACCGCGCCCACCGAGCACCCCATGGCGGCCGCCGTCTGGCTGTCGCTCAGGTCCTCCCAGTGCCGCAGCACCACCGCCTCGCGCTGGCGCGGCGGCAGGGTGGCCAGCGCGGCCAGCAGGGCCCCGCGCTGGTCGGAGCGGGCGTAGCCGTCCTCCGCCCCCGCCGCGTCCGGCACCGCGTCCACCAGCAGCTCCGGCGCCCGGCGGCGCCAGCGGCGGGCGTGCTGGTTGACCAGGATCCGCCGCACATAGGCGTACGGATCGTCGGCCCGGCGCACCTTCGACCAGGCCGCGCAGGCCTTCTCGGCGGCCGACTGCACCAGGTCCTCGGCCGCGTACTGCTCGCCGGCCAGCAGGTACGCCGTCCGTACCAGGCGCGGCCAGACCGTGACGATGAACGCCTGGAACCCGTCGTCCCGATCGTCTTTCGCTTCTCCCATGAGCACCTCCGAGCACCTCCTTCACCCGTCCAGAGCCCGGGGGCGGTCGAAAGCGCTTACCTGTGACCGCGGCGGCTTCAAATCGCTTGGGGAACAGCGGCGGGGACACTACGATCCGCCGAATGATCATTTCTCATGACGTAGCGGGCAGTGGGCCCGCCGTGGTGCTGCTGCACTCCTCGGTGTGCGACCGGCGGATGTGGGACGCGCAGTGGCAGCCGCTGGTCGACGCCGGACACCGGGTGGTCCGCTGCGACTTCCGCGGCTTCGGCGACACGCCGCTCGCGGACGCCCCGTACAGCGACGCCGGGGACGTCCTGGCCCTGCTCGACCACCTGGGCATCGGGACCGCCGCCCTGGTCGGCGCCTCCTACGGCGGCCGGATCGCCCTGACGGCGGCCGCGCTGCGCCCCGAGGCGGTCACCAGACTGGCCCTGCTCGGCGCGGGCATGCCCGGACACCAGCCCAGCGACACCCTGCGCGCCTTCGGCGGGCGCGAGGACGAGCTGATCGAGGCCGGGCGGATCGACGAGGCCGTCGAGCTGAACGTCGAGTCCTGGCTCGGCCCGGAGGCCGACGAGCGGACCCGCGCGGACGTCCGCCGGATGCAGCGCCACGCCTTCGACGTCCAGATGACGGCGACGGTCGGCTCCGACCGCGAGGACGTCGACCTCGGCCGGATCACCGCCCCCACCCTGGCCGTGTCCGGCGCCCACGACTTCCCGGACTTCCGGGACATCGCCGCCGCCCTCCCCGCCCTCCTCCCCGACGCCCGGCACCAGGAGCTCCCCTGGGCCGGCCACCTCCCCAGCCTGGAGCGCCCGGCCGAGACCACCGCCCTGCTGCTCGCCTTCCTCCACGAGGACGGCCCGGCCGCGCGGTAGCGGCGAGCCGTGCGGTGGCGACGGCGGTGACCCCGTCGCGGGGCAGCCCGTCGAGGGAAAGGCCGGACCCGAACGTGTGTCGGGAGCCATGATGACGGGGTGCACTTCACCACGGAATCCAGCGCGGACGGCGTGACGCAGCGCCACTTCACCCTCGACGGCGCGCCCGGAGTGCTCTGGCAGCCGGACGGATCGCCCCTCGGCGGGCGGCCGTTGGTGCTGCTGGGGCACGGCGGCGGCCAGCACAAGCTGGGTCCGGGACTGGTGGACCGGGCCCGGCGGTTCGTGCGGCGGCACGGGTTCGCGGCGGTGGCGCTGGACGCGCCGGGGCACGGGGAGCGGACGCGCAGCGCCCAGGACGAGCGGTTCGCCACCGAGATCGGGGAGTTGATCGCGGCGGGTCGGCCGGTCAGCGCCTGGGTGGCGCGGCACACGGCGGCGCTCGCGGAGCGGGCGGTGCCGGAGTGGGTGGCGGTGCTGGACGCGCTGAGCGGTGAGGCGGAGCGCACCGGTCGGACAGAGGGCCCCGGACAGGCGGAGCGCCCCGGTCGGGTGGAGGACCCCGGACACGCGGAGGGCCTCGGGCCGGTCGGGTACTGGGGGTTGTCGCTGGGGGGCGCGATCGGCATCCCGCTGGCGGCGGCCGAACCGCGCGTCGCCGTCGCGGTGTTCGGGCTGACGGGGCACGCGTCGCAGACGGAGGCGGCGGGTCGGGTCGGCGTGCCGGTGGAGTTCCTCCTCCAGTGGGACGACGCGCTGGTCCCGCGCGAGGGGGCGCTGGCGCTGTTCGGCGCGCTGGGCTCGCGGGAGAAGACGCTGCACGCCAACCCCGGGGGCCACCTCGAGGTGCCGGAGCCCGAACTGGAGTCGTCGGAACGGTTCCTGGCGCGGCATCTGATCCGGGCGGGAGCGAGCGCGGCCCCGGCATAGCCGATGCCAACCGTCAGTAAAACTTCGCAAAGGATTTCTCCCTGCAACGAACCCGACGGACCGTGACTTCAACAGATTGTTGCAGCTCAGCGGCCCGATGGTCACCCTTCGTGGATTTGGCATAACACCCCGTACCCCCTGGACTTCGCAAACCATAGGAGTACGGTTCCGGAGGAATCGCCGGGGCCGACATTCAGGCAGGCCGGCCGTACCGGAAAATTGGTGCGCAGCATGGGTTTGCAACAGGGTGGGGAGAGCGCCTCGGTGGCGACTCGTCCGATATCCGCCAGGGTGGTCGCGGAGGTCCTGCGCGGCGTCGCGCAGGTCGATTTCATGCCGTCCGTCGTCTGCGGACTCTTCTTCGTGGCCGCACTGTTCGCCGCCGACTGGCGGTACGGCCTCTACGGACTGCTCGGCAGCGCCGTCTCCACCGCCGTCGCGTACGGGCTCGGGCTCGACCGGGAGACCGTCGGGGCGGGGCTGCACGGGTACAACGGCTGCCTGGTGGCGCTGAGTTGCGCCGTCTTCCTGGGTGCCGGGCACCCGGCGACGGTCGCGGTGGCGGCCCTCGGGTCCGCCGTCGCCGTGGTGGTCACGGCGGGGCTCGGGGCGCTGCTCGCCACCTGGCGGCTGCCCGCGCTGACCGCGCCGTTCTGCCTGGTCGCGACGGCCGTCACGGCGGCCGCCCCCGGCTTCCGGCGACTGTGGCAGGGCGCGGGCGCACCCGCCGCGCTGCCCGTCCCGGCCGACGGGCCGACCGGGCTGAGCTGGGACCAGCTCTGGCACGGCTTCTTCGCGAACATCGGTCAGATCTTCTTCATGCCGCAGTGGTACGTCGGACTGCTGTTCCTGGCCGGGCTGTTCGCGGCGAGCCGGCTCGCGGGCCTGATGGCCTGCGCGGGGAGCGCCACCGGGCTGCTCACGGCCTGGGTGTTCGGCGCCCCCGGCGAGGCGGTCGGGCAGGGCCTGCTCGGGTACAGCGGCGTCCTGGTCGCCCTCGCGCTGTGCGGGGTGTTCCTGGCGCCCGACGCCTGGAGCGCGGCGTACGCCCTGGTCGGTGCGGCCGGCGCGACCGTGCTCACGCCGGCGCTCGGCGCGGCCTCCGCGCCCTTCGGCGGTCACGCCTTCACCTGGCCGTTCGTCCTGACCACACTGCTGTTCCTGGCGGCGGTGCCGGCCGTCCCGCGCCTGCGCCGGACTTGATTCCGCGTCCGGCGCCGCCGAATTCATCTGATGTCGAGTAACACCGGGCTCACCGAAGCCCGTTGAGCATCTTTCTGCATTCCATCGGATTCTCGGAAAGGAAGAGTGATACCCGTGAATCTCTCGCCGCGTGAGATCGACAAGCTGTACATCTACGTCGTCGCCGATCTGGCCCGCAAACGCCGGGACCGCGGCGTCAAGCTGAACTACAGCGAGGCCTGCGCGCTGATCAGCGAGGCGATCATGGAGGGTGCCCGGGACGGCCGCACCGTCGCCGAGTGCATGGAGATCGGCAAGCAGGTCGTCGGCGGCGAGGACGTCATGCCGGGCGTGCGCGAGATGCTCCCGCTGCTCCAGGTCGAGGCGGCGTTCGTGGACGGGACCAAGCTGGTCTCCTGCCACGACCCGGTGGGTGCCTGAGTGATGACCCGGTCCCATGCCGCCGCCACCGTGGTGCTGGCCGGCGGCCACGAGAGCGACGGCGGCCGGGACCTCGCGGCACTGGCGGCCCGCGAGTCCACCGTGCACGCCGCGGCCCCCGCGGGCCGTCCGCTCACCGAGGCCGTCCGGTCCGCGCTCGCCGCGGCGGACGACGGGCCGGTGTGCGTCGTACCGATGACGCTCGGCCGCGACCCGAAGCTCGTCGCCGACACCGCCCGGGCGCTGCGCTGGCTGGCCGCCGGGGAGGGCCGCGGACGGCTCGCCCTGACCGCGCCGTTCGGCGCCGCTGACCACCTGATCGGCTGGCTGCGCGCCGCCGCCGGCCCCGCCCCCGACGGCGCGGTGCTGGTCACCGCCCCGGCGGCCGGCCCCTTCGAGGACGCCGAACTGTTCCGGATCGCCCGCCTCGCCCGCCAGTACGGGCGGCACCGGTGGGTCGAGGTCGCCTTCGACGGCGGCGACCCGGACCCGGCCGAGGGCGCCGAACGCTGCCGGCTGCTCGGCGCCCGCGAGGTGACGGCCGTTCCGGCCTCCTTCGGGCCGGCCCTGCGCACCGCGCTGCCCGGCGTACGGGACGGCGGCCCGCTGCTGCGGCCGTCCGCCGTCGCCGGGGTGGTCGCGGCCCGGACGGCGGCGGCGCTGCACCTGCTCGGGCACGGGGAGGACGGCATCCTGGCCGGCCTCGACGCCGAGCACGGGCACGGCTACGCGCACAGCCACGGGCCGGGGGAGCAGGGCCACGGTCACAGCCACGGGCCGGGCGGGCATCAGCACGGCCACGCGGCCCACCCGCACCACCCGCACCACCCCAGCCATACCCATGAACCCGCACACACCCCCCACTGACCCGGCAGAGAGGAAGGCCAGCCATGTCTGGTGGCGCCGCGTACCTGTACGGCGACGACCCGGTGGAGATCAACGCCGGCCGCGCCAAGGCCACCGTCACGGTCAGCAACACCGGTGACCGGGCGATCCAGGTCGGATCCCACTACCACTTCTTCGAGGCCAACCGCGCCCTCGACTTCGACCGCAACGCCGCCTTCGGCAAGCACCTGGACATCCCGGCCGGCACCGCCGTCCGGTTCGAGCCGGGCGACACCAAGGACGTCACGCTCGCCGAGTTCGGCGGCCACCGCCGCCTGGTCGGCTTCGCCAACCTCGTGGACGGCGGCATCACCGCCCCCGCCACCCGCGCCCGCGCCGTCGACCGGGCCATCGCCCTCGGCTTCAAGGGCACCAACCTCGACCACAAGGAAGACCGGCCCCGGGACTTCCACACGGAGACCCACCCGGAAGGCGACCGCTGATGGCCATCCTCTCCCGCAGGCAGTACACCGACCTCTTCGGCCCCACCGTCGGCGACCGCTTCCACCTCGCCGACACCAACCTCCTGGTCGAGGTCGAACAGGACTTCAACCAGGGCCACTACGGCGACGAGGCCGTCTACGGCGGCGGCAAGGGCATCCGCGACGGGATGGCCCAGGACCCGGCCGCGACCTCCCTCCAGGGCGCCCTCGACCTGGTCATCACCAACGTGGTCGTCATGGACGCGGTGCTCGGCGTGGTCAAGGGCGACATCGGCGTCAAGGACGGCCTGATCGTCGCGGTCGGCAAGGCGGGCAACCCGCACACCCAGAGCGGCGTGCACCCGCGGCTGGTGATCGGCCCCGGCACCGAGGTGATCTCCGGCGAGCACCTGATCGCCACCGCCGGCGGCATCGACACCCACATCCACTTCATCGCCCCGCAGCAGGTGCAGGAGGCGCTGAGCAACGGCATCACCACCCTGATCGGCGGCGGCACCGGCCCGTCCGACGGCACCAACGGCACCACCTGCACCCCCGGCCCGTGGAACATCCACCGGATGTACCAGGCCGTCGAGGACCTGCCGGTCAACGTCGGCCTGCTGGGCAAGGGCAACGGCTCGCTGCCCGGCGCGCTGCGCGAGCAGGTCGAGGCGGGCGTGTGCGGCCTCAAGGTGCACGAGGACTGGGGCAGCACCCCGGCCGCGATCGACAGCGCGCTGAGCGTCGCCGACGAGTACGACGTGCAGGTGGCCATCCACACCGACACCCTCAACGAGTCCGGCTACTTCGAGGACACCCTGTCCGCGATCGACGGCCGCACCATCCACACCTTCCACACCGAGGGCGCGGGCGGCGGCCACGCCCCCGACATCATGCGGATCGCCGGCGAGCCCAACGTGCTGCCGTCCTCCACCAACCCGACGCTGCCCTACACCGTCAACTCGGTGGACGAGCTGCTGGACATGGTGATGGTCTGCCACCACCTCAGCCACAACATCCCCGAGGACGTCTCCTTCGCCGACTCCCGGGTCCGCGCCGAGACCATCGCCGCCGAGACCGTGCTGCACGACGAGGGCGTCATCTCGATCTTCTCCTCCGACTCGCAGGCGATGGGCCGGATCGGCGAGTCCTTCACCCGGGCCTTCCAGACCGCCCACCACTGCAAGGACCAGCGCGGCAAGCTGGCCGGCGACAGCGAGCGCAACGACAACACCCGCGTCCTGCGCTACCTCGCCAAGCTCACCATCAACCCCGCCGTCGCCTCCGGCACCGCCGACCACATCGGCTCGCTGGAGCCCGGCAAGCTCGCCGACATCGTGCTCTGGCCGATCAACTCCTTCGCCGCCAAGCCGAAGATGGTCATCAAGGGCGGCGTGATCAACTGGGCACTGATGGGCGACCCGAACGCCTCGCTGCCCACCCCCCAACCGGTCTACTACCGCCCGATGTTCGGCCAGTACGGGCGGGCGAAGCAGGCCACCCGGGTGTCCTTCATGTCGCAGGCCGCCGTCGACCTCGGGGTTCCGGCCCAACTCGGCCTGGAGAGCCGGGTGCTGCCGGTGCGGCGGTGCCGTACGGTCGGCAAGCAGCACATGGTGCGCAACGACGCGCTGCCGAAGATCGCGGTCGACCCGGAGACGTACAAGGTCACCCTGGACGGCGAGCCCGCCACCATCGAACCGGCCCGCGAGCTGCCGCTCAACCACCTGTTCTACCTCGCGTGAGCCCCGTCACCGAGACGCGGCCGGGCCTGGATGCCATGGGCGGCCTGGGGGATCCGGATGCCCTGGACGGCCTGGACGCCCTGCTGGTCTGCCTCCAGCTGACCGACTCGGCCTTCCCCAGCGGCTTCTACACCCTCTCGCACGGGCTGGAGGGCTACGCCCAGGCCAAGGCCGTCACCCCGGACACCCTGCCCGGGCTGCTCGCCGACCTGCTGCGGCACGGCGTCGGGCCGTCCGACGCCACGGCCCTGGTCCTGGCCCACCGGGCGGCCACGGCGGGCGACTGGGAGCTGCTCGCCGAGACCGACCAGCGGCTGCACGCCACCAGGCTCAACCGCGAGCTGCGCCTGGCCGCCACCCGGACCGGTCGCCAACTCCTGGACATCGCCCGGGAGTCGGTGGGCGGCGAGCCGCTGGAGCGGTACGCCGCGCTGGTCGCGGAGAAGCGGGCCCCCGGCTGCCAGGCGGTGGCGGCCGGGGTGGCGTACGCCTCGGCCGGCGTCCCCGTCCAACAGGCCGTCACCAGCGACCTGTTCGCGTTCTGCACCAGCTTCGTCGGCGCGGCGCTGAGGCTCCGGCTGACCGACCACCGCAAGGCGCAGGTGGTGCTGCGGGCGGCCTCCCCGGTGATCCGGGAGGTCGTATCCGCCGCCCTGGAACGGGACTTGGCGGACCTCGGCGGCTGCGTGCCGGTCGCGGACGCCATGTCCGGGCGGCACGAGCGGGCGGAGGCCCGGCTGTTCATGAGCTGACCGCCCGATGCGTACGTGCGCCACAGAAGAACGACCGACAGAAGGAGGAGAGTTGACCGAGAACGTGCTCCGCGTGGGCATCGGCGGACCGGTGGGCTCCGGCAAGACGGCGCTGATCGAGGCGCTCGTCCCGGTGCTGATCGCCCGCGGCCACCGCCCGGCGGTCATCACCAACGACATCTACACCCAGGAGGACGCCCAGCACGTGCGGCGCACCCTGGCCGGGATGCTGGACCCCGAGCGGGTCGTCGGCGTGGAGACCGGCGCCTGCCCGCACACCGCCGTACGGGACGACCCGACGATGAACCTCGCGGCCGGCGCCGAGATGTTGGAACGCTTCCCGGACGTCGACACCCTGCTGTACGAGTCCGGCGGCGACAACCTCACGCTGACCTTCAGCCCGGTGCTGGTCGACCTCTTCCTCTTCGTCCTCGACACCGCCGAGGGCGAGAAGATGCCCCGCAAGCGCGGCCCGGGCATCACCGAGTCGGACCTGCTGGTCATCAACAAGATCGACATCGCCCAGTACGTCCGCGCCGACCTCGGGGTGATGGAGTCCGACGCCCACCGGGTGCGCGAGGGCGGACCGGTGGTGCTCACCAACTGCCTGACGGGGGAGGGGTTGGAGGAGATCGCGACCTTCCTGGAGACCTTCCGCAAGGTCCCGGCGTGACAGCCTCCCCGGCTGCGGCAGTGCCCCGGCTCGACCCCCGGCACTACGAGCCGGCCCGCGTCCCGTACGAGGTCCGCCGCCACGCCGGGACGCCCGACACCCTCGCGGTCGGACGTCCCGGCAAGGTCGGGCTGCTGGAGCTGGCCTTCGAGCGGGTCGGCGGACGCACCGAACTCACCGGCCACTACCAGAAGTCGCCGCTGCAGATCATGCGCCCGCTCTACTTCGACCCGGCCCGCCCCGACCTCGCCGTCACCTTCCTGATGTCCACCGGCGGCGGCATCCTCCAGGCCGACCGGCTCCGCACCGACCTGCACTGCGGCGCCGACACGGCGGTCCACCTGACCACCCAGGCCGCCACCAAGGTCTACCGGATGGAGCACGACTACGCGACGCAACTGGTCAACCTGACGGCCGGCCCGCGCGCCTACGTCGAGTACCTGCCCGAGCCGGTGATCCCCTTCGTCGACTCGCGCCTCTACCAGCGGACCGTCCTCACCGTCGACCCGGACGCGACCGTACTGGCCGGCGAGACCGTCCTGGCCGGCCGCCTCGCCCGGGGCGAGCGCAACGCCTACCGGGTGTTCGCCTCGGACCTCGAAGTGCGGCGCCCAGGTGGTGAATTGGTGGCACTGGACACCGTGCGGCTGGAGCCCTCGCCGGGTGGAGGCGGAGGCGGAGGCGGAGGGGGCGGTAGGGGTGCCGGGGTCACCGGGCCGGCGGTGCTGGCCGGGCACGACGTGATGTCCAGCCTGTACGTCCTCAGCCCGCTCGCCCCGGCGGCCCGGGTCGCGGACGTCCTGCACGAGGCGGTGGCCGGCTGCGGCCAGGAGTACGGCGAACTGCTCTACGGGGTCAGCGTGCTGCCGCAGGACAGCGGCGCCTGGCTGCGGCTGCTCGGCTCCGACACCCGGGCCTGCGCCGCCGCCCTGCGCGCGGCCTGGGACGCGGTCCGGCGGCTGCTGATCGGGGTGCCGGCGCCGGAGCTGCGGAAGACGTAGGGCCGTCGGCCGGCGCCGCCGGTCGTGATCTTCTTCCGGATCCGGCACAACCCCGGGGCGGGGTGCGCGGTCCTGTCTGGCGTGAACGACGATGCGAGACGGGACGCCGTGCCGGACGAGGTGGGCAAGAAGGTGCCGGACGAGGCGCGCGAGACGGCGCCGGACGTGGCCCGCGATGCGGTGCCGGATGACGTGCGCGATGCGGTGCCGGAGGACGTGCGGGAAGCCGCACCGGACGGTGTGCCGACGCCACCGGCCCGGCGCCTGGTCAACTGCCGGCGGCTGCTGACGGGCGCCGCCGCCCTGGGCGCCCTCGCGGCCGCCGCCGGCGTAAACGAGTGGGCCCGCCGAAAGAGCTCCCACGGCCCGCGACTCTGGCGGACGACCGCCGCGAGCGGGCGGCTCGTGCTGTCCGCCGACCGCCGACAGGGCCTCTACGCCTCCGGCTTCGACGGCTGGGTGCGCGCCCTCGACCCGCGCACCGGCGAAGTCCGCTGGAGCCGTACGGTCAGCACACCCGACGCCGCCGCTGCCCCGGGCGGCTGGCCGTCGGCCGCCGGGGACGGCGTGGTGTGCGTGGCCACCGACACCCGTCTGCGGGTCCTGGACGCGGCGTCGGGGGAGCAGCGCTGGGAGGCCGCCCTGCCGGACTGGTCCGAGGGCGGGTGGCGGCAAGGCCCCGCCGTCGGCGGCGGCAGCGTGTTCGCGGTGTACGGAAGTTCGGTGCGCTGCTACGACCTGGCCACCGGCGAGCCGCGCTGGACCGGCCCGGCGGGCGTCTCGGCCGCTCTGGCCCTCGGCGGCGGCACCGTGTACGCGGCGGGGAGGCCGAGGGGGCTCCTGGCGCTGGACGCCCGCACCGGCGAGCGCCGCTGGGAGCGCGACCTCGTCGTCAGCGGCCCACTGACCGTCCACCGGGACGCCCTGCTGGTCTCCTCGCCCCCGGAGACGATGGCCTCCACGATCGTCGGCGCACTGGACCCGGCGACCGGCGCGCAGCTCTGGGCGTCCGTCCAGCACGGGGAGCTGAGCTGCCCTCTGTCGGCCGCCGGTCGGACCGTCTACATGGGCGGCGGGGACCGTCTGTTCGGGTTGGACACGACGACCGGTGACTGGGTCTGGAAGGCCAACACCTTCGCCGGTCGGAAGGGCGGGACCCCTGCCATGGTCGCCACCGAGGACGGCGTCTACGCCTGGTCGGGGGACGGCCGGCTGTGGGCGTTCGATCCGTCGACGGGCGGGATGCGCTGGCAGGACGATTCGGAGGAGGTCGGCCGGATCTCGCTGGCCGCCGCTGGTGGGACCGTCTACCGGGGCGGCCCGGGCGGCGTTCTCGCGCTGGGCGCCCTGCTGGCGCCGCCGTCGGCCTGACCAGGCGGGTTCAGGGGCGGCCCGTCCCGCCCGGCCCGCCCGGTTCCATGGTCGCCAGGCGGGCGACCTGGCGGTGGCTGAGCTCGACGGTGCGGTTCATGTGCCGCAGGAGGAAGGCGAGTTCGGCTTCGCTGTCCTCGGCGAAGACGGCCGCCCAGTCGGTGGACAGCTCGCGCCACACCTCCCCGAAGCGCTCCAGCGCCTCGGGGAGGACCGCGACCAGCACCCGTCGGCGGTCGGCCTGGTCCCGCTGCCGGGCGACCAGCCCGGCCTTCTCCAGCCGGTCGACCAGCCGGGTGGCCGAGCCGCTGGTCAGCCCGGTGAGCTCGGCGATCCGGCCGGTGGTGACCGGCCCGTCCTCCAGGGTGAGCAGGTTGAGGCACTGGACGTCGGTCGGGTGCATGCCCAGGTGGTCGGCGACGGCCTGGTTGAACAGCACGTACGAGGCCAGGTAGCGGCGCGAGACCGGCCACAGCCGGGCCATCAGTTCGTCGCGGGTCGTCGTCATGGGGGAAGGGTAACCGGCTGCCCGATAATTGTTTGCGCCATGCAGAGATCTTTCCCTATGTTGTCTGCATGGCGCAGATAACTGAGTCCGCAGCCCCCCGTGCCCGCCTCCTCCCCGTCGCCGTCACCGGCGCCACCGGCGCCCAGGGCGGCGCCACCGCCCGCGCCCTCCTCCGCGCCGGCCGCCCCGTCCGCGCCCTCACCCGGAACCCCGGCTCGCCCGCCGCCACCCAGCTCGCCGCACTCGGCGCCGAACCGGCCCGCGCCGACTTCGACGACCCGGCCTCGCTCGCCACCGCCCTCGACGGCGCCGGCGCACTGTTCGCGATGTCCACCCCGTTCGGCACCGACCTCGGTGTCGAAGTCCGCCAGGCCACCGCCCTGCTGGACGCCGCCCGGGCAGTCGGAAGCGTCCGGCACGTCGTCTTCACCTCGGCCACGAACGCCGACCGCTCCACCGGCATCCCGCACTTCGACAGCAAGCACCGCATCGAACAGCACCTGGCCGGCCTCGGCCTGCCCTGGACCGTCCTCGGCCCGGCCGCCTTCATGGAGAACTACGCCAACGACTGGACCCTCCAGTCCCTCCGCGACGGCGTCTTCCACCTCCCCATGCCCCCCGGCGTCCCACTCCCCGTGATCGCCGCCGACACCATCGGCACCTTCGCCGCCCACGTCCTGGCCGGGCCTGACGCCTACGCGGGCCGCCGCATCGACATCGCCTCCCAGTGGCGCACCGGCGAGCAGATCGCCGCCGCGATCAGCGCCGCCAGCGGCCGCCCCATCCGCTTCGAACAGGTGCCGCTCTCGGTCGTGGCGGCCCACTCCGAGGACCTCGCCACGATGTTCCGCCACTTCCAGGCCCCCGGCCTCACCATCGACACCGCCGCCCTGCACGCCGAACACCCCACCATCGACTGGCAGCCCCTGGAGACCTGGGCGGCGGCCCGCACCTGGGACCTCTGAGGACTTCAGGCGCCCGCAGTGACCTTGGGTGCTGAGGCCTTGATCGGGTTGATCGTTCCAGCCTGGTGCACATCGCCGTTGACCGTTCCGCCCGTGACCTGATTGGCGGTCGAGATCCTTGGATCGCTACCCACCCGACCTAGGCCAGCCGCTCCACGAACTTGCGCTGCCACGGTGTTTCGACGGCGTGCCGGCTGTAGTGCTCCCGCACGTACGCCACCGCCTCGGCGGCCGGGACGCCGTCCAGGACGGCGATGCAGGCGAGTGCGGTGCCTGTGCGTCCCCGGCCGCCGGCGCAGGCGAGTTCGACGCGTTCGGTGGCGGAGCGTTCCCAGGCTTCGCGGAAGGCGTCGGTGGCGTCCGTGCGGTCGGTGGGGAGGCGGAAGTCGGGCCAGCGTACCCAGCGGCTGGGCCAGTCGACGTGCGGCGGGCGGCCCAACAGGTAGAGGCCGAAGTCGGGTCGGGGGCCGGGCGGCAGGGGCTTGCTGAGGCCGCGGCCGCGCAGGAGGCGGCCGGAGGGCAGGCGCAGGAGCCCGGGGGTGGTCGGGTCCCAGGTGGTCGGGTCCGGGGTGGTGGGGTCGGTCATGTCGGCCATTCCTCAGGTGGGGGAGGGGTGTTCAGGATGCCGCGTGCAGTCCGACCGGGCCGCGGGGCAGTCCGGCGCGGTGGGCCAGGGCGGCGGCTTCGCCGCGGGAGGAGACGTCGAGTTTGGCGAGGATGTTGGCGACGTGGAACTTCACCGTCGACTCGCTGATGTGGAGTGCCGCCGCGATGTCCCGGTTGCGGCGGCCCCGCGCGAGCTGGTCGAGGACCTCGAGTTCGCGCGGTTGGAGGCCGTCGAGGGGGTCGGTGGCGAGGACGGGTTCGGGCAGGGCGAGCGGGAGGTCGACGGTCACGGTGGTGCCCCAGCCGGGGACGGCTTCGACGCCGTGGCGTCCGCCGAGGGCGGTGATGCGGTCGGCGGTGCGGTGGACGGTGAGGGCGTCGGCGGTGAGCAGGCCGAGGCCGTCGCCGCGTACGACGGCGCGCAGTTGGCCGTCGGCGGTGAGCTGCCAGCTGACGTGCAGCCGGGTCGGCTTCTCCTGTTCCAGCATCAGCAGGACGGCCACCCGGACGGCGTCGCGGGCGGTGTGGGCGGCGTCGGCCGGGACGGAGCGGTCGGCTTCCGGCGGGGGTGCGACGTCGAGGTGGACCCGGGTGTGCCGCAGCAGTGGGCGCAGTTCGCGGACGAGTCGGGCGAAGGCGGCGTCGGCGGGTTCCTCGCTGAGGGTGCGGTCGAGTTCGGCGCCCTGGCGCAGGTCGAGCAGGGCGGTGACGGCCAGTTCGGTGGCGTTGCGGCGGGCGGTGGCGTCGTCCAGGCCGGTCGAGCGCAGTGGGGCCAGGATCGCGGTGAGCGCGGCGCTGTGGGTGCCGGTGAACTCGGCGATGGCGCGGGCGCGGGCGTTGGCGGAGGCGCGGGAGGCGGCGGTCTGGGTGGGGGCGGCGTCGGTGGCGCGGTGGTCGGAGTGGGCGATGACCAGGTCCCACAGCTGTTGCAGGACGGCGAGTGCCCCGGGGGCGACCGGTTCGGTGCCCGCCCGGACGAGGACGAGGACGGCGCCGCTGTCGTTGCCCGGCGTGGTCGTGACGACGACGACCGGCCGGGACTGTCCGGCGAGTTCGGCCTCGCCCTGCCAGGGGCGGCCGGCGGAGGTGGTCGCGGCCGCCTGTTCGGCCAGCCGGGACAGGTCCAGCGTGCTGATGGCGGCGGTGAGTTCGGGCGGGCCGTAGCTGTGGGAGGGGTTGAACGTGCAGACGCCGCTGAGCTGCGCGAGCGCCGTGTGCGGGACGAGGGTGCCGAGCACGTCGGACAGGCGCAGCAGGAGGTCCGGCCGGGGGGCGCGCAGCACCTCGACGGCCCGTGCGAGCGCGTCCTCGGGGCGGCCCCAGCGGTCGCGCCAGGTCCCGTCCGTGTGCGTCACGTCCGCGCGCGTCCCGTCCGTGCGCGTGCGCGTGCCCGTCCCGCCCGTGCGCGTGCCTGCGGCGGTTCCGGGCGGCTCAGTGGTGTCCATGCGGTCCAGCCTAGTTCGGGCGCCCCCGGGCCCGCCTGGCCGTTCGGACAGGTCGAACCGTCCGAAGGACTGGCTGGGCGGTCGCCGCCCCGGTCGCAGGATGGAAGACGTCGGAGGCAACAACTCCCCTGGAACCGAAGGACCTTCCCATGACCAAGGCGATCGCCTTCCCCGAGTTCGGCGGCGCGGACGTGCTGCGCCCGATCGACATCGAACTGCCCGTCCCGGGCCCCGGCCAGGTGCGGGTCGCGGTCCGCGCGGTGGGCGTCAACCCGCTGGACCACAAGCTGCGCACCGGCGAGCTGGCCGGGTTCTTCCCGGTCTCCTTCCCCTACGTTCCGGGCTTCGAGGTGTCCGGTGTGGTGGAGGCCGTCGGCGCCGAGGTGCGCGGCTTCGCCCCCGGCGACGAGGTGTTCGGTGCCCTGATGGGCGGCGGCTACGCGGAGCGGGCGCTGGTGGACGCGGCGATGCTGGCCCACAAGCCCGCCACCCTGGGCTGGACGGAGGCCGCCGCGATCCCGACGGCGGCCGAGACGTCCGAGCGCGCCCTCGCCGTCCTGGGCGTGCGGCCCGGCGAGACCCTGCTGGTGCACGGTGCGGCCGGCGGGGTGGGCACCGTGCTGCTCCAGTTCGCCCGGGCCCGTGGGATCACCGTGGTCGGCACCGCGAGCGAGTCGAACCACGACCACCTGCGCGAGCTCGGCGCGATCCCGGTGACGTACGGCGAGGGCCTGGCCGAGCGGGTGCGGGCCGCCGCCCCGGGCGGGGTGGACCGGGTGCTGGACGCGGCCGGGCGCGGGGTGCTGCCGCTGTCGATCGAGCTGGTGGGCGGCGCGGACCGGGTGCTGACGATCGCCGACATCCAGGGCGCGCAGGAGCACGGCGTCCGGTTCACCGGTGGCGCCGAGGGTGTCGAGCCCTACTACACGAGCGCCTACGCGGCCGCGCTGGCCCTGCACGAGGCGGGCACCCTGCGGCTGCCGCTGCACCGGGTGTTCCCGCTGGCGGAGGCGGCCGAGGCGCAGCGGGTCAGTGAGGGCGGGCACCTGCGCGGCAAGATCGTGCTGACGGTCTGACAGGCACACGGCGCCCGCCCTGTCCCTGTCTGCCCGTTTTGCTTCCGTTTTGCATTGGCTGCGCCATTTCCGTACGGTTTCATCCGTTCGGAGTAATTCGGCAGGCGGACGCGCCGTAAACACGGCGCTACGCCGTCCGGCCGACATGCGGTCCCTCGAACGGTCGACCAGGGTTGGCCGGACGTGGGCGGCACCGGACCGCCTGCCCTGACGGTCAGGAGGACCAGGCGCATGGGTGGAACGGACAGGCGGGCGGTGATCGGCGAGTTCCTCGGGACCCTGCTGCTGGTGCTGCTGGCAGTGGGTGCTGCGGTGCTCGCGGGGGTGGCGATCGGTCCGGTGGGCATCGCGTTCGCGTTCGGCTTCGTGCTGCTGGCGCTCGCGTACGCGCTCGGCCCGATCTCCGGCTGCCACGTCAACCCGGCGGTGACGCTCGGCTTCCTGCTGGCCCGCCGGATCGACGGGCGCACGGCGGTGTCGTACTGGGTGGCGCAGCTGCTCGGCGGCATCGCGGGTGCGGGGCTCGTCCTGCTGCTGGCGAAGCAGATACCGGGGCTCGAGACCCACGGCAAGCTCGGCACCAACGGCTGGGGCGAGCGCTCCCAGATGCACATCAACGCCGGCGGCGCGTTCCTGACCGAGGTCATCCTCACCTTCCTGCTGGTGTACGTCGTCCTGGCGGTCACCCACCGGCTGGCCGCGGTCGGCTTCGACGGGCTGCCGATCGGCCTCGCGCTGGTGGTCGTCCACCTGGTCGGCATCCCGCTCACCGGCACCTCGGTCAACCCGGCGCGCAGCCTCGGCCCGGCGCTGTTCGCGGGCGGCGACGCGCTGTCGCAGCTGTGGCTGTTCCTGCTCGCCCCGCTGGTCGGCGGCGCGCTGGCGGCGGGCGTGCACCTGCTGACCCACCCGCAGCCCAACCTTCCGGTGGCGGAGGCCCTGGCGACGGACGCGCGGGTGTAGTACCCGCCGTCGAGCCGGCGCGGCGGCCGGGACCGTACCGACGGTCCCGGCCGCCGTTGTCGTCGGTGGCCTTCTGCCGGCTCCTGCTTCTCTCCGCTCCGCCCCCCGGTCCCGCTCCGGGCCGCTTTTGAGCCGCCGACCGGCCGGATCCGGCGGACCGGCCGAAGGCGCCCGACGCGTGGCCGCCCGCTGGGTAGAGTCGCGCCATGGTGACTGAGAACGCGGGGAGCCCCGCGGGCGGGCGGCTGGCCGGCCGCTCCTGTGCGGTGACGGGCGCGGCCAGCGGTATCGGACGGGCCGTCGCCGAACGCTTCGTCCGGGAGGGCGCGTCGGTGGTCGCCTTCGACGTGGACGAGGCCGGGCTGGACCGGCTGGCCGAGCGGTTCCCGGACGCCGTCAGCACGGTGGTCGGCGACGTGGCCCGGGACGAGGACGCGCGCCGGCTGGTGGCCGCCGCCGTCGAGCGGCACGGGAGGTTGGACGTACTGGTGGCCAACGCCGGGATCATCCCGCTGATGGAGATCACCGAGGCCACCGCCGAGGACTGGGACCACGTGATGGCGGTGGACGGCCGCGGCATGTTCCTCACCTGCAAGTACGCGATCGAGGCGATGACCGCGCAGGACCGGCCCGGCGGCTCGATCGTCTGCCTCTCCTCCATCTCCGGCGAGGCCGGACAGCGCGGCCAGGCGGTGTACGGGCCCGCCAAGTTCGTCGCCTCCGGCCTGACCAAGCACCTCGCCGTCGAATGGGCCGACCGCGGCATCCGGGTCAACGCCGTCGCCCCCGGCACCATCACCACCGAGCGGGTCGCCCGGCTGTACGACGAGCCCGGCGGCACCGAGTACCTCGGGGCGATCGAGAAGCTGCACCCGATGGGGCGGCTCGGCGACCCGGCCGAGGTCGCGGCGGCCGTCCTCTTCCTCGCCTCCGACGACGCGTCCTTCGTCACCGGGGTCGTGCTGCCGGTGGACGGCGGGTACCTGGCGCAGTAGCGGGCCCGGTCGGCGGGGTGTCCGGCTGCCCGGTTCCCGGCTGCTCGGTTGTCCGGTGACCTGGCTGCCCGGCTGCCCGGCTATCCGGCGAGCAGGTCGACCAGGGCGGACACCCCGTCCGACCCGTGCCCGGCCCCGACCGCCCGCCGGGTGACGGCGAGCGCCGCGTCCAGGACGGAGGTGTCCAGGCCGCGCGCCCGGGCGGTGTGCGCGACGTGCGCCAACCCGGCTTCGGCGGAGGCGAGGCTGCTGTGGTCGCCCGGATGCCGGCGGTCGTCTGCGCGCTGCGCGAAGCGGTCGATCAGCGGCGGCAGCAGGCGCGGCAACCCCTGGGCGTACGGCGCGAGTTCGGCGCCGCTGATGCCCTCGGCGCGGGCCAGCGCGAGGGCGTGCAGGCAGCCGTGCACGGTGGTCCAGAACAGGTCGAGCAGGGCCGCGTCGAAGGCCGCCGCCCGGCCCGGGTCCGCGCCCACGTGGCGTACGGTGCCCAGCGCCCGCAGCGTCGCCTCGTGGGCGGCGAAGGCCTCGGCGTCGCCGCTCAGCAGGACGGTGCCCTCCGGGCGGCCGATGGTCGGGGTGGGGGTGAGGACCGCGGCGTTCAGGAGGCGGTAGCCCCGGGCCTCGGCGTCGGCGGCGTTCGCCCGCGCGTCGCCCGGCGCGGTCGAGGTGGCGTTGACGACGGTCCGGCCGCGCAGTGCCGCCCCGGCGGCCTCCAGTACGGCACGGGCGGCCGACTGGTCGCGGACGCAGAGCAGGACGAGCGGGGCGCCGGCCTCGGCGGGGCCCGTGGCTCCTTCGGTGGAGCCCGTCACCGCCTCGGCGGGGCTCGCGGCCGACCGCGCGCCGAGGGCGAGCGGTTCGGCGTCCCGGCCCGGCGTGCGGTTCCACACGGTGACCGGATGGCCGGCGGCCAGCAGCGCCCCGGCCAGCGCCCGGCCCATCGGACCCAGGCCCAGCACGGCAACGGCGGTGCGGGCAGGGGAGGTTGAGGAAGATCGTTCGTTCGGCATGGCGGTTACGCTAGACCTTCACGCCGACGGCAGAGTCAAGGCGGAGGGGCACGGCGGAACGTCACGGGGGCTTCGGTGGAGAGCCTCGGTGGCGACCCGCGGTGGACGGTCCGTCGAGGAGGTGTCCGCGATGCGGATCGGAGAGCTCGCCCGGCGCACCGGGGCCACCCCGCGCGCGCTGCGCTACTACGAGGAGCAGGGGCTGCTCGCACCCGAGCGCCGTCCCAGCGGCTACCGCGAGTACGGAGAGCCGGACGTCGACACCGTCCGCGGGATCCGCACCCTGCTCGCGGCCGGCCTCAACAGCGCCGTGATCGCCGAGATCCTCCACGGCCTGCCGGGCCCGGGGCAGCGCCCTCCCGGCCCGACCTGCCCCGAACTGCTCGACGGTCTGGCCCGGGAACGCGCCCGGATAACCCGGCAGATGGATGAACTCGCCGAAGCGCGCGGCCTGTTGGACGCCATCATGGGCGCGGAGGCGCCGAGCGAGGCGATCCGGTCCGGCCGGCTCCGGGCGGCGGACCGCCGGTCGGCCGGGGAGCGTGAGCAGACCGGGGGCCGTCGCCCGCGGCAGGACGGGGAGCGTGAGCAGGCCGGGGGCCGTCGCCCGCGGCAGGACGGGGAGCGCCGCCCGGAGCCGACCCGGGGGCGCCGCCCGCAGCCGGTGGCGCGGAAACTCGATGGTGCGCGCTCGCGGACCGTGCTGGAGTGAGCGGATGGATCATGACGACATGCTTGCCCTGTTCGACGACCGGATCCGGCGCAACACGCCGCCCGATCCCGGCTGCCGCGTCGAGCGCGACGGTGCGGTGGTCCGGCAGGTGGGCTCGGAGCACAGCTGGAACGGCGTGGTCTGGTCCGGGCTGGACGAGGCCGGGGCGGACGCGGCGATCGCCGCGCAGGTGCGCCACTTCGCCGGACTGGGGCTGGAGTTCGAGTGGAAGGCCTACTCCCACGACCGCCCCGCCGACCTCGGCGCCCGCCTGCTGGCGGCCGGTTTCACCCCGGAGCCGGACGAGGCGCTGATGCTCGCCCGGATCGCGGACCTGCCCGCCGAGGCCGCCCTGCCCGAGGGCGTCCGGCTGCTCCCGGTGACCGACCCGGCCGGGGTGGACCTGCTGATGGACGCCCACACACAGGCCTTCGGCGCCGAGAACCCCCGTCTGCGCGAGCGGCTGCTCGACCACCTGCGGCACGGCGTCGGGACGGTCAGCATGGTCGTCGCGATGGCCGGCGACCGCCCGGTCAGCGGCGCCAGGATGGAGCTGATCCCGGGGACCGGGTTCGCCGGCCTCTGGGGCGGCGGCACCGCACCCGACTGGCGCGGCCGGGGCATCTACCGCGCCCTCATCGCCCACCGCGCCCGCCTCGCGGCCGAGCTCGGCTACGAGTACCTCCAGGTCGACGCGAGCGACCAGAGCCGGCCGATCCTGCAGCGCCTCGGCTTCGCCTGGGTGAGCACGACGACCCCGTACGTCCGCCGGCCGTAGGGCCTGCCGGGGGCCGCGGGTACGGGTACGGGTACGGGCGGGGAGATTCCTTTCCACCGTGTGGACGCGGCCGGTGTGCCCCTGCCGATCGGCAGGGGGACGTGGGGGTGCCGCTGCTCAGGATGTGCCGTTCGGTACATGTGCGGGAGGGGTGGCCGGGGTCATTGTTGGGGCACCACGAGCGGGGCCGTCCGGGCCCCGGGAAGGAGCCCCGGCATGTTCGACCTCCGCCACCCGCGCGCCCTCGCCGCGACGGTTGCCGTGCCCGCCCTCCTCGGCCTGGGCTTCGGCCTCGGCCTCGGGCTCGTACACGCCCGGAGGCGATCAGGCCGGGAGCCGTGCCCGAGGTACGGCGGCCGGCCCGACGAGGGTCGTGAGAAGGCAATCCGACAGGGCTGCCTGCCGTCGTTCCGAGGACGCTCGTCACGGGGCGCTCGTCGGCCGCCCTCACGGCAGCCGCTCGACCACGACCATGGCCGCGTCGTCGTCCAGTCGGCCGCCGACGTGGGCGAGCAGGTCGCGGCGCAGGTGGTGGAGCAGGGCGGCGGGGTGTTCGGCACGCCAGGCGGTGACGCGTTCGGTGAGCGGGTAGAAGCGCCGCTGGGCGTCGCGGGCCTCGATCACGCCGTCGGTGTAGATCAGCAGCCGGTCGCCGGGCCGGAACGGGAAGGTCTCCGTCTCGTACCGCGTCGGCGCGAGCTCGCCGAGGCCCAGCGGCGGGGAGGGTTGGCGGGCGGCGAGGGCGGTGATGCCGTCGGGGTGCAGCAGCAGCGGGGGAGGGTGGCCGCAGTCGATCAGGCGCACCGGGGAGCCGTCGTCGGGGATGTCGAGCAGCACGGCGGTGATGAACGACTCGCCGGAGTCGCCGCTCTCCTCCGGGGGCTCCTCGGGCGGGGGGAAGGGCAGTGCGGAGAGCGCCTGCCGCTCGCGCCGCTCCCACCGGTCCCGCCGGGACTGTTCGGCGAGCTGGGCGAGGTCCCAGCTGACGCTGCCGTCCAGGTAGGCGGCCAGGTCGGGCAGTTCGGCGTGCAGGTGGGCGGCGGCGCGGAAGGCGCCGAGCAGCAGGGCCGCGTCGCCGAGCGAGGAGAGGCCCTTGCCGCGCACGTCGCCGACCAGCAGCCGGGTGCCGGTGGCGGTGCGGGCGGCCGCGTACAGGTCGCCGCCGACCTGCGCCTCGGCCTCGGCGGCCAGGTAGACGGAGGCCAGGTGCAGCGGTCCGATCCGCTCCGGCAGCGGGCGCAGCAGCACCCGCTGGGCGGCCTCGGACACCGAGCGCACCCGGGCCAGTTCGCGCTCGTGCCGTTCGCGCAGCACCCGCAGGCCCACGATCAGTGCCGAGACGATCAGCTGCGCGCTGAGCTGGGTCTCGATGTTCGCGCTGGTCAGGCCGTCCCGGACGGCGCCGATGACGGTCAGCGCGGCGAACGCGAGCGCGGCGACCCCGGCGGTGGCCTGGGGGCCGGCGAAGGAGGCGGTGAGGGCGGGGGCGACGATCAGCAGCGGGCCGAGGTGGACGTCCGGCGGGGAGACGATGTCGACGACGGTGATCAGCACGATCAGCGCGAGCGTGAGCGCCGTCAGCACCCGGCGGTCGGGCCGCCAGGCGCGGCGGTGGTCGGGGGGATGCGGCGCGGGCGGCGGGTGCGGCGCATCGGGACGCTGCCGGAGGGGCACTCCTCCTCTGTACACCGTGGGGGTGCCGGGGCGCACCCGGAGCGGCCGGGCTCACTCCCCGGCAGCGTTCGGTTCCTGCTCCCCGCCAGCGCTCGGCTCACGCCTCCCGGCAGGGCTCCGCCCGCTCCCCTGCGGTGCCCGGTCAGCCCTCCTGGCCGTAGCGGGCCAGGTAGTCGGCGAAGCGGGCGACGTCCTCGTCGGACCAGTCGGTGAAGCGCGCGGTGAAGGAGAGCCGACGCTGCTCGTTGGCGTCCCGCAGCAGGGTGAGCCCCGCCTCGGTGGCGCGCAGGATCTGGCCGCGCTGGTCGTCCGGGTCGGTCTCGCGGGCCAGCAGGCCGAGCTTCTCCAGGGCGGTGACCTGGCGGCTGACGGTGGACTTGTCGAGCATGAAGTACGCGGCCACGTCGGCGGCCCGGCAGCCGCCGCGCTCGGTGATCAGGTCGAGGATGCTGTAGGTGACCAGCGAGAGGTCGGGGTGCAGCTGGGAGGCCTTGTGCCGGGCGCGGCGGGCGAAGGCGGTCAGCTCGCGCTGGATGGTCTCGATGGACGACTGGCGGCCGGGCACGGCGTTCCTATCTCCTCGATATTTGTTGCACTATACAACAGATGTGCCCGGGATCGCGCCCCGCTCCGGCGCCCGCCGTTCCGGTGCGGCCTGCCAGGCGCGGGCGGCGGTGATCCGGCTGGTCGCACTCGGGTGAGTGGCGAACAGTAGCTCAAGCACCCTCGGCGGGTCGACATCGGAGACGTTCGCCACGGCCAGTCTGCGCTGCATCGCCACGAACTGCTCGACGTCCCCGGTCAGTTCGAGCGCGTGCCGGTCCGCCCTGGCCTCGATCCGACGGCTCACCGCACACTGCGCCGGCCCCGACAGCGCGCCCAGCAGCGCCGCCAGTGCCGCCAGCAGCGGCAGCGCCCGGGGGTCCGCCGCGTCCGTCGCCCCGGCGGCGTCCAGCAGCGGCCGCCAGGTGGCGAGCAGGCCGAGGACGGCCACCGCGACGGCCGCACCGACCGCGCCCAGCGCGGTGCCCACCGGCACGTCCCGGTGCTTGACGTGGCCCAGCTCGTGCGCGACCACCAGTTCCACCTCGCGCGGCTCGGCGGTGGTCAGCAGGGTGTCGTACGCGACGATCCGGCGGGTCGCCCCGAACCCGGAGACGTACGCGTTGAGCGCGGTGGTGCGGCGGGAGGCGTCCGCGACCAGGACGTCCCGCACCCGGACGCCGTCCCGCTCGGCCAGTGCCAGCAGCGCGGTGCGCAGCTCCCCCGGGGGCGTCGGGGAGAAGCGGTTGAACACCGGCTCGATCAGCAGCGGATGGAGGAAGGAGAGCGCCACCGTCAGCAGCGCCGCCGCGCCCGCCCCCGGCAGCCACCAGCGCTGCGGCGACCAGGCGGTCAGCGCGAACAGCCCGAGCGCGAGCGGGAGGACGAGGACGAGGGTGAGCGCGAGGCCGCGTACGGCGTCCAACGCCCACCCGGCCCAGCCCTGGGTCACCAGCCCGTACCGGGCCCGGACGGTCCGCGCCCCGGCGCCGAACGGCAGCTGCAGCGCCTGGCCGAGCAGCACCAGGGCTGCCGCTCCGGCCAGCACCCCGGCCGTCCGGGAGCCGCCGAACCAGCCGCCGACGGCGGTCACCAGGGCGGCGCCGGCCGGGGTGAGGCCGAGCAGCAGGGTGAGCGCCAGGCCCGCCAGCCGCCCGCCCAGCGCCCACGGCAGCTGGGCGCGGCGCAGTGCCCGGCCCCGGGCGCGCTCGTCGGGGGTGAAGTCCGGGGCGGCCTCCGGGGTGGGGGCCTCGGAGGCTGGCGTGGTGTCCATGGCGGGGAGCGGCTCTTCCGGTCGGGGCGGGGCGGGGATGATCGGGTCGGGGAGGGACGGGGGTACGGCGGTTCAGCAGTTCAGTGGTTCAGCGGTGATTCAGCATGGCGTACCCGGCCGCTCGCCGCTCACGCCACGGCCCGGTTCCCACCCCCGGCCGGGTTGTTCACTCCTCCGTGGTCCCGGTGGCGCCGTGGACGCCGGCGCGCAGCAGCTGGTGGCCGAGGTCCACCAGGGCGCGGCCGACCGCGAACTCGTCGCCGACCGCCGGGGCCGGGGCGTCGCGCGGGTTGCGGCGGGAGCGGGTGTCGCTGTGCAGCACGTTGCCGTCGGCGTCCAGCACGGCGTGCACCCGGGTGGTGTCCTCGTCCTCCACCACGTGCAGGCTGAGCTGCCAGTCCTTGGTGCGCACGGCCCCGGGCGCCGGCTGTTCGACCCCGAGGGCGGTAGCCGCGGGGGAGGCCGCCCCGTCGGCGCGGACGATCACCACCGGGCAGACCCCGTGCACCGCGCACCGGGTGGACACCGAGCCGAGCAGGGTCCGGGCGAAGGTGCCCCGGCCGCGACTGCCCAGCACCAGCAGGTCGGCCCCCTCGGCGGCCTCCAGCAGCACCTCGGCGGCGTGGCCCAGCACCAGGCTCTCCCGGACGTCCACCGGGCGGTCCGGGCCGAGGACCTCGTTGATCTCGGCGCTCAGCGTCCGGCGGGCGATCCGTTCGAAGCCGTCGTCCACCATCGGCGCGAACCACCCGTACAGCGAGGGGTACTCCCAGGCCGCCACCGCGTGCACCACCGCCCCGGTGAGCACGGCCTGGCCGACCGCCCAGCGCAGGGCCGCCTTCGACGGCGGGGAGCCGTCGATCCCGACCACGATCCGGCGCTCCCGGGCGGGGGAGGCGCGGCCGCCGCCCGCGGGGGAGACGTCACCTGCGGAGGAGAGCTGATTGCTGCCCATCACGTCACACCTCCGGGCCTTCGGTGCGGGACTCGCCCCCCTACGCGCGCGCTCCCCTGCACGGGCTCCCCTGCACGGGTTCCCCCCGCACGCGCTTCCCCCGTACTCGTCCCCTCCACACCACGCTGCGCGCCCCGCCCGCCTCCGCGCCAGGGACATGGTGGCCCGGTCGGGTGGGCGGTTGGGACGGGTCGGCCAGGCGGGCCGGGCGCGCCGTCCGGGGAGCGGCCGTCGGCGCCCGGTCGGGGCCGCCGCGCCGTGCCCTTTTGTGGCCGGAATGTTGCGGGCTCGGGTCCAAGCGGTGGTGATTCGGTGGCGTACGCTGATCGTTCTCGCATCATCCTCGGGGGGATCCACTCATGCGCCGTGCCGCGGCCGCCGTCGCGCTGTTCGCCGGACTGACCGCCGTCACCGCCTGCGGGCCGGACGACCCCGCCCCGGCCCCGGCCTCCGCCGCCCCCGTCCCGCCGGGCGAGTCCTCGGCGCCGGGCGGGACGCCCTCCGGCACGGCCCCGGGCAAGAGCGCCCCGCCCCGGCCCGACGGCACCATCACCGTCGCCTTCGCCGGGGACGTCCACTTCGAGGGCCGCACCGAGGCCCGGCTGGCGGTCAAGCCGCCCGAGCCTGCGCTCGGCCCGATCTCCCGCACCCTCGCCGACGCCGACCTGTCCGTCCTCAACCTGGAGACCGCGATCACCGGGCGCGGCGCCCCGGAGCCGAAGACGTACACCTTCCGCACCTCGCCCAAGGCGCTGTCGGTGCTCAAGGACTCGGGCGTCGACGTCGTCTCGATGGCCAACAACCACGCCGTGGACTTCGGCGCCGACGGCCTCACCGACACCCTCGCCGCCAAGGACTCCTCGCCGATCCCGGTGGTCGGCGTCGGGCGCAACGCCAAGGAGGCGTACGCCCCGTACGTCACCACCGTGCGCGGGGTGAAGGTCGCGGTGGTCGCCGCCAGCCAGGTCGAGGACCTCACCAACCAGAAGTGGCGGGCCGGCGCGAGCAAGCCGGGCATCGCCTCGGCGCTGGACGTCCCGGCGCTGGTCAAGGCGGTGGAGACGGCGAAGCAGCAGGCCCCGGTGGTGCTCGTCTACCTGCACTGGGGCGACGAGGGCAAGGCCTGCCCGACCGGTCCGCAGACCACCATCGCCAAGAAGCTCGCCACCGCCGGAGCCACCGCCGTGGTCGGCACCCACGCGCACACCATGGTCGGCTCGGGCATGCTCGGCGACACCTACATCGGGTACGGCTTCGGCAACTTCCTCTGGTACGGCACCTCGAACTACGCCAACTCCAACGAGACCGGCGTCACCACCCTCACCCTCACCGCCGACGGGAAGGTGACCGGGGAGGCCTTCACCCCGGCCACCATCGACGACAAGGGCATCCCGGAGCCGGTCACCGGCGCCACCGCCGAGGCCGCCCTCAAGCGCCGCGACGGCCTGCGCGGCTGCACCGGCCTCTCCCCGGCGCCCGCCGCCCCGGGCGCCCCCGGCACCCCCGCGACGGCCCCCACCGCCCCGACGGCCCCCGCCTCCACGGCTCCCGGGAAGTCCTCGACGGCTCCCGCGAAGGCTCCGACGACCCCGGCCGCGCCGCGCTAGGGTCCGGTCGACCGGCCCGGCGCACGTCCTGCGGGAGCCCTGCCGGACGGGCCCTGCCGGACCAGGGCGCGGCGTCGCGGTGCGGCGGCACGGGACAGCACGAGACGGCGGCGCGACCACCCGGGCCACGCCGCCGCCTACCGCCCGCCGGGGGGTGCTACCGCTCGGCCCGCGCCCGTGCCCGGACGGCGCGGCGCAGGGTGTCCAGCTGGTCCACCAGTCCGCGCCGGGTCGCCGCGGTGAGCTCCGGGTCGGCCAGGCAGGCCTCGGCTGCCCGTACCGTCCGTTCGGTGGCGGCGAAGGCGGGGAAGCCCGTGGTGGCGAGCACCCGGGCCAGTGCGGGGCCGCGGCGGGCGGCGGCCGACCCCAGCTCCTCGAAGTAGCGGGCGGTCAGCCCGTCCAGCAGCTCGGCCTGCTCGGGCTGCCACAGGCCCCTGGCGGTGGCCGCGGCCAGGTAGTTGGAGAGCTCGCCGTGGAACAGCGCCTGCCAGGCGGCCTCCTTGGCCCCCGGGTCGGGCAGTGCGGCGCGGCAGCGCGCGGCGCCCTTCTCGCTGGTGTCGCTGGGGTCGGCGGCGAGTTCGGCGGCGATCTCCGGCTCGCCCGCCGCGCCGAGCACGCACAGCCGCAGCAGCAGCTGCCAGCGCAGGTCCGGGTCGAGCACCGGCCCGCCGGGCACGGTGCCGGCCGCCAGCCAGTCGCGCAGCTCGGCGGCCTGCGCCTCGCCGGCGGCGGTGCCGATCACGCCGCGCGCGGCCACCAGGCGCAGCCCGGTGCGGTCCGTTTCGTCCTCGGTGCGCCGCAGCAGGGTGCGGCAGACCTCGTTCAGGACGGCCAGTGCCGCCGGCCGTGCGGTCGGCGGCACGGCGCAGTCCACCACGAAGTCGCGGGCGAAGGAGAGCACCGCGTCGACCAGGTGCACCGAGGTCTCGCCGGGCAGGTGGGCGGCGACCAGCTCCAGGTACTCGCCGGGCGCCAGCTCCCCGTCGCGCACCTGGTCCCGGGCGGCGCTCCAGAGCACGGCCCGGGCCAGCTCCTCGGGTACGGCGCCGAGCGAGGAGCGCACGGTTCGCCAGGAGCCGGGGTCGAGACGGATCTTGACGAAGCTGAGGTCGGTGTCGTTGAGCAGGGTCAGCTCGGCGTCGGCCTTCACCGCCGCGGTGCCGTCGGCCGCCAGGTCGAGCGGCACGCGGTCGGCCAGCTCCAGGGCGCCCTCGGCGGTGCGCCGGTAGTGGCCCACGGTCAGCTGGTGCGGGCGCGGCCCGCCGTCGGCCGAGGTGTGCTCGATCCGGCCGTCGGTCAGCCGCAGGGTGTCCACGCCGGTGGTGCGCAGCCAGCGGTCGGCCCAGCCGTGGACGTCGCGGCCGCTGGTCGCGGCCAGGGCCCGGAGCAGGTCGTCGAGGGTGGCGTTGCCGAAGGCGTGCTCGTCGAAGTAGTCGTTGACGCCGGCCAGGAAGGCCTCCTCGCCGAGCCAGGCGACCAGCTGGCGCAGCGCGGCGGCGCCCTTGGCGTAGGAGATGCCGTCGAAGTTCTGCAGCGCCTGGGCGGTGTCGTCCACCGTGCCGGGTGCCACCGGGTGGGTGGAGGGGCGCTGGTCGGCGTCGTAGCCCCAGGCCTTGCGGTTGGCGGCGAAGCCGGTCCAGGCACTGGTGAAGCGGGTGGAGGAGGCGGTGACGCTGTAGGCCATGTACTCGGCGAAGGACTCGTTCAGCCACAGGTCGTCCCACCACTTCATGGTGACCAGGTCGCCGAACCACATGTGCGCCATCTCGTGCACCACCACCAGGGCGCGCTCCTCGCGCCTGGTGTCGTCCACGGCGGAGCGGAAGACGAACTCGTCGCGCAGTGTGACGCAGCCCGGGTTCTCCATCGCGCCGGCGTTGAACTCCGGGACGAAGCACTGGTCGTAGCTGTCGAAGGGGTAGCGGTGCCGGAAGACCCGGTGGTAGTGGTCGAAGCCCTGCCGGGTGACCTCCAGCAGCTCGGGGGCGTCGGCGTCCAGGTGGGCGGCGAGCGAGCGGCGGCAGTGCAGGCCGAGCGGGATCCCGTCGTGCTCGGCGCGTACCGAGTGCAGCGGGCCGGCCACCACGGAGACCAGGTAGCTGCTGATCGCCGGGGTGGGCGCGAACTCCCAGCGCCCGGGCGTGACCTGGCGGCCCACGCCGTTGCCGACCACGGTCCACTGCCGCGGCGCGGTGACGGACACCGTGTACCGCGCCTTGAGGTCGGGCTGGTCGAAGGACGCGAACACCCGCGGGCCGTCGTCGAGGAAGGACTGGGTGTAGACGTAGTCCTCGCCGTCGGCCGGGTCGGTGAAGCGGTGCATGCCCTCGCCGGTGTGCGAGTAGGCCATGTCGGCCTCGACGGTGAGCTCGTTGTCGGCCGCCAGACCGGTCAGCGGGAAGCGCCCGGCGCGCAGCGCGGCGACGTCCAGTTCGCGGCCGTTCAGCACCACCCGGCGGAGCGCGGCCGGTTTGACGTCCACGTAGGTCCCGGCGCCCGGGGTGGTGCAGCCGAAGCGGATCACCGTGGTGGAGCCGAAGACCTCCCGACCGCGGGTCAGGTCGAGGTCGAGGCGGACGGTGCGGACGTCGAGCAGGCGGTGGCGCTCGACGGCCTCGGCCCGGGTGAGTACTGAGGTATCAGACATACGGGTCATGCTGCTTCATCCACGGGTGGGCGGCACCCGTTTTTCGGCACCCGCTTTTTGGTGCTGGCCTTTTGGCACCCGCTCTTCGATGCCCGCTTCTCGGTGCCGGTTCTTCGGTGCCGGAAGGAGACCGGGGCCGCCGGATCGTCCGGGGCGGACGGCCTCCGTGCGTCCGGAGCGAGTTGACGGCGAAGCAGCGGGATTCGTACAGGCGCTCGGCACAGGCGAACAGCTGTGTTAGGTTAGGCTTGCCTAATCTTGCTGGTCGGAGGGGATGTCCTGTGCAGCAACAGTCCGAATTCGCCGGTGCCGTCGCGATGGTCACCGGGGCCGGGCAGGGCATCGGCGCGGCCGTGGTGCGGGCGCTGGTGGCCGAGGGAGCCGTCGTCGCGGCGGTGGACCGCGATCCCGGCGGGATCGACGCGCTGGCGGCCGAACTGCCGTCCGTGCGTCCCTACGCGCTGGACGTCTCGGACGCCCGGGCGGTCGACAGCACCGTGGAGTCGATCGAGAGCCGGCTCGGACCGATCGGCGTGCTGGTCAACGTCGCGGGAATCCTGCGCACCGCCCCGGTCGTCGAACTCACCGACGGGGACTGGGCGGACACCTTCGCCGTCAACACCACCGGCGTCTTCCACACCAGCCGCGCCGTCGGCCGCCGGATGGCGGACCGCGGACGCGGGGCGGTCGTGACCGTCGGCTCCAACGCCGCCGGGGTGCCGCGCGCCGGGATGGCCGCCTACGCGGCGTCCAAGGCGGCGGCCACCATGTTCACCCGCTGCCTGGGGCTGGAGCTCGCCCGGTCCGGGGTGCGGTGCAACGTGGTGTCGCCCGGCTCGACCGACACCGCGATGCAGCGCGCGCTGTGGGGCGAGGACGCCGAGGCGGCCGAACGCCGGGTGATCGAGGGCGACCTGGGCGCCTGGCGGGTCGGCATCCCGCTCGGGCGGATCGCCGCGCCCGCCGACATCGCGGAGGCCGTGGTGTTCCTGGCCTCCGACCGGGCGCGGCACATCACCATGCACGACCTGTACGTCGACGGCGGCGCGACCCTGCGCGCCTGAGCGGAACGCCGCCGGTCCTCCTCCCACCCCCGAAGAACCGTCCCAGACTGGAGAAACCGCCGTGACCACGGTGCACCACGCCCCCGCCGGGCCGATACCCGCCGGGCCCGACGCCCCGGCGACCGCCCTCGCCGAGGGCCAGGACCACGCCGTCATCGGCGCGGCCAGCGGACTGCTCGGCCAGTACCGGGCCGGCTCCGACGAGGCGTTCTTCGCCTCGCCGACCCGCACCCTGCTCGGCTCCGGGGTGCACGCCCGGGTGCCGCAGGACGGGCGGCCGCTGCCGGTGCGGGTCGCCGAGACGCTGGCCGAGGCGGGCCGCTCCGGCGTCGAACGGCCGCTGGTGGTCGGCGCGGTGGCGTTCGACCGGGACAGTCGGGTCGAACTCGCCGTCCCCGCCCGGGTCCGCACCGCCGGGGCGCTGCGCGACGACCCGCTGATCGCCCTGCCCGCGCCGGCGGCCGAGCAGGCCGACTGGCGGATCGACCCGGTGCCCGCGCCCGAGGCGTACGGCGCGGGCGTCGCGGCCGCCGTCGAGCGGCTGCGCGGAGGGGAGTTGAGCAAGGTGGTGCTGGCCAGGACGCTGGAGCTGAGCGCCGAACAGCCGCTCGACCTGCCCGCCATCCTGCAGCGGCTGGCCCGCCGCGACCCGGGCGGCTACACCTTCGCCGTCCCGTCCGGCGGCGGCCGCACCCTGGTCGGCGCCAGCCCCGAACTCCTGCTCTCCCGGCGGGGAACGGCCGTGCTGGCCAACCCGCTGGCCGGCTCCGTACCGCGCAGCGAGGACCTCGGCGAGGACGTCCGGCGCGCCGCCGCGCTGCTGGAGTCGCCCAAGGACCTGCACGAGCACGCCGTCGTGGTGGACGCCATCCGCGAGGCGCTGGCGCCGTACTGCCGCACCCTGGAGGTGCCCGAACGGCCCACCCTGGTACGGACGGCCGCGATGTGGCACCTGGCCACCACGATCCGCGGCGAGCTGGCCGACCCGACGGTCTCCGCCCTCGAACTGGCCTGCGCGCTGCACCCCACCCCGGCGGTCTGCGGCACGCCGACGGACGTCGCCCGCCGGGTGATCGGCGAGGTCGAGCCCTTCGACCGCGGCCTCTATACCGGCATGGTCGGCTGGGAGGACGCGACCGGCGACGGCGAGTGGGTGGTCACCATCCGCTGCGCCGAGGCGGAGGGGCGGACGCTGCGGGTGTACGCCGGCGCCGGCGTGGTCGAGCAGTCCCGGCCGGAGGCCGAACTCGCCGAGACCAGTGCCAAGTTCCGCACCTTCCTGGACGCCGCGGGGGTGGCCCGGTGACGCCGCTGGAGACGGCCCGGGCGGGCTTCACCCCGTACCCCGCCGAGTTCGCCGAGCGCTACCGGGCCGCCGGGTACTGGCGCGGCGAGACCTTCGGGCGGATGCTGCGCGAGCGCGCCGCCGAGCACGGCGGGCGCACCGCCGTCGTCGACCCGGGCGGCCACGGCGTGGCGGCGACCGAGCGGCGCTGGACGTACGCCGAACTCGACCGCCGGGCCGACCGGATGGCCGCCGGACTGCTCGCCCGGGGCATCCGGGCCGGGGACCGGGTGGTGGTCCAACTGCCCAACGCCGCCGAGTTCTTCGAGGTCGTGTTCGCGCTGTTCCGGATCGGCGCGCTGCCGGTCTTCGCGCTGCCCGCCCACCGGTACGCCGAGATCGGGTACTTCTGCTCCTTCACCGGGGCGGCGGCGTACGTGGTGCCCGCCGTCGAGGGCGGCTTCGACTACCGCGAACTCGCCAGCCGGGTACGGGCGGAGAACCCCGGGCTGCGGCTGGTGCTGGTGGCCGGCGAGGACCCGGGGGAGCACGTCCGGCTCGCGGACGTGCCCTGCGACGGGCCCGGCCCGGAGGCCTTCGGCGGGGAGCCCGGTCCCGAGGACGTCGCCTTCCTCCAGCTCTCCGGCGGCAGCACCGGCGTGCCGAAGCTGATCCCGCGCACCCACGACGACTACATCTACTCGCTGCGCGGCTCGGTCGAGCTGTGCGGCCAGGACCCGGACAGCGTGTACCTGTGCGTGCTGCCCGCCGCCCACAACTTCCCGCTCAGTTCGCCGGGTTCGCTCGGCACGCTGTACGCCGGCGGTCGGGTGGTGCTCTGCCCGCAGCCCGCCCCCGAGACGGCCTTCCCGCTGATCGAGCGCGAGGGCGTGACCATCACCGGGCTGGTGCCGCCGCTCGCGCTGCTCTGGCTGGACGCCGCCGAGCGCGGCGCCCGCGGCTACGAGAGCCTGGAGGTGCTGCTGGTCGGCGGCGCCAAGTTCAGCGAGGAGGCGGCCCGGAGGGTGCGCCCGGTGCTGGGCTGCACGCTCCAGCAGGTGTTCGGGATGGCCGAGGGCCTGGTCAACTACACCCGGCTGGACGACCCGGAGGAGCTGGTCACCACCACCCAGGGCCGGCCGATCTCGCCCGACGACGAGGTCCGGGTCGTGGACGACCAGGACCGGGACCTGCCCGACGGCGCCACCGGACACCTGCTCACGCGCGGCCCGTACACCATCCGCGGCTACTGGAACGCGCCCGGGCACAACGCCGACTCCTTCACGGCGGACGGCTTCTACCGCACCGGGGACCTGGTCCGGCGCACCCCCACCGGCCACCTGGTGGTCGAGGGGCGGGCCAAGGACCAGATCAACCGGGGCGGGGAGAAGGTCGCCGCCGAGGAGATCGAGAACCACCTGCTCGCGCACCCCGCGGTGCACGACGCGGCGGTGGTGTCGATGCCCGACCCGTACCTGGGCGAGCGCACCTGCGCGTATGTGGTGCTGCGCGCCGAGAGTCGTGAACAGCCCCCGAAGAGCGTCGAGTTGAAGCGGTTTGTGCGACAGCGCGGGCTCGCCGAGTACAAGGTGCCGGACCGGGTCGAGTTCGTCGCCGCCTTCCCGGCCACCGGGATCGGGAAGGTCAGCAAGAAGGAGCTGCGGGCCGCGATCGCGGCCTCGCTGACCACCGGCTGACGCCTCCGTCCGTCGTCGCCACCTCGCCACATCTAGCTAAGGAACACCACCGTGGGCCTGCCCCGCATTCCCCGCTATCCCATGCCCGCCGCCGAGGAACTGCCCGCCAACCGGGTCTCCTGGACGGTCGACCCGGCGCGCGCCGTCCTGCTGGTGCACGACCTGCAGAACCACTTCCTGGACGCCTTCGACGCCGAGGCCGCGCCGGTGCCCGAACTCCTCGGCAACGTCCAGGCGTTGGCGGAGGCCGCGCGTGCCGCCGGCGTGCCCGTCGTGTACTCGGCGCAGCTCGGCGGACAGAGCCCGGCCGAGCGCGGGCTGCAGCAGGACTTCTGGGGCCCGGGCATCCCGGCCGACCCGCGGGCCACCGCGATCGCCGACGCCGTCGCTCCCGCGTCGGGCGACACCGTTCTCACCAAGTGGAAGTACAGCGCCTTCGTGCGCACCGAGTTGGAGCAGCTGCTGCGCGAGCAGGGGCGGGACCAGCTGGTGATCACCGGCGTGTACGCGCACATCGGGGTACAGGCGACCGCCTGCGACGCCTGGATGCGGGACGTGCAGGCCTTCGTGGTGGCCGACGCGGTCGCCGACTTCGGCCCGGCGGAGCACCGCGGTGCGCTGGCCTGGGTGGCCGGGCGCTGCGGGATGGTCGCCACGGCGGAGACCGTGCTCGGGGCGATGGCTCCGGCCGCTGCGGCGGCCGGCCTGGATGCCGTGGCCGGCCTGGACGCCGCGGCCGGTTTGGACACCGCAGAGATCGACGTGCTCGAAGGGGTGGGCGGCAAGTGACGGGTACGGGCTTCACGGTGGAGCGGATCCGGGCCGAGGTCGCCGACCTGCTCGGCGAGGACCCGGCGGAGATCCCGCTGGACGAGAACCTGGTCGACTGGGGGCTGGACTCCATCCGGCTGATGACCCTCGCCGGGCGCTGGCAGGAGGAAGGCGCCGAGGTGGCGTTCGTCCAGCTCGCGGAGCGCCCGGCGATCGAGGCCTGGGCCGAGCTGCTGGGCGCGGCGTGATGGCGGCGGGGGTGGGCGAGGCGCTGCGGGACTCGGTGCGGGATCCGCTCCGGGAGCCGGTTCGGGACGGGGACCGGGACGCGGCCCGCGGGGCGGTGCTGCCCGAGGTGCCCGAACTGCCTCCGCTGCCGCGCCGGACGGTGCGCTACCCGGCCACCACCGCGGTGGGGCCGGTCGAGGCGCAGGCGGCGCGGACGCCGGACGCGCCGGCGCTGGTGCTCGCGGGTGGGGAGACCGTCGGCTACCGGGAGTTGAACGCCTCGGCCAACCGGCTGGCGCGCGCCCTGGCCGCCTGTGGGGCCCGCCCGGGTGCGGTGGTCGGCCTGGCGGCGTTCCGCCGTCCGGCGGAGCTGGTGACGGCGCTGCTGGCGGTGGCGAAGTCGGGTGCGGCGTACCTTCCGCTGGACCCGTCGGACACGCCCGGGCGGCGCGAGCGGCTGCTCGTGGAGAACGCTCCGGTCTGCGTGCTGGGGGAGGGAGTGCCGGGGGCGCTGGCCGGGCTGGAGACGGAGGGCGAGCTGCCCACCGACCCGCCCCGGGCGCTGACCCCGCACCATCTGCTCTGCGTCGGGTACGGCCCGGGCGGGCGCCCGAGCGCCGTCCGGCTCACCCACGCCGAGGCGGACCGCCGGGTGCGCGAGCTCCAGGCGGCCCACCCGCTCGGGCCGGGCGACCGGGTGCTGCAGCTGGGCCTGCCGCTCTGGGAGTACCTGTGGCCGCTGCGGACCGGCGCCGCCGTGGTGCTCGCCGACCCGTGGCAGGAGGGCGAGGTCGGGGCGCTGGTGCGGGAGTTGGGCGTGACGGCGGTGCGGGTGGCGCCCGGGGTGCTGCTCGGCGGGTGAGCGGGACCCGGGGCGCCGGGGGCGACGGCTGACGGAAGACGGTCGACGGGTAACAGATGACAGATGACAACTTTCAGCGAACAGATTTCGTTATCTGTTCGCTGAAAGTTGTCGGCCGTCATTCGTTCGTCGCTGCCGCCGACTCCGCCGACTCCGCCGACTCCGCCGCAAGATCCGCCGCCAGGTCCGCCGCCGTCCACGCCATCGCCACCGCGCCGTCCAGCACCGCCCGCTCCGCCTCCGCGCCCAGCGCCGCCTCGGCGAACGCCTCCTCGTGCGGGGCGCAGGCGCCGCCGGTGATGTCCAGCACCGGATGGATCGACGGCACCGCGTGCGACACGTTCCCCATGTCCGTACAGGCGAAGGGTCCGCTCTCGACCGGTTCCGGCCGGCCGAGCGCCGCCGCGTTGGCCCGCCACAGCGTCAGCAGCCGGGGGTCGGAGCGCATGTCCAGGTAGTCCGGCTCGGGTCGGGTCAGTTCCACCTCGCAGCCGGTGGCGAGCGCCCCGGCGCGGAAGCAGTCCTCGACCCGGGAGCGCAGTTCGGCGAGGTCCTCGGCCGCCGAGGCCCGGATCTCGTACTCGGCGCTCGCGCTGTCCGGGATCAGGTTCGGCGCCGTGCCGGCCGCCGTGGTGATGCCGTGCACCCGCCACTGCGGCGGGAGGTGCTGGCGCAGCAGCCCGATCGCGACCTGGGCGACGGTGAGCGCGTCGGCGGCGTTGCGCCCCCGGTGCGGGTCGAGGCTCGGGTGGGCGGCGCGCCCGGTGTAGCGGACGGAGAGCGTGCCGAGGGCGAAGGAGCGGAAGTCGGCGACCTCGACGGGGCAGGGGTGGACCATCATGGCCGCGTCCACCCCGTCGAACGCCCCGGCCTCCAGCAGCAGGGCCTTGCCCGCCCCGCGTTCCTCGGCCGGCGCGCCGATCACCCGTACGGTGAGCCCGAGTTCGTCCGCGTACGGGGCGAGCCCGAGCGCCGCGCCGATCCCGGCGGCGGCGATCAGGTTGTGCCCGCAGGCGTGGCCGAGTCCGGGCAGGGCGTCGTACTCGCAGACCAGCGCGACGGTGACCGGCCCGCTGCCGAGGCGTGCGTCGAAGGCCGTGGCCAGGCCGTGGGCGGGCGCGGTGACCGAGTAGCCGTGTGCGCGCAGCAGTTCGGAGCACCAGGCGGCCGCCAGGTGCTCCTCGAAGGCGGTCTCGGGGTGGGCGTGGATGCGGTGGCTGAGCGCGAGGAGTTCCGCCCGCAGGGCGAGGACGCGCTCGCGCACGGCCCGCTTGGCGGCGCTGGGTCCGGTGGGTTCGGTGGGCCCGGTTGGTTCGGTTGGTTCGGTTGGTCCAGTTGGTTCGGCGCTCTGCGGCAGCGGTTCGGTCTGGGGCACGGGTGGCGTCTCCGGGGTGTCAGGGGCCCGACCCTGCGGGGCCGTTGACCAGATCATATGAACTTAGATTAGGCTAACCTAAGTAAGGCGTTCCGGATCCCCCGAGGAGCTCTCCACCCCATGCCTGCCGTCGAAACCCAGATCGCCGACAGTCAGACCGTCGACAGCCAGATCGCCGACAGTCGGGCCGCCCACGGCCGGACCGTCGACGGTCAGGCCGCCGACGTCCCCCTGCTCGCCGCCCAGGCCGCCATCTGGTACGCCCAGGCCCTCGACCCCGACAGTCCGGTCTACAACACCGGCGACGCCGTCGAGATCACCGGCCCGCTCGACGACGAGCGGTTCGAACAGGCGCTGCGGCAGGCGGTGGAGGAGGCCCAGGCGCTGAGCGCCGTCGTCGTCACCGACCCGGACGGCACGCCCCGCCAGCGGCTGCGCCCCGGCCGCCACTGGCCGCTGCACCGCCTGGACCTGCGCGCCGCCGAAGACCCGGCCGCCGAGGCCGAGGCCTGGATGCGCGCCGACCTCGCCCGCCCGGCCGACCTCGCCGAGGGCCCGCTGTTCACCCACGCGCTCATCCGGCTCACCGGGGACCGCCGGCTCTGGTACCGCCGCATCCACCACCTCGCCGTCGACGCCTACGCGTTGACCCTCCTCGGTGACCGGGTCGCGGCCCTCTACACCGCCCTCGCCACCGGCGCCGAACCCGCGCCGAACCCCTTCGCCGGACTCGCCGAGGCCGCCGCCGAGGAGGCCGCCTACCGCGAGAGCGCGCAGTACGGGGCCGACCGCGCCCACTGGTCGGCCCGGATGGCCGACGCCGACACCCCGGCCACCCTCCCGGGCACCCCCGAGTCCGGCGCGTCCCCCGAGCCCGGCGCGTCCCCCGAAGCCGGCGCGTCCGGCGCATCGATCCGCCTCACCGCCGAGCTGCCCGCCGGCACCCGCGACCGCCTGGAGCGCGCCGCCGAGGCCGTCCGCGCCACCTGGGCCGAGCTGCTCCTCGCCGCCGCGGCCGGCTACCTGCACCGCCTGACCGGCACTCAGGACGTCGTCCTCGGCCTGCCGCTCGCCAACCGCCGCGGCCCGGCCGCCCTGCGCACCCCCGTCGCCGCCGCCAACGTGCTCCCGCTGCGCCTCGCCGTCCGCCCCGCCGACAGCGCCGAGACCCTGCTGCGCGCCGTGGTCCGCGAACTGCGCGCCGTCCGCCGCCACCAGCGCTACCCGCTGGAGGAGCTGCGCCGCGACCTCGGCCGCACCGGCGACCGCCGCGCCCTGTTCGGCCCGATGGTCAACATCAAGGCCTTCGAGAGCGACCTCGACCTGGCCGGCCTGCCCGGCACCGTCCGCAACCTCGCCGCCGGCCCGGTCGACGACCTCGCCCTGAACGTCTCGCCCGGCCCGGACGGCGCGCTGCGCCTGGTCATCGACGCCGACCCGGCCCGCTACGGGGCCGCCTCCCTCGCCGCCCACCGCGACGGCCTGCTGCGCTACCTCGACGCCCTCGCCGACCTGCTGCTCACCGACCCCCGGACGCCCGTCGCCCGGATCGACCTGCTCGACCCGGACGGCCTGCGCCGCGCCACCGAGGGCCGTACCGAGCCGCCGGTCGAGCGGACCGTGCCCGAGCTGTTCGCCGCCCAGGCCGCCCGCACCCCGGAGGCCGTCGCCGTCCGCTCCGGCGCGGCCGCGCTGACCTACCGGCAGCTCGACGTCGCCGCCAACCGGCTCGCCCACCGGCTGACCGCCCTCGGCGTCAAGGACGGCGCACCGGTCGCGATCGCCCTGCCGCGCGGCACCGACACCCTGGTGGCGATGCTCGCCGTCCTCAAGGCGGGCGGCGCCTGCGTCTCCCTCGACCTCGCCCACCCCGAGCGGCGCCTCGCCGCCGTGCTGGCCGACGCCCGCCCGGTCTGCGCGATCGGCACCGCCGAGGCCCTCGCCGGGCTCGGCCTGCCCGCCGGCCTGCCCGTCGTCCGCCCGCAGGACGCGGCCGGCGAGCCCGACACCGCCCCGCCCGCGCCCCGACTCGACCAGCCCGCCTACGTGTTGCACACCTCGGGCTCCACCGCCCGCCCCAAGGGGGTGGTGGTCACCCACGCCTCGCTGGCCAACCTGCACGCCGGCCTCGGCGAGGACCACGTCGCCCCCGCCCTGCGCCGCGCCGGCCGGGACCGGCTGCGCGTCGCCCACAGCGCCTCGTTCGCCTTCGACGCCTCCTGGGACCCGGTGCTCTGGATGGTCCACGGCCACGAGCTCCACCTGCTGGACGACGCCACCTACCGCGACCCGGCCGCGCTCGCCGCCCACCTCGACCGCGAGCGCGTCGACTACCTCGACCTCACCCCCTCCTACCTCGAAGTCCTGATCGCCGAAGGCATCCTGGACGAGGGCCGGCACCGCCCGTCCGTCCTCGTGGTCGGCGGCGAGGCCACCCCGCCCGCCCTCTGGCAGCGCCTGGCCGCCGTCCCCGGCCTGCACCCGGTCGACCTCTACGGCCCGACCGAGACCACCGTCGACGCCTACGCCTGGACCCCGGGCCCGGACGGCGCCCCGCGCGGCCGGGTGGTGCGCGGCTCCCGCGCCTACGTCCTGGACGGCTCGCTGCGCCCCGCGCCCGACGGCGTCACCGGCGAGCTGTACGTGGCCGGCGCCTGCCTGGCCCGCGGCTACCTCGGCCGCCCCGACCTCACCGCCGAACGCTTCCTCGCCGACCCCTTCGGCCCGCCCGGCAGCCGGATGTACCGCACCGGCGACCTCGCCCGGCGCCGCCCCGACAACACCCTGGAGTTCCTCGGCCGGGCCGACGACCAGGTGAAGATCCGCGGCTTCCGGATCGAGCCCGGCGAGATCGCCGCCGTCCTCGCCGAACTCCCGGGCGTCGCCCAGGCCGTGGTGATCGCCCGCCCCGGCCCGCAGGGCAAGCGCCTGCTCGGCTACGCCGTCCCGGAGAGCGGCAGCGCGCCCGACCCGGACGGGCTGCGCGCCGCGCTCGCCGCCCGGCTGCCCGCGCACATGGTCCCGGCGGCCGTGCTGCTGCTGGACGAACTGCCGCGCACCGCCCACGACAAGCTCGACCACCGGGCCCTGCCCGAGCCCGCCGCGGCCACCGAGGGCACCGCGGCGGCCACGCCCCGGGAGGAACTGGTCTGCGGCCTGTTCGCCGAGGTCCTCGGCCTGCCGCAGGCACCCGGCCGGGAGGCCTCCTTCTTCGACCTCGGCGGCCACTCGCTGCTCGCCGGCCGCCTCGCCGCCCGGCTGCGCGAGACCTTCGCCGCCCCGGTCGGCTTCGCCGACGTGTTCCGGCAGCCGACCCCGGCCGGCCTCGTCGAACTGCTCGACCAGGCCGCCCTGTTCGACCCGGCGGAGCCCGAGCACCGCCCCGCCCTGGTGCCCGTGCCGCGCACCGAGCGGATGCCGCTCTCGCCCGCCCAGCGCGGGCTCTGGTTCCTGCACCGCCTCGAAGGCCCCAGCCCCACCTACAACATCCCGCTGGCGCTCACCCTCACCGGCCCGCTCGACCGGCACGCCCTCGGCCTCGCGCTCGGCGACCTCGTCGCCCGGCACGAAGTCCTGCGCACCGTCTACGGGGAGGAGCCGGACGGCACGCCGTACCAGCGCATCCTCTCCGATTTCCGGCCCGAACTCCACGGGAGCACCGGAGAGCTGGCCGATGAAGTCCGGTACGCCTTCGACCTGACCGCCGAACCGCCGCTGCGCGCGAGCCTGTTCACCGAAGGCCCCGAGCGGCACACCCTGCTCCTGCTGCTCCACCACATCGCGGGCGACGGCGCCTCCACCACCCCGCTGCTGCGCGACCTGGCCGCCGCCTACAGCGCCCGGGCCGCCGGTCGGGAACCGGAACTGCCGGAACTCGCCGTCCAGTTCGCCGACCACGCGGCCTGGCAGCGGGAGCGGCTCGGCACCGCCGACGCGCCCAGCCCGCTCGCCGTCCGGCAGGTGGAGCACTGGCGCGCCGCGCTCGCCGGACTGCCCGACCAGCTGGAGCTTCCGCTCGACCGCCCCCGTCCGGCCGTCGCCGGCCACCAGGGGGCCACCGTGCCCTTCGCGCTCGGCGCCGAGGCGCACACCGCCCTGGCCGGGCTCGCCCGGGCCGCCGACAGCACCGTCTTCATGGCCGTCCAGGCCGGGCTCGCCGCCCTGCTCACCCGGCACGGCGCCGGCACCGACATCCCGGTCGGCACCCCGGTGGCCGGCCGGGAGGACGAGGAGACCGCCGCGCTGGTCGGCTACTTCGTCAACTCGGTGGTGCTGCGCACCGACACCTCCGGCGACCCGACCTTCCGCGAGCTGCTGGCCCGGGTCCGCGGCACCGTGCTCGCCGCGCACGAGCACGCCGAACTGCCCTTCGACCGCCTGGTCGAGGAGCTCAACCCGGCCCGCTCGCTCGCCCGCCACCCGCTGTTCCAGGTGATGCTCGCCTGGCAGAGCCGCCCGGACGAGCGGACCGCCCTGGGCGGCGGCCTCACCGCCGACATCGCCGCGATCCCCAGCGGCACCGCCAAGTTCGACCTCACCCTGAACGCCGGGGAACTGCCCGGCGGCGGCATCGGCGGCTTCCTGGAGTACCGCACCGACCTCTTCGACGCCGCCACCGTGGCCGCCCTCGGGGAGCGCCTGACCCGGCTGCTCACCGCCGCCGCGAGCGCCCCCGACACCCCGATCGGCCTGCTGCCGCTGATCAGCGAGGAGGAGCGGCAGCGCGCCCTGGTCGAGTGGAACGGCCCGTCGGTGGACACGTCTTCGGACGCCACCCTGCCCGAGCTGTTCGAGGCGGCCGCCGCCGCCCATCCGCACGCCGTGGCGGTGGGCTACCGGGACGAGCAGCTCGACTACACCGAACTCGCCGCCCGTGCGGACCGGTTGGCCCGGCTGCTGGCCGCCGAGGGCATCGGTCCCGGCACCATCGTCGCGCTCGCCCTGCCGCGCTCGCTCGAACTCGTCGTCGCCCTGCTGGCGGTGGCCAAGTCCGGCGCCGCCTACCTGCCGCTCGACCCCGACTACCCGGCCGACCGGCTCGCCTACATGCTGGCCGACGCCACCCCGGCCGCCCTGCTCACCGACCGCGCCACCGCGCCCCGGCTGCCCGCCCACGAGGTGCGGCAACTCCTGGTCGACGGGCCGGAGTCCGCCGCCTTCCCGGCCGTCCCGCTGGAGCAGCACGAGCGCACCCGCCCGCTGCGCGCTGAGGACACCGCGTACGTCATCTACACCTCCGGCTCCACCGGCCGGCCCAAGGGCGTGCCGGTCACCCACCGCAACGTGGTCCGGCTGTTCGGCGCCACCGACCACTGGTTCGGCTTCGGCGCCGAGGACGTGTGGACGCTGTTCCACTCCTACGCCTTCGACTTCTCGGTCTGGGAGCTGTGGGGCGCCCTGCTGCACGGCGGCCGACTGGTCGTCGTCCCGCACCTGGTCAGCCGCGACCCGGCGGCCTTCCTGGACCTGCTCGCCCGCGAGCGGGTCACCGTGCTCAACCAGACGCCGTCCGCCTTCTACCAGCTCAGCGCCGCCGACCGGGACCGCCCCGGCAGCGAACTCGCCCTGCGCTACGTGGTGTTCGGCGGCGAGGCGCTCGAACTCGCCCGGCTGGACGACTGGTACGACCGGCACGCCGAGGACGCGCCCACGCTGGTCAACATGTACGGCATCACCGAGACCACCGTGCACGTCTCGTACATCGCCCTGGACCGGGCGAGCGCCGCCGCCGGGAGCAGCAGCACCATCGGCGTCAACATCCCCGACCTGCGGGTCTACGTCCTCGACCAGCACCTCCAGCCCGTCCCGCCCGGTGTCACCGGCGAGATGTACGTGGCCGGGGCGGGCCTGGCCCGCGGCTACCTCGGCCGCCCCGAGCTGTCCGCCACCCGCTTCGTCGCCGACCCGTACGCCGCGCTGTTCGGCGAGCGCGGCACCCGGATGTACCGCTCCGGGGACCTCGCCCGGCGCCGCGCCGACGGCGTCCTGGAGTACTTCGGCCGCGCCGACCAGCAGGTCAAGCTGCGCGGCTTCCGGATCGAACTCGGCGAGATCGAGGCCGTGCTGGCCGCCCACCCGGCCGTCGCCGACGCCGCCGTGGTGGTGCGGGAGGACGTGCCGGGGGACAAGCGGCTGGTCGGCTACGCGGTCTCCCCGGTCGGCGCCGTGGGACCGGTCGGCACCGCCACCCCGGACGAGCTGCGCGCCCACGCCGCCGCCGAACTGCCCGCCCACATGGTGCCCTCCGCCGTCGTGCTGCTCGACCGCCTCCCGCTGACCGCCAACGGCAAGCTCGACCGCCGCGCCCTGCCCGCCCCCGAGGCCCCCGCCGCAGGCGCCGGCCGCCCGCCGCGCACCCCGCGCGAGCAGCAGCTGTGCGAACTGTTCGCCGAGGTGCTGGGCGTGGCCTCGGTCGGCGTCGAGGACGACTTCTTCGCACTCGGCGGGCACTCGCTGCTGGTCGTGCGGCTCGCCGGGCGGATCCGCGAGGTGCTCGGACTGGAGGTCGGCATCGGCGCGCTGTTCCAGGCGTCCACCGTGGCCGCCCTGGACGCCGCCCTCGCGGTGGGCGCGCCCGGCGCCGACGCCCTGGACGTGCTGCTGCCGCTGCGGCCCGTCGACCCCGGCCGGCAGCGCCCGCTGTTCGCCGTCCACCCGGCCGGCGGCCTCAGCTGGTGCTACACCGGCCTGATCCGCAACCTGCCCGGCGAGGTGCCGATCTACGGCCTCCAGGCCCAGGGCGTCGGTGCCGCCACCGCCGAACTCCCGCTGCCGGAAACGCTGGAGGAGCTGGCCGCGCACTATGCCGGCCGGCTGCGCGAGGTCCAGCCGGAGGGCCCGTACCGGCTGCTCGGCTGGTCCACCGGCGGGATCATCGCGCACGCGGTGGCCGTCCGGCTCCAGGAGCTGGGCCAGCAGGTCGAGTTGCTCGCCATCCTGGACGCCTACCCGGCCGAGGGCTTCCGCGAGCTGCCCGTCCCCGACCAGGCCGAGGCGCTGGAGGCGCTGCTCACCATGGGCGGCTTCGGACCGGAGGACCTCGACGGCCTGCCGCTCGAACTCGGCGCCGTCACCGCGCTGCTGCGCCGCGAGGGCAGCCCGCTCGCCGGGCTGGACGAGAGCACCGTGGCCGCGCTGAACCGGATCTACCTCAACACCAACCACCTGGTGCGCGGCTACGACCACCGCCGCTTCGACGGCGACGTGCTGTTCTTCCGCGCCACCGTCGACACCATCGACGACACCCTGGTGCCCGAGCTGTGGACGCCGTACGTGTCCGGCCGGATCGCCAACACCGACGTGGCCTGTTCCCACAAGGACATGACCCTGCCCGAGCCGATCGCGCACATCGCGAGCGTGATTGCCGACCACCTCAAGCAGTCCGACAAGCAGTCCGACAAGAAGACCGACGATGGAGAAGACCACCGATGAGTGACGCCCCCGCCAACCCCTTCGACGCCGACGGCGAGTTCCTCGCGCTCGTCAACGCCGAGGGACAGCACTCCCTGTGGCCCGCCTTCGCCGCCGTCCCGGCCGGTTGGACCGTCGCCCACGGCCCCTGCGAGCGGCCGGCCGCCCTGGAGTGGATCACCGCGCACTGGACCACGCTGTGACCCCTCCGGCAACCCCTCCGGCGGTCCAGGCCCCGGCGCGCCCCCTGCTCGCGGGGCGCGCCGCGGTGGTGGTCGTCTACACGGCCGCGATGTGCATGAACGGCCTGGACTCGACCATCGTCAACCCGGCGCTGTTCAGCATCGCCGAGGACTTCGGCCGCCCGGTCTCGGCGGCGAACGCCGTGGAGACCGCCTTCCTGGTCGGCCTCGCCCTCGGACTGCCGGTGGCCGGCTGGCTCGGCGACCGGTACGGCGTCAAGCGGGTCTTCCTCGGCTCGCTCGCCGCCTTCACCCTCGCCTCCGCGCTCTGCGCGGCGGCGCCCGGCCTGGGCACGCTGTCCGCCGCCCGGGCCGTCCAGGGCGTGGCCGGCGGGCTGCTCACACCGGTCGGGATGACCCTGCTGTTCCGGGCCTTCGCCCCGCACGAGCGGGCCGGCCTGGGCCGCATCCTGATCGTCCCGACCGCGCTGATGCCCGCCCTCGGGCCGCCGCTCGGCGGCTTCCTCACCGAACACCTCTCCTGGCACTGGTTGTTCCTGGTCAACGTGCCGATCGGCGCGGCCGCCGTGCTGATCGGGCTGATCGGCCTGCGCGGTGAACAGGAGCCCCCGGCCGGCCGCTTCGACACCACCGGCTTCCTGCTCGCCACCCCCGGCCTCGGCCTGCTCACCTACGCCCTCGGCTTCGGCCCGGCGCACGGCTGGACCTCCCCGGGGGTGGCCCTCGGCGGACTGCTCGGCCTGGTCCTGCTGGGCGCCGCCGTACGGCACCAACTGCGCACCGCCGAACCCCTGGTGGACCTGCGGCTGCTCGCCGACCGCACCTTCGGCACGGCGAGCTGGCTGGCCCTGCTGACCTCGGCCGGGCTGATGGGCGCCCTGTTCGTGCTGCCGCTGCTCTACCAGGCGGCGCGCGGCGCCACCGCCCTGGACGCCGGGCTGAGCGTCTTCCCGGAGGCGATCGGCCTGATGGCCGCCTCGCAGGTGGTGGACCGCCTGCTGCCCCGCCTCGGCCCGCGCCGGCTGGCCCTGCCCGGGCTGCTGCTGGCGGCGGCCGTGCTGGCCGCGCTCGGCTTCGCGGAGAACCCGTGGGCCGTACGGGCGTTGATGTTCGCCGTCGGACTGGTGCTGGGCACCGCCGTGCTCACCGTCCAGATCGCCGGCTTCGCCGATGTCCCGCCGCCCGCGATGGGCCGCGCGATGGGCCTGTTCACCATCCTGCGCACCCTCGGCGGCGCCCTCGGCATCGCCGCCACCGCGGCCCTCATCGGCGCGTTCGGCGACGGCGCGGGCGCCGGACCGTACCGGCTCGCCCTCGGGCTCACGGCGGCCCTGGTCGCCGCCGGCGCCCTCCTGGCCGTCCGCCTCCCGGTCGACGCCCCGGGCCCGCCGCCGGAGGACTGAGCCCTCAGGAGGTGGTCGTCCGCCCGGCCGCGTCGTGCGGCCCGGCGGACGACCACCGCACCGGGCACGGGAGCAACGCCACCGTGCCGGATCGACCCGCCGACCGACCCCGACAACGACTCGAGCGGGAAGCCCATCCGCGACTACCCGCGGATGGGCTTCCCGCTCTACCCGATCGTGGACCCCGGAAGAAGACGGTGACGCCGTTCCCGGATCCCGACCGCGACCGCCGGCGGCGATCAGGGGTGAGGTCCCGGACCGCCGCCGACCGCCCGCGGACCGGCTGGTCCGCAGGTCACCGGCCGCCCAGCAGGTGGGCGAGCCCGTCGGCCAGGCCGCCGCGCCAACAGGCGTAGTCGTGGCCGCCGTTGAACTCGCGGTAGGCGAGGTCGTAGCCGCGGGCGGTGAGGACGTCGCGCAAGTGGCGGTTCTGGGCGAGCAGCATCCACTCCTGGAGCCCGACCTCGATCCAGAAGCGGGCCGGGCGCCGCTGTTCGGCGGCGAGGCGGCGGGTCAGCCACTCGCTGCCGACGTCGAACTCGGTCTCGTCGGGCCACCAGAAGGAGCCGGACTGGGAGAGCGCGTTGCCGAAGCGCTCCGGGCGGCGGTAGGCCGCGTAGGCGGCGGTGAGGCCGCCCGCGCTCTGGCCCGCGACCACGGTGTCGGCGGGGTCGGTGCTCGCGCCGAACTCCGTTGCGGCCCAGGGGAGGAGGCGGTCGGCGAGGAGGTCGACGAAGGCCGGGTTGCAGCTCAGGTCGTCCGGCCGCTGCGGGCCCATGGTGTGCACGAGCAGGGCGACGGTCGGCGGGATCGCGCCGTCCGCCGCCAGGTTGTCGAGGGTGTCGCCGACGGACAGCACCCCGCCCCACATCTCGCCGTCCAGCAGCACCGCGACCGGGTACGGTCCGCCGTCCGCGCGGTGCCCGGCCGGGAGGTGGACGTCCACCCGCCGGCCGGCCGCCGTGTGCGCGACCGTCCGCCCGCGCGGCACGCCCTCGCGCCGCACCACGTACGGCTGCGCGGGCGCGGCGGGCAGGCTGAGCACGGAGGAGGGGTGCCGGCCGTCGCGGGCGGGCAGCCGGGGTTCGGTGTCGTACGGGTCGGGGCGGGCCCGGTCCAGGACGCGCAGCCAGTCGGCGCGGGTGGTGCCGGGGGCCTCGCCCCGGAAGGGGTACAGCTGGTAGGAGGCGCGGTGGTCCTCGCGCAGCCGGTAGGTGATCGACCAGCTTCCGTCGGCCTGACGCGCCATCAGGTGCGGTGTCAGGTCCCCGGCGTGGCGGTCCTTGTCGGTGACGGTGTGCAGCAGGGCGAGCACGCCGTCGCAGTCGGCCTCCCGGTGGGTGAAGGTGACCAGGCGGTAGGCGGGGTCGTCGGGGTCGAGGGCGACGACGGGCGGGGCTTCCACGGTGGGTTCTCCAGGGGTGGTCACGCGGGGCTGCCCTTGCGGCTGAGCAGCACCCAGAGCAGGAACGGGCCGCCGAGGACGGTGGTGACGATGCCGACGGGGATCTCCACCCCGCCGAGCAGCACCCGTCCCAGGGTGTCCGCGAGGACGACGAGCAGGGCGCCGGTGAGGGCCGAGCCGAGCACCGGCACCCGTGCGGGTCCGGCCAGCCGCCCGGCGACCACCGGCGCGGCCAGTGCCACGAAGCCGACCGGCCCGCAGACGCCGACCGCCAGCCCGGCCAGGGCGACGGCCAGCAGCAGGCAGGCGAGCCGCACCCGGCCCGGGTCGACGCCGAGCGCCGAGGCGACGCTGTCGTCGAAGCGCAGCACCGCCAGCCGCCGGGCCGCCACCAGGGCGAGCGGCACCAGTACGGCCAGCCCGACCAGGACGGGCGTGGCGATCGCGAGGTCCCGGCCGTTGAGGCTGCCGGAGGTCCAAACGTACAGCGATCCGGCCGAGTTGAGCGAGCGGCGGGCCAGCGCGACCTGGATCACCGCCGAGGCCAGCGCGGACATCGCGAGGCCGACGACCAGCACCCGATAGCCGCGCGCGCCGAGCCCGCCGGAGACCAGGGTGACCACCAGGACGGCGGCCAGCGCGCCGAGCGGTCCGGCCCACCAGGCGCCGAAGGTGCCGGAGGCGGTGGCCGAGATCAGCACGGCCGCGGTCGCGCCGTCGTTGACGCCGAGGAGTTCGGGGGTGGCCAGGCGGTTGCGGGCGAGGGTCTGGGTCAGGCAGCCGGCCAGGCCGAGCGCGGCCCCGGCGGCGAGGGCGGCGACGATCCGGCCGAGCCGGAACTTCTGCACCAGCAGCACGTCGAGGCGGTCGCCGTAGCCGAACACGGCCTGGAAGGTGCGGCCGAGGTCGAGTTCGCTCTGCCCGGCGTGGGCGGCGACCACCACGGCGGCGAGCAGGGCGGCGGCCAGGCCGAACGAGGCGGCCAGCGCCCGGCGGGGGAGCAGCAGCGACCAGGCGCCGTACCGCAGTGCCAGGTCAGGCTTCGGGGCGGGTGGTTCGGCCCGCCGTCCGGCCGGCGGGGTGGCCTCGGCCGGGTCGCTGAGGGCGAGCGCGGCGGAGCGCCGGGAGCGGACGATGGCGATCAGGGCCGGGGCGCCGACGAGGGCGACGATCACCGACACCGGTGCCTCGTACGGCCTGGCCACCACCCGGGCCAGCACGTCGGCGCCGGTCAGCACGGCCGCGCCGAACAGTCCGGCGAGCAGGGTCAGTCGGCCGATCCGCGGACCGGCGAGGGACCGGGCGAGGAAGCCGGCCAGCAGGCCGAGGAAGGACACCGGCCCGGCCATGGCGACCGCGGAGGCGGTCAGCAGGGTGACCGCGACGGCGACCGCGGCCCGGGTGGCGCCGGGGCGGTGGCCGAGGCCGCGGGCCAGGTCGTCGCCGAGTGCCAGGGCGGTGAGCGGCCGGGTGGTGAGCGCGGCGAGCAGGAAGCCGGCGCCGAGGACGGGGGTGAGCCGGGCGAGTGTGCTCCAGCCCTCCACCCCGGCCAGTGAGCCGAGCACCCAGACCCGGTAACGGTCGTAGGCCTCGGGCGAGTTGACGATCAGCACGCCGGTGAGCCCGCCGAAGGTGGCGCCGACCGCGGAGCCGCCCAGCACCAGCCGCATCGGCGAGCCGCCGCCCCGGCTGCCCGCGATCAGCAGCACCAGCGCGCTGGCGAGCACGGCGCCGCCGAAGGCGAAGGCGAGGTAGCCGTAGGAGCTCTGGACGCCGAGTACGGCGATGCCGAGCACCACGCCCAGCGAGGCGCCGGCGTTGACGCCGAGCAGGCCGGTCTCGGCCAGCGGGTTGCGGGTGACGGACTGCAGCTGCGCCCCGGCGACGCCGAGCGCCGCGCCGACCAGCAGCGCGGTGAGGGTGCGCGGCAGTCGCAGGTCGCCGACGACCAGGGCCAGTCGGCCGTCGGCGCGGGCGCCGTCGTGGTTCAGCAGGTAGTCCAGCACCCGGCCGGGGCCGACCTCGCCGGCGCCGACCGACAGCGAGAGCGCGGCCAGGGCGAGCAGGAGCACCACCGCCGCCGTGACGGCCGGCCAGGTGGGGCGGGTGCCCTCCGGGCGGCCCCCGGGCCCCTCCGGGCGGCCCCCGGGCCGTCGGGGCTCCGGCGCGGTGGCGGGGGGCGCCTTGGTGACGCCGGCTTGCGACAATGTCATAAGGTAAGGCTAACCTAATGGTCGAGTCCGTCCCGCGGGGCCCCTCCGCCCCGCCGAACAACCCGGACGCCGCTCAACTCCCGTACCACCGTTGCCCGGAGGCACCCATGCCGTTCGCCCGTCGCCCGCTCAGCCCCGTCCGCCGCCGTGCGGCCCAGGCGCTGGCCGTCACCGGGGCGGCCGCGCTCCTGCTCACCGGCTGCGGCTCCTCCGGCTCCTCCTCCTCGGGTTCGTCCACGGCCGCCTCCCCGGCGGCCGACGCGGCGGGCGGCGGCAAGGGCGGCGACACCGGCAAGCGCACCGTCAAGGACGCCACCGGCAAGGCCGTCGAGGTCCCCGCCGAGCCCAAGCGGATCGTCACCCTCACCCAGGAGGACCTGGACGCGGTGCTCGCCCTCGGCGTCAAGCCGGCCGGCATCACCAACGGCCAGGGGCTGGCCGAGCCGCCCGCGTACCTCAAGGACAAGGTGCAGGGCGTCCCGGTGGTCGGGAACCTGCTCCAGCCCGTGATGGACAAGGTGATCGCCGCCAAGCCCGACCTGATCCTGGCCGGCGACATGCAGGACGAGCAGGTGCTCAAGCAGCTGCGCGAGATCACCCCCGCCACGCTGGTCACCATGGCGCCCACCGACGACTGGAAGCTCGCCTTCCGGGGCATCGGCAACGCCGTCAACAAGCTCGACCAGGCCAACAAGGTGATCGGCGACTACGAGGCCAAGGCCGCCAAGGCGGGCGGCGAGCTCGGCAAGAACAAGGGCGCCGCCGTCTCCATCGTCCGCTGGAACCCCACCGGCCCGAGCTGGATGGAGAAGAAGCAGTTCGCCAGCGGCGTCGCCCTGGACATGGGCCTGACCCGCCCGGCCGCGCAGGACAAGGACGGCAACGCCCACAGCCCGGCGCTCAGCCTGGAGAAGCTCAACGAGATCGACGGCGACTGGCTGTTCCTCTCCACCCTGACCGACGACGGCAAGACCGCGCTCAAGGACGTCCAGTCCAAGCCCGCCTACCAGGAGCTGGGCGCGGTGAAGAACAACCACGCCGTCACCGTGGACGGCTCGGTCTGGTCCACCCGGGGCGGCCCGCTCGCCGCGGACGTCGTCATCGGCGACCTCGCCAAGGCGCTCGGCGGCAGCTGAGCGGGCGCCGGTCGAGGGGGAGCTGCCATGGAGTTGACGATCCAGGGACTCAGCGCCGGCTACGGGCCGGGGCGCCCGGTGCTCGGCGGCGTCGACCTCACCGTCCCGGCCGGCCGGGTGGTGGCGGTGGTCGGGCCGAACGGCTGCGGGAAGTCCACCCTGCTGCGGTCCGTCGCGCGGCTGCACCGGCCGGACGGCGGGCGGGTCCTGGTCGGCGGCGAGGACGTGTGGCGGCTGCGCCCGCGCCAGGCCGCCCACCGGGTCGCGCTGCTGCCGCAGAGCCCGCAGGCCCCGGAGGCGGTGACCGTCGCCGGACTCGTCCGCTACGGCCGCCACCCGCACCAGGGACTCTTCCGGCAGTGGTCGGCGGAGGATGAGCGGCTGACCGCCGAGGCCCTGCGCGCCACCGGCGTGGAGGAGTTGGCCGACCGCCGGCTCGACCGGCTCTCCGGCGGCCAGCGCCAGCGCTGCTGGCTGGCCATGGTGCTCGCCCAGGACACCCCGGTGGTGCTGCTCGACGAGCCGACCAGCGCGCTCGACCTCGGGCACGCGGTGGAGGTGCTGGAGCTGGTCCGCCGGGTCGCGGCGGGCGGGCGGACGGTGGTCATGGTGCTGCACGACCTCGCGGCGGCCGCCCGGTACGCGGACCTGCTGGTCGCGCTGCGGGACGGCGCGGTGGTGGCCTGCGGGCCGCCGCGCGAGGTGGTGGACGCTCCGCTGGTGCGGGCGCTGTACGACATCGACAGCCATGTGCTCGCGGCGCCGGGGGACGGCGCGCCGGTCATCGTGCCCCGGGCGCCGCTGGGCTGACGGGGCGGGGGCCGAGGGGTCGTCGGGGCCGGGGGACGGGCGGGGCGGAAGGACGGGCGGGGCGGCTGCGTGGGGGCAGCCGCCCCGCCTTTTTCGTCTCTTCGATCACCCGTTCGAGTGGTTTGAAGTCTGCATGTCACGGCCGGAGTTCACCCCGCCCGTCGCATTGTCAGTGGGCCTCGCTACGTTCCTCGCATCGCTGGTCAGCAGGCGATCGACAGGTGTTTCCCGGTGGGAGGAGTACGGCCGTGGCATGGGTGGAGACGGACGCGGGAGGGTACCGCGTGGCGCTCGACGGGGAGGGCAGGGTGGCGTGCCGCAACGCGGCGGGCCGAGACCTCAAGTCCCTGCCGTCGAAGCTCGGTGACGACCGCGTGGTCGTCCAGCTCAAGCAGCTCGCCGAGTGGCTGGCCGCGCACGAGCGGGGCTGCCTGGAGGACGTCGAGCGCTGGATGGTCCGCTCGCTGCCGGTGCCCGCCGCGGTGCTCACCGCCGTGTGGCCGGACGAGGCCTGGCAGGGCGTCCTGAAGGACCTCGTGGTCACCGCCGTGGACGGCTCCGTGGCCGGCTTCCTGCGCGGCGCCGACGCCGAGCGCGGCCTCGGCCTGGTCGACCTGGACGGCGACACCGTGCGCCTCACCGACGGCGAGGTGCTGATACCGCACCCCGTCCTGCTCGAAGACCTCGACGAGCTGCGCGAGTTCGCCGTCGAGCTCGGCGTCTCCCAGCGCGTCCAGCAGCTCTACCGCGAGGTCTGGCACCGGCCCGCCGACGGGTCGGCCGGCACCGAGGTCACCACCTACGCCGGCGGCCGCTACCGGGAGCTGCGCGAGCTGGTCGGGCGCTGCAACCGGCTCGGCTGCCGGGTCCGCGGCGGCTCCGCCGTCCAGTCGGTCACCGAGGGCGGGCGCACCGTCGAGGCCCGGGTCTGGGTCGGCGACTACTACGAGTACGACGCGTGCGAGACGGGCGCGCTCAGCTGGGCCGGCCCGGACGGCCGGGCCCTGCCGCTCACCGAGGTCGGACCGGTCGCCTGGTCCGAGGGCATGCGGATGGCCGCCGCCCTGTACGCCGGCCGCACGATCCAGGGGGAGGAAGCCGCATGACCGCCACCGGCCTGACCACGACCACCACCAACCCGGGCGGCAACGGCGCCGACCGCGCCGCGACGCCCGAGGAGCTGCTCGACGCCGGGGCCGTGCTCCCGTCCGGCACCCTGCCCGACGCCGGCCGCCCCGACAGCGCCGCCGACGTGCTCACCGCCCGCACCTACACCCACCCCGCGCTCGACGGCCGCCGGATCGTCCGGCTCGTCCCCGGCGCGCTCGGCCCGGCCGAGGACCTCGCCCTCGACTTCCTCGGCCTGGCGCCGGAGGCCGGGGCCGCCGAGGTCGGCCAGGTCCGCCAGGAGGCGCTCGGCTTCCCCGCCTGGGCACTGGTCCACGACCCGGCCAACGGCCACCACGCGCTCGCCCTGGTCAAGGAGCTGGAGCGGATCGCCCGCCAGGCCGCCTCCAAGCCCGGCGCCGCCAAGGACGGCTTCGACGAGCTCGCCACCCGCCTCGGCCGCGCCGTCCCGCACTTCCTGCCCACCTTCTGCGAGGAGGTCGGCCGGATCTTCCTCGGCCACGGCAACCAGACCTACGCCGCCGCCTGGTTCGGCAAGGCCCGCGAGGCCGAGCGCACCCACGGCCTGACGGTGGACGAGGAGCGGCTGCGCGCCGTCTTCCTGGAGTTCGCCCTGGCCGGCGCGCTCACCGTCAAGTCGCTGCGCCAGTACGTCAAGGAGCTCGCCCAGCGGCTCGACCCGCTGACCGCCTGGCAGCGCTTCCGCCAGCTGTGCACCGAGCGCTCCGCGGCCGGCATGGCCCCGTATGCCGGGATCGCCGAGGACGCCCGTGCCCTGATCAAGGCCGCCGGACTGGACCGCACCGAGCACGAACGGGCGCTGCTCGCCGAGCTGCTGGACTCCCCGGCGGTCAACCGGGCGCCCGCCGCGTTCTGGAAGTCCTGGCACGGCGCGCTGGTCGAGCTCGGCCGCGACGACACGGCGGTCCGCACCCGACTGCTGGAACTGCTGCCCGACCCGGCCTCCGCCGACCCGGCCCCGCACGACACCGCCTGGCTGGCGGTGCTCGCCGAGACCGGCGCCGAGGAACTGCTCACCGGCCCCCGCGCCGAGGGCGCCGAGCCCGCCGCCGCATGGCTCCAGCGCTGGTGCCACCACCACGGCCGCGGCTGGCGCAACCGGCCCAGCTGCCCGGCCACCCTCGCGCTGGCCGGCCGGATGGTCGAGCGGCTGAAGGCCGACGCCGTCCCGGTGGACCTCCACACCGGCATCCGCGCCAGCCACACCCGGATCGACCTGCTGGACCTGCTGCTGGCCGCGGGCGTGCCGGTGGCCGACCCGCCCGGCGGCCTCGGCTTCGACCTGCGCGACTGGGCGGCGCAGAGCGGCCCCGACAGCTCCGCCCTCACCGCCGTCGGCGCCGACGCGCGCTACCGGCCGCTGCTGCGCCGGGCCACCCCGCCCGCCTGGGAGACGGCCGTCCGGCGCCAGGCCCCCGCCGTGCCGCTGCTGAACGAGCTGTTCGCGGAGTGGGCCGAGGAGCGCGCCGAGGAGCTGACCGCCGCCCGCGGCCTGGCCGGCGCCGCCGACCTGGTCCGGTCGATCGGCCAGTACCACACCGCCATCCGGACGGTCGCCCCGGCCGTCGCCGAGCGGATCGCCGCCCTCGACGTCACCGCGCTGCTCACCGACGCCCTCCGGGCCGGAATCCTGGACGAACTCGGCTGGCCCGCCCTGGAGGAGGCGCTCGGCAAACTCGCCGACCCGCCCGCCGACGACGCCCCGCAGCACCCCGTCCCCAGCCTGGCCGGCGCCGGCCTGAGCGACCTGCTCATCGAGGACGCCTGGCCGCACCTGATCCTCGCCCGCCTCGACCGGGCCGTCGTGGTCGGCCCGCAGGGCATCGTGCTGGAGCACACCCTGCGGCTGCCCGAGCGGCCGTCGCACGAGCGCAACCGGACCAGGCTGCGCTTCGTCGACGGCGAACTGCTGGTCGTCTGGTCCGAGGAGGGCAAGCAGCTCGCGTACTGGTCCAGCCGCCCGGACGAGCGGTTCGAGCTGGAGGGCGAGACCATCGCCGGCTACTACTACCGCGACCGCGAGCCCGAGGCGCCCTCCCTCCAACTGCCCGGCGGCGGCCGCACCACCGGCGAGCGCCCGCTGCACGCCGGCGACACCCGGATGCCCCACGAGCACCCCGTCCTCGGCGACGGCACCGGCTACTGGACGATGCGCCGCACCGCCGAGGGCGAGGCCGTCCTGCGCGAACTCGACCCGGCCACCGGCACCCTGGGGCGCACCGCCGAACCGCCGGTGATCGCCGCCACCGCCCACGCCGGCCGACTGGTCCAGCGCAGCACCTGGCTGCTGCCGCTCCAGCCCGGCCTGGAGCGGACCCCGCTCGGCACCGACGGCACCGTGCTCGGCAACTGGGTCAGGACGGAGCCCGGCAAGGCCGTCACCGCCTTCACGGCCGACGGTCACCGCATCGAGCTGCCGCTGGCCGGTCACCGGACGGACACCGTCCCGGTGGCCAGGCTCGCCCTGCCCGGCGCGGCCGCCCCGGTGGTCAGCCACACCTCCGGCGAGCACTTCTCGCTCAACCTGCCCGACCTCACCGGCCAGGCCGACCGCACCGTCGACCTGCGCCCCGGCCGCTCCGGCGAGCTCTCCGCCGCGGGCACCCCGCTCATCCCGCCGTACCCGCACTGGCACGCCCTGCGCCCGCGCGACGAGGCGGGCTCGCAGGCACTGCGCGCCGTCACCGCCGAGCAGGCCGCCCGGCTGGTCGACGCCGCCTGGCCGGTCGACACCGAACCCGTCCCGGCCGGCGAGCGGTGCTGGCTCACCGTCCAGGGCGTGCGCCGCCCGCTCGCCCGGCGCACCTCGCGCACCCTGCCCGTCCCGGAGGTCGGCGCGATCCTGCCCGGCATCGCCCACCCGCGGCTGCTGGCCGGCGTCGCCGGGCTCGCCCGCACCGCCGCCGACCTACTGGACCGGGTCGCCCGGTTCGTCCCGCAGCCGGAGGCCGAGCGCCCCGGCAAGGCGAAGAACGCCGAGTGGCGGCCCGACCACGGCCGCGACCACGAACTGCGCGACGCCGTGCGCGCCGTGCTGCCCGAGATCGGCGGCTTCGGCAACAACTGGGGCTCCGAGGAGCGCTGCCGGGTGCTCAACAACCTGCGCGCCGTCACCGCCGTGCTGGCCGCCCCGCCCGCCGCCGAGGGCGAGGGCTGGACCAGCCCCGCCACCGTCACCCTGCACAACGGCAGCGTCAGTTACGGCTGGCTCCGGCTGCTCGGCCGGATCCACGCGCTGGCCTACGCGGTGGCCTCGCCGTTCACCGAGCCCGCCCACCGCTCCTCGCTGGTCCTGCTGCTCGGTGAGCTGACCAGGGGCCCGTTGGCCGACCGCGGCGCCACCCTGCGCGAGATCGTCCTCGCCGAGCAGGTGCCGCCGGCCCCGAACGCCACCGGCCCCCGGCCGGTCACGCCCCGCGAGGGCGAGGTGCTGCGGCACGGCGGGCGCACCGTCGTCATCATCGGCCACCAGCGCCAGGTCGCCGACGGCTGGGTGCACTGGCTCGCCGTCGACCACGACCCGAGCGGGGAGTTCGGCCCCGTCGCGCACTTCACCACCCTCGAGGAGCGCGGCACCGAGGAACTGGTCGACGCCGCCTGGGTCGCCAAGTTCTGGCGGGTCGCCGCGCTGCACGGATCCGTCCCCCGGGACGCGGCCAGGGCGGAGGCCTTCAACGAGCTCACCGGCATCGGCACCGCCCGCTCCGCCCTGCTGCTCAGCCCGCCGTCCGGCCTGCTGTACTGGACGGACATCTCCGCGCCCACCGAACTCGGCCTCAAGGCCGCCGAGTTCAAGGCCGCCCGGGCCTGGCTGCGCGGGCACGACCACAACGGCCTCGCCGCCGTCTGGGGCGCCCTGCTGCCCGCCGACCCGAAGACCTTGTGGACCGAGGGCCCCGACATCGCCGCCGGCGCCGAGGAGTGGATCCGGCGCTTCGGACGGCTCGTCACCCTCCCCGAGGAGGCCCTGGCCACCGTCCAGGGCGTGTCCATCGACACCGTCGAGGCGGTGCTCAACCCCGCCCACACCCCGTGGCTGGCCGGCCGCACCGGCTTCCGGTTCACCGAGGTGGACGGGGTCGGCCAGCGGCTGACGCCCGAGGACGAGTCCGCCGTCCCCGAGACCGGCGCCCTCGGCTCCACCATCGCCGCGCTGCGCTGGCTCGCCTACCACCTGCCCGCCGACAGCCCGCTGCGCCCGCTGCTGCCCACCGCCGCCGCCGCGCTGCGCGACCGCCTCGCCGACCCGGAGCTGCTGCTCGACCTCGACCTGGTGCGCACCGTCAAGGGCGCCTCGCTGGCCGCCGTCCTGCGCACCCACTTCGGCCTGCCCACCGAGGGCGGGGCCGACCGGGACGGCCTGGTCCACTGCGGCCCGGCGCTCGTCCTGACGCCGTACCACGAGGACTACGAGCGGATCTGGCTGCGCCCGGCCGCCCTCACCGGCCCGGACGACCCACTGCTCGAACTGCTCGACGGGCTCTCCAGCAGCTACTGGTTCTCCGCCGAGCGGGGCGCCATCGAAGCCGTGCTGCGCGGCGAGCCGGAGCAACTGGCCGCCTCCGCCGCCTCGGTGCCGGCCCCCGGCGAGGGCCCGGCCTGGCTGCAGAACCCGCTGCTGTCCGTCCCCGAGCTGGTCGCCGAGGTGTCCCGCACCCACGGCCTGGGCGAGGACGCGGCCACGCTCTACCTCCAACTGCTCGCCCTGCCCGACCCGACCGACCGCAACGCCGCCCGCTGGACGGGCTGGAAGCCCGCCCGGCTGAAGAAGGCCCGCGCCGAACTCGCCGCCAGCGGCCTGGTGCTGGAGGCCAAGCGCTCCCGGGCCGGCCGCAGCCTCTTCCTGCCCGGCGGCTGGCAGGAGGCCAAGTCGCCCGCCCTGCCCGCCGAGACATGGAAGGCCGCCCTCTACGAACTGCCCACCCACCGGCCCGCGCTGGTCCCCCTGCCCGTCCCCGAGCTGTTCGCCCGGGCCTGGCAGCGGACCGTCGACGGCGACGCCCCCGGATACGAAGAGCTCCAGACCGGCAAGCGCAGGAAGGCCCGCCGATGACCGCCACCGAGACCACCAAGGGCGCCGCCGCCCCCGCCGCGGCCGACCGGCAGACCGTCCCGCCCGAGGAGAAGTACGCCGCCGAACTGGAGTTCCTGGCCGCCCACGACAGCGGCCCGCGCCCGCCCGGCTGGCTCCTGACCCCGCGCGCCGTGGTCACCTTCGTGATGGGCAGCGGCGGCGAGAAGCTCAAGGCCGGGCGCAAGGGCCTGATCATCGAGCCGAAGTTCGTCGGCGAGCGCGCCCTGGTCGAACGCTGCGTCGTCACCCTCGCCGGGGAGCGCGGCCTGCTGCTCGTCGGCGAGCCCGGCACCGCCAAGTCCATGCTCTCCGAGCTGCTCGCCGCCGCCGTCTGCGGCAGCAGCGCGCTCACCGTCCAGGGCACCGCCGGCACCACCGAGGACCAGCTCAAGTACGGCTGGAACTACGCCCTGCTGCTCGCCAAGGGGCCCAGCCGGGAGGCCCTCGTGCCCTCGCCGGTGCTCACCGCGATGACCACCGGCGCGGTCGCCCGGGTCGAGGAGGTCACCCGCTGCCTGCCCGAGGTGCAGGACGCGCTGGTCTCGCTGCTCTCGGAGCGGCGCATCGCCGTCCCCGAACTGGCCGGCACCCCGGACGGCCAACTGCACGCCGCGGCCGGCTTCACCCTGATCGCCACCGCCAACCTGCGGGACAAGGGCGTCAGCGAGATGTCCGCGGCGCTCAAGCGGCGGTTCAACTTCGAGACGGTCGGCCCGATCGGCAGCCTCGCCGCCGAGGTCGACCTGGTCCGCCGCCAGTCCACCGCCGCCGTGGCCCGGGCCGGTGCCGCCTACGCGGTGGACGACGCCGTCCTGGAGGCCCTGGTCACGGCCTTCCGGGACTTGCGCAGCGGCCGGTCCACCGAAGGCTGGGACGTCGAACGCCCGTCCACCGTGATGAGCACCGCCGAGGCGGTCTCCGTCGCCACCGCGCTCGGCGTCAGCGCCGCCTACCTGCCCGACGGCGGGGACCTGCTCGGCCGGCTGCCCGGCCAGCTCCTCGGCGTGGTCCGCAAGGACGAGCCGTCCGACGCGGCCCGGCTGCTCGGCTACTGGGACGGCCCGGTTCGCCGTCGCGCCGAGCAGGGCGCCGCCACCTGGCGCACCCTGTGGGACCTCCGCCCGGCACTGGAGGCCTGATCCGATGAGCAGCGCGGAGACCACCCGCCCGGACGACGCGGACCAGGCGGAGCACCCGGACCAGGCGGTCCGGGCCGAGGCCGACCGGCTGGCCGCTGCCGGCACCGGTCGCCCCGGCCCCTACCTGATCGGCGTGCGCCACCACGCGCCGTCCCTCAGCGCGGTGGTCCCCGCGCTGCTCGACGCCGCCCGGCCGGACGTCGTCCTGGTCGAGCTGCCCGCCGAGTTCCAGCCCTGGCTCGGCCCGCTCGCCGACGAGGCCACCCGGGCCCCGGTCGCCCTCGCGGCGGCCCCGGCCGGGCCCGAGGAGGCGGCCGGGCCCGCCTTCTACCCGTTCGCCGACTTCTCCCCAGAGCTCGCCGCCCTGCGCTGGGCCCGGCGCAACGGGGTGGAGGCCGTCGCCTGCGACCTCCCGCTCGCCCACCGCGCCGCCCGCACGGCGGAGCGCGGGCGCACCGATCGGATCCCGGACGCACCCGGCGTCGCCGACGCGCTGCGCCACCGCCTCACCGGCCGGGACTCCGACGAGGACCTGTGGGACCGCCTGGTCGAGACGGCCGCCCCCGGCTCCACCCCGGAGGCCGTCCGGCGCGCGGCCCTGCTGGTCGGCTGGGCACTGCGCCGGGACGCCGAGACCGGCCCCGGCGTCGACCCGTACGACCTGCGCCGCGAGGCCTGGATGCGGTCCCGTATCCAGGCCGCCTCGGTCGGCGGGCGCCGGGTCGCCGCCGTGATCGGCGCCTTCCACGCCCCCGCCCTGCTCGGCGGTCCCCTCGCCACCGAGGAGCCGCCGCACCCGGACGACCCCGGGCACGTCCTGTCCCTGATCCCGTACACCTACCCGCTGCTCGACGCCCGCTCCGGCTACCCGGCGGGCATCCGCGACCCGGAGTGGCAGCACACCGTCCTCGACGCCGGCGGCGACCCGGAACGCCTCGCCGAGGCGCTCACCACCACCGCCGTCCGGATCTGCGCCGCGCTGCGCGTCCAGGACCACCCCAGCGGCCCGGCCGACGCCCGCGAGATCGTCCGGCTGGCCGGCGACCTCGCCCGGCTGCGCGGCCACGCCGCCCCCGGCCGCGGCGAACTCGTCGAAGCGGTGCAGACCGTCCTCGCCCAGGGCGAACCCCTCGGCCGCGGCCGGGCCGTCGCCCGCGCCCTCGAACAGGTCCTGGTCGGCACCCGCACCGGCCGCCCGACCCCCGCCGCCCCGCGCAGCGGACTCGCCCCCGCCGTCGAGACCCTCCTCGCCGACCTCGGCCTCCCCGGCCCCGGTGACCCCGGCCCGCGCGACCTGCGTCTCGACCCGCTGCGCAGCGGCCTCGACCGCAGCCGCGAGATCCTCCTGCACCGCCTCACCGCCTGCGAGGTCCCCTACGGCGAGCCCGTCGCCACCACCGGCGCCGGCGGCACCGAAACCCTCGGCACCCGCTGGCGCCTGCACTGGACGCCCGCCACCGCCGCCATGCTCACCGTCGCCGGCACCCGCGGCGTCACCCCCGCCCAGGCCGCCGAAGGCGCCCTGCGCGCCCGCCTCACCGACCAGCCGACCCCGCGCGAGATCATCGACGGCCTCACCGCCGCCGCCTCCTGCGCCCTCCCCGCCCTCACCGAGGCCCGTCTCACCCAACTCACCACCCTCCTCCCCGCCTCCGCCACCCTCCCCGACCTCCTCGACGCCCTCGCCCTCCTCGACCGCCTGACCGCGGGCCACTTCCCCGGCCACACCCCGGCGGGAGCGGCGGAAGGCCCCGTCGCCGCAGACGACGGCACGCCCGTGGCCGGCGCCCCCGTGGCCGGCCCGCCCGTGCTCGTCGCGGCCGGGGAGGTGCTCACCGTCGCCGCCGTGCGGCAGTTGGAGGGCCTGGGCGGGTCGGACGATCCGCAGGACGCGCGGGCGCTGGTGGAGCTGGTACGGCGGGCGGACCGGCTCGGCGGGGTGCGGCTGGCGTACGTGCTGGCCGGGCTCGCCGAGCAGGGGAGCCCGCTGGTGCGGGGTGCGGCCGGCGCGGTGCGGGTGCTGCTCGGCCAGGAGCCGGCCGAGGTGCTGGGCGGCCGGGCCGCCTCGTGGGTGGACGGCGCGACCGCTCCGGAGGCGCGACAGGCGCTCGGGCGGGCGCTGGTCGGCCTGCTGACGGCCGCGGAGGGGCTGTTCGACTCCGCGCCGCAGGCACTGGAACCGCTGCTGGAGCGGGTCACCTCGCTGCCCGACGACGCCTTCCTGGACCGGCTGCCCGCGCTGCGCGGCGGGTTCGACACGCTCAGCCCGGCCGCCCGGGACCGGCTGCTGGCCCTGGTCGAGGAGCGTCTGGGCGCCCGGCTCGCCGCCCTGCCCGAGGAGGCCGGCCCCGCTGTGCTCGCCGGCTGGGTGCGCGCGGACCTCGCGGCGCGTGCGGCGCTCGTCCGTCGCGGCCTCCTGCCCGCAACGCCCGCGCAGCCCGCGGCCATTGCACCGTCGGTTACGGCTTCGGCTATGGCCGAGGTGCCGCACATCCCCGACCCCGACCCCGCCCGTACCCTCGCCCCCGCCGAGCGTTGGCGGCTGCTCCTCGGCCGCCCCGGCAGCGGCGGCCTGACCGGTCGCGGTGCCCGACTCGCCACCGCCCTGGACGAGTTGTACGGCGGCGGCCACGGCGAGGGCTCCGGCCCGGGCCTGGACAGCCGGGGAGGCAAGGGCGGCCGCGAGGCCCCGTACCCCGGTGTGCGGGAGTGGGCCGAGGAACTGGAGTCGCTGTTCGGCCCCGGCGTGCGCGAGGAGGTGCTGGCCGCCGCCGTCGCCCAGGGCCGCACCGACGTCCTGGAGACGATCGACCCGTCCGCCGTCCGCCCGTCCGTCGAGCTGCTGCGCACCGTGCTGGACCACGCGGGCGGTCTGCCCGAGGCCCGGGTGGCCCGGCTGCGCCCGCTGGTGCGGCGCCTGGTGGACGAACTGAGCCGGGAGCTGGCCACCCGGCTGCGCCCGGCCCTGACCGGGATCGCCGTGCCGCGCCCGTCCCGCCGCCCGGGTGGCGGGCTGGACCTCGACCGGACCATCCGGGCCAACCTGGCCACCGCCCGCCCCGCGCCGAACGGCGGCACCCTGATCGTGCCCGAGCGCCCGGTCTTCCGGACCAGGGCGCGGCAGGCCAACGACTGGCGGCTGATCCTGGTCGTGGACGTCTCCGGGTCGATGGAGGCCTCCACGGTGTGGGCCGCGCTGACGGCCTCGATCCTGGCCGGGGTGCCCTCCCTGAGCACCCACTTCGTCGCCTTCTCCACCGAGGTCCTGGACCTCACGGAGCGGGTGGACGATCCGCTGGGCCTGCTGCTGGAGGTGAGCGTCGGCGGCGGCACCAGCATCGCGAGCGGGCTGCGCTACGCGCGGGAGCTGGTGACGGTGCCGTCCCGCACGCTGGTCGCGGTGGTCAGCGACTTCGAGGAGGGCGGGCCGGTCGGCGGGCTGCTGGCCCAGACCCGGGCCCTGGTGGACTCCGGCGTGCACCTGCTCGGCTGCGCGGCGCTGGACGACACCGGGACGGCCCGCTACTCGAAGGCGGTCGCGGGCCAACTGGTCGCGGCCGGAATGCCCGTGGCGGCGTTGAGCCCGCTGGAACTGGCCCGCTGGGTGGGGGAGAAGGTGCGATGAGCGTGACGGCGCGGACGAGCGACTGGCCGGGTGTGCGGCCCGAGGTGGTCGCCGAGGTGGTGGCCGGGCTGAGTGCCCGGTTGCAGAAGCGGCTGGACGGCGCGGCGGCGAAGCTGGCGGAGCGGCCCGTGGCCCGGGAAGGCGACGAGTGGCGGGTGGAGGTGGACGAGGAGACGGTGCTCGTGCTGCACGCCCCGGGCGGGGTGGTCGCGGCGGAGGCCGGCGTCCGCTGCGGCTGCCTGCTCGCCCCGGCCTGCGTGCACCGGGCCGCGGCGGTCACCCTCTGCCCGCTCGCCGAGGCCGGGGCCGAGGCCGAGCCGGGGCCGGAGCCCGAGCAGGAGCCCGAGCCCAGGAGTGACACGGACGGCGCGTCAGGGGAGCCGAACGACCGGCCGGCCGCCGACCCGATCGCCGCCGACCCGCTCACCGCCGTCGAACTCGCCGCCGTCCGCCACCTCCACCGGGCCGCGGCCGCCGTCCTGGCCGCCGGGGTGAGCGGGGCGGGCGCCGTCTCCCAGGCCGAACTGCTGCGCGCCGCCCACCGGGCGCGCCTCGCGGGCCTGCACCGCCCGGCCGCGGCGGCCGTCACCGTCGCGACCAGGGTCCGGGCGGCGCGCTCCGGCGCGCCCGACCACCGCCTGGTGGACCTGGTCGCGGGCCTGCGCGAACTCCTCGGCCTCACCACCGCCCTGGCCACCGGCACCGCGCCGGTCGCCGAGCTGCGCGGCACCGCACGCCAGGCCTACCGGGAGGAGGGCGGTCTGCGGCTCTACGGCCTGTTCGCCGAGCCGGTGCTGACGGCCACCCATGCCGGTGCGGTCAGCTGGGCGGTGGACGCCGACGGGCGCCTCAGCACGATCGCCGAGGTGATGCCGCACGACGACGCGGCGGCCGCCGCCCCGCAGGCGGTCGGGGCGGGCAACCGGACGGTCCGGTTGGGCGACGCCGCGCTCAGCCACCGTGAGTTCAGCCGCGCGGGGCTGGCCGTCCAGGGCGCGACCAGGTCCGGTGGTGGTCGGCTGGGCGCCGGGGCCTCGGTCCGGGCGGTGCGGGCGACGGGCGCGGCATGGACGGCGGAGCCGGCCGCCCGGCTCTGGTCGGAACCGGCCTCCGCCCAGGTGGCCCGGGCACTCGCGGCGCAGGAACTGCCGTACGAGAGCCGCCCGGCCGGGAGCGACCTGCTCTTCCTGGACGTCACCCTGCTGGGTACGGCCCCCGGCCCGGGCGGTGCACCGCAGCTGCTGGCGCGCTGCACGGCGAGCGGTGCGCAGGGCGGTCCGGTGATCGTCCTGCGTCCGGCGCACGAGCACCCCGACCTGCCGTTCCGGGCGAACCTCGCGCTGCTCGCCACCGCCCCCGGCCTGCGACTGCGGGTGATCGGTCGGCTGGAGCGCGCGGACCGTCCGGAGCTGCGTCTGCTCGCGATCGGTACACCCCCGGCCGCCCCCGACCCGCTCGCCCTGTCCGCGGACCGGGCGGGCCGGGTCAACCTCGGCCTCGAACGCCTCCAGACCGCCGACCTCGCCGCGTCCGCGACGGCCTCCGCCACGGTCGGCGAGTCGGCGGACGGGTTGGAGGACGGATCGACCACCCCGGCGCCGTACGGCCCGCCCGTCCACGTGCTCGGCCGCCGGGTCGAGCAGACGGTCACCACCGGTCGGCACGCCCTCGCCCCGAGCGAGGCCTCGGCGGCGGCCGACCGCGGTCTGCTGCGCGCCGCCGGGCTGGCCACCGCCGCCGAACTCCTCGACGGCCTGCGGGCCTCCGCCGCCAACCAGCAGCGCGACGTCTTCGGCCGGATCGTCACCGACGACCACGAGGATTTCGCCACCGCCTGGCTGACCGCGGCCTCCTACACCGAGGAACTGGCCACGGCGCTGTGCGCGTCGGCCTGGTCCGGGGAGGGGTGAGGAGCCGGTCGTGTGCGGCCCCGTGGTGTCCTTCGACGCCCCGGGTGACGAGCGGGCCGGACCCTCGTGCGGGGTCCGGTCGCTCACCGCAGAACGGCCTCCGCCCCGCCGTCGCGGCGGCTGACGGCCCGGAGCGGAGGCCCGCGACGGGGAACCGGCGGGGGTATAAGCCGAACTATTTGCACAGTCCGATATTCCGCGCCAAATGGCATACTTGTCACAGGAAGACACGGGACGAAACCTCGTACGAGACCCCGGACGAGAGACCTCACGCGGGGCCGCGTCCGGCACACGGTACGAGCAGCGCGACGGAAGGGTAGGCGTCATGGGAATCCGCGACGATGCGGCCGAGATCCGGGCCCGCGGCTGGCGGACGCTCGCCGCGCTGCACGGCATGATCGACACCGCGCTGGAGAAGGCGCTCCAGGCCGAGTTCAAGCTCTCGGTGGTCGAGTACACGGTGCTGGAGGCGCTCTCCCGCCAGGACGGCTGGCACATGCGGATGCAGCAGCTGGCCCGCGCGGCGGCGCTGAGCAGCAGTGCGACCACCCGGCTGGTGAGCCGCCTGGAGGACCGGGGCCTGCTCGGCCGGTTCCTCTGCGCGGACGACCGGCGCGGCATCTACACCGAGCTGACGCCCGAAGGCCGCGACCTGCTGACGGCGGCTCGCCCGGTGCACGACGCCGCCCTGGAGGCGACGCTGGCCGAGGCCACCGAGGTCCCGGAGCTGGCCCCGCTGGTCGGGTCGCTCGCCGAACTCCACCCGGTCCACGCCAACGCCTGAGCCCCGCACCGACGGCTGAGACCGAGGCGGGCCGCCCACGGAAGCGGTCCGCCCGGCCCGGATCGTCCGGCAGCACCTTGACCTCGCCCAGCGCCGAGCGGTCGAAGCGCAGGTCGAAGCGGCGTCACCGCCACTCCTCGGCCTCCCGGACGGTGGGGGAGTCCGCAGAGGCCCGCTGCGGGGCGGAAGGGGCGGAAGGGGCGGACAGGGCGGGGTGTTGCGCCCCGTACACGGGCGTCGCCGGGCCGAGCTGCCCGGCCGGGCCGGCGTCCCGGGCCCGTTGCGGCACGGCCGCTTGGGCGTGCGGTGCACCGTCCGAGCCGTCGTCGGGCCGTGGTGCCGGGCGGCGCTGGTCCACCGCGGGGCTGCCCGACAGGTCGTACATGCGCGGCAGCACGGGCCGGGGCACGACCACGGCGCCGGGGAGTCCGGGGATCTCGGCGCCGACGGCCAGGCCTCCGTTGGCGGGCGCCTCGGCACCGCCGACCCCGGCGGCACCCGTCCCGGCACCCGTCCCGGCACCCGTCCCGGCAGCCGTCCCGGCAGCCGCCCCGGCAGCCGCCCCGGCGCCGTCCGCGCCGTAGGGGACGGCCGGGGCCCCCGGGGCGCCGAACGGTCCCGGGCCCGCCTGGCTCCCGCCCGGCAGCCCGCCGTGCCCTGCGGCCGTCGCACCCGGCGGCTCCTGCCCGAGGGCTTCGGACGCGGAGCCGCCCCCGACCCCCGCCCCCGCCCCAGCGTCCGCTCCCGCCCCCGCCCCCGCGTCCGCTCCGGCCCCTGCCCCCACGTCGGTCACGGGAGCCCGGGTGATCCGGGCCCCCGAGGGCAGCCCGGACACCGCGGCCGACTGCGCTGCCTGCTCCAGCAGCGCCGAGGGCACCAGCACCGCGGCCCGGGTGCCGCCGTACGGGGACGGGTGCAGGGTGACCCGGACGTCGTGCCGGGCGGCCAGGTGCGCGACGACGAACAGGCCGAGCCGCAGGTCGTCGCCGAGCGCGGAGACGTCCAGGTCGGGCGGGGCGGCCAGGTACGCGTTGAGGCGCTGGTACTCCGTCTCGGTCATGCCGAGTCCGCGGTCCTCGACCTCGACCGCCAGGCCCTCGGGCACCTCCTTCGCGGAGATCTGCACCTGGGTGTACGGCGGGGAGAAGGTGGTGCCGTTCTCGATCAGTTCGGCGACCAGGTGGATGACGTCGGCGACGGCCTGCCCGCCGAGCGAGACGCGCGGCACGCCCCGGACGACGACCCGGGAGTAGCTCTCGGTCTCCGAGACGGCGCTGCGCAGCACGTTGACCACGGGTACGGCGTTGCGCCAGCGCCGGGCGGGGAGGTCGCCGCCGAGGATGACGAGGTTCTCGGCGTTGCGCCGCATCCGGGTGGCCAGGTGGTCGACCGCGAACAGTTCGCGCAGCAGTTCCGGGTCCTCGTGCTCGCGCTCCAGCGCGTCCAGCATGCTGATCTGCCGGTGGATCAGGATCTGGGTGCGCCGGGCGATGTTGAGGAAGACCTTCTTCGTCCCCTCGCGGCCCTGGGCCTGGTGGACGATGGCGGCGACCGCGGCCTGCCGGACGGCGGCGAGGCCCTCCGAGGCCTGCTGGACGTCGTCGCCGGTCCGTCGGGAGGGTGTCCAGGCGGCCGGGGCGGGTACCTGCTCCCCGGCGCGCAGCCGCCCGACCACCTCGGGGATCTCCTGCTCGGCGAGCGCCATGGTGTCGGCCCGCAGTTCGGACAGCCGCGCGGACAGTGCCCAGGCGGTCCGGATGCCGCGGACCAGGCTGATCAGCACCACCGCGGCGACGACCGCGCTGCCGGCCAGCAGCGCGGTGCGCTGGCCGGAGTCGCGCAGCAGGTAGGCGGCGTAGCCCCAGGCGGCGGCGAGGCCCAGGCTGGGGACCAGTACGGCGGCGAGGAGCGGGCTGCGGAGCGAGCCGGACCGCCCGGCGCGGTGGCCGGTGCGGGGGGCCGGTATGCCTGGCATCTGATTCCTTGCTGCAGGGCCGAGTCGCGGGGCCGGGTCGTGGAACCCGGCCGTGGGGCCGGGCCGTCGAACCCGACCGCGGGGCCGGGTCGTGGAACCCGGTCCTGGAACCGGGTCGTGGGGCCTGGCCGCGGGACCGGCGCGCCGGTTCGGACCGGTGGGTCCGAGCGGCGGGCCGACCCGTACGGCGCGGCCGGGTCGCAGGGAGCCGGGGCCGGGATCCGTCGGAGCCGGTGACGTGGTGTCACCGGTCCGGCGGGGTGCAGCACGGCCGCCGACGGCACGGAACGCTATCAGCCCGTGGTGCGGTCGGCGCAATATCAACTGGCTCTGCGCACAAGGCCGATGGCCTCGCGACGGTGCCCGCGCCGGACGCTCCGCCGGCGCGAAGCCGCAGCTCACGGCCCTCGGTCGGGTCGGGCCGACGGCCCTCGGAGGTCGGGGACGGCCACGGCAAGGATGCGACAGGAACAGGTCAAGTCGCGCCGCGGCGGGCGGGATCTCAGCCCGCCAGCGGCATCGGCAGCACCCGTCCGCCCAGGCCTGGCGGCTTCTCCACGTGGGCCTCCCGCTGGGCGGCGAGTTCGCTCCAGGGCCAGCTGGTCAGCTCGGACAGCTCCGCCGACCACTGCTTGCCGTACGTGCCCGAGGCGAACTGCCCGAGCCGCAGCCGCTGGACGTCCGAGGTGCCGGCCGGCGGGTAGACGTGGGTGGCGTCCCGCAGGTAGCGCTCGATACGGAACTCGGGCTGGAGGCCGCGGGCGGCGTGGATCTCCATGGCGTTGCGCGCGGAGTCCAGCGCGTACTCGGTGTTGATGAGCTTGGCGTTCATCAGCTCGGCGTCGCAGGCGCGGCCGTGGTCGAGCAGGTGGGAGGCGTGGTAGGCGGCGAGCCTGGCGGTCATCAGCCGGGACTGCATCTCACCCAACTTGAGCATGATGTTCGGGAGTTGGTTGATCGGCCGGCCGTACAGGACGCGCCCCTCGGCGAACCGGACGGTGTCCTCGACGATCGCGGTGTGGATGCCGAGCGCGACGGCGGCGAGGTTGATCCGGCCGTAGAGGGTGGAGGAGGAGTAGGCGACGTCCAGTCCCCGCCCCTCCCGGCCGAGCCGGTTTCCGGCCGGGATGCGGCAGTCCTCCAGGATGATCTCGCCGAAGCTGAAGCCGTGCAGCCCGCTCTGGGAGCCGGGGGAGCCGGTCCGGAACCCGGGGCGGTCGCTCTCGACCAGGAAGGCGGACAGGCCCCGGCTGCCCTGGCCGGTGCGCAGCACCACGCCGTGCACGTCCCCGATGTGGGAGTTGCCGACGAACCACTTGCGGCCGTTGAGCACGTACTCGTCGCCGTCGCGGACCGCGGTGCCGGTCATCCCGAGCACGTGCCCGCCGGACTCCGGCTCGGTGACGGCGATGGTCGGCAGGCACTCTCCGGAGGCGAACTTCGGCAGCCACGTGCGGCGTTGGGCCTGGGAGCCGTAGTGGAGGACCTTGGCCACGCCCAGCTGGGAGGCCTGCGCGATCGAGCCCGCGGCCCCGCTGACCCGGGCCAGCTCCTCGATGATCACGGTCTTGGCGACGTGCCCCAGCCCGAGGCCGCCGAACTCCCGGGGAATCGTCACGCCGATCCAGCCCTGCCGGGCGATCTCCCTGGCCAGCTCGACCTCGATCGTCCGCTCGGCCTCCATCCTGGCCACCCGCGGACGCACCTCCTTCTCCGCGAAGTCACGGACCTCGGCGCGAAGGCCCTCGTGACGGTCGTCGGTGAAGTAGTCCATCGCCATGCTCCGGTCCTCTCGATACGTGTGGTGCCGTGCCTCCGTCCGTGCCGTCGATGCCGCTCCGGCGACCCCTACGGGGGGCGGTGGGTGTGCGGGGGTGTCGGCCGGTCGCCCCGGTGCGATCGGCGCATGCGTCACCGGGCGGTGTCCCGGTGACGGGAACCGTCCGTGTCTTCGGCAGGGCTCATTGTTGTATGGGGTACCGGGGCATCCCAGAGTCGATCTTGGATTGGCGCGATTCGGCCCGTCCCCGTCGGGAGGGGTTTCGTCCGGGCGCCGGGCGGGAATCGATCTTCGCTTCCGTGACGGTCCGTCGACCGGTCGTCCACATGCGGTTTTGACGAGCCATCGGCAAGGCTCCGGTGCGGCTCCGGCCGGGCGCTGGAAGGACTCCGGAAGGACATCGGCAGGACTGAAGAACGGTCGATCGGACCCGCCCGGGCGTTCTGATGTCTGGTTACATGTGCGCCATGACAGATGTGATGAGCACTCAAGGCCAGTTCCCGGGTGCCTCCGGGGAGTCCGCGCGAACCCGCAGGCTGCGCGGCCTTGGGCTCAACGACCCGTCCGCGGACGAGGCCTTCGACCGCTTCGCCCACCTGGCAGCCAGTATCACGCGCGCTCCCATTGCGATGGTCAACTTCATCAACGACGAACGCCAGATGTTCCGGGGGCTCTACATTCCGCCAAGTTCGGCCGACGCCGCGGCCGAGGACGGATCGTCCTGGGCGGAACGCGGCATCGCCTTCGACCTCCCCACCCGCGAGATGCCGCTGAGCCACGGCTTCTGCCCGCACGTGGTCGCCCAGCGCTCCCCCCTCGCCCTCGACGACATCCTCGCCTACCCCCGGTTCGCGGGGAACCCGGTGGTGGACGAACTCGGCGTCCGCGCCTACCTCGGCGCCCCGCTCGTCGACGACACCAACACCGTCATCGGCACCGTCTGCGTGCTCGACCGGGAACCCCGGCAGTGGGGGCGCGAGCGGCTGCGCGACATCCAGCACCTCGCCGAGGCGCTGCTCTCCGAGATCCGGCTGCGCGACAGCCTGCTCGCCCAGCGCCAGGAGATGTTCGCCGCCTTCGACGGCTCGCCGTACCCCATCCTGCTCACCGAGGGCCCGGGCCAGGAGATCCGCTACGCCAACGCCCAGCACGCCGACACCTTCGGCGCGCCGACGGCGTACGGGACGATCGGCGCCGCGTACCCGCAGCTCGGCGCGGCGGGCCTCGAACAGACCGTCGTGGAGGCGTACCGCACCGGTCGCACCGCCGTCCTCGACAACGTCCGGATGCAGGCCGCCCGCCCGGACGCCCAGCGCGGCCGGCAGGTCTTCAGCTTCACCTGCACCCCGCTGCGGGCCGCGCTCACCGGCCGGATCAACGGCGTCCTCACCGTCGGCATGGACATCACCGCCCAGTCCCGCACCGAGGAAGAACTCGGCACGCTGGCCGCCCTGCTCGTCGACCGGCTCCAGCAGAGCGGCGGCTCCGTGCCCGGACGATCGGCCATCGCGGGCGAGGCCGGTCCCGTCCTGCCCGGCTGAACCCCGGCCGGTGCGGACCGCCCACCGCCGTGGTGGGGCGCCTCTCACCCCCGTGGAGAGGACCCCGCCACGGTGTCGGTGCGGTGCCGATGGTGTCGGCGCGGTACCGCCCGGGCCCGTCCGGTATCGGGGGTTCGCCGGGATGCCCACGGGATCCCCCCGGGATTCCGCCGGGCCGAGCGGGTGAACCGTCCCCGCTCCGCCGCCCCGACCGGGCCCGCGCCCGGGGTGCCGGGTGGTAGGCATGGGCCGCATGGACTGGTTCGCCGCCCCCGACTACTGGCTGAGCCGGCTGCTCGTCCAACGCCTGCTCGCCGCCCTCTACCTGATCGGATTCCTGGCCGCCGCCGCGCAGTTCCGCGCCCTGATCGGCGCCGACGGCATGCTGCCGGTGCCCCGGTTCACCGCCAGGGTCCCGTTCCGCCGATCCCCCGGCCTGTTCCACCTCCACTACAGCGACCGGTTCTTCGCCGCCGTCGCCTGGAGCGGCGCAGCCCTCGCCGCCGCGGTGGTGGGCGGGCTCGCCGACGCCGTCCCGCTCTGGGCGTCCGTCCTGCTGTGGGCGGTGCTCTGGGTCCTCTACCTCTCCATCGTCAACGTCGGGCAGACCTGGTACTCCTTCGGCTGGGAGTCCCTGCTGCTCGAAGCCGGCTTCCTCGCGGCCTTCCTGGGCAACGCCGACACCGCCCCGCCCACCCTGGTGCTGTGGTTGATGCGCTGGCTGGTCTTCCGGGTCGAGTTCGGCGCCGGACTGATCAAGCTGCGCGGCGACAGCTGCTGGCGGGACCTGACCTGTCTCCGGTTCCATCACGAGACCCAGCCGATGCCCGGACCGCTCAGCTGGTTCTTCCACCACCTGCCCGCCCCGGTCCACCGCGTGGAGGCCGCCGCCAATCATTTCGTCCAACTCGTCGTACCGGTGGGCCTGCTGCTGCCGCAGCCGATCGCGAGCTACGCGGCCTGCGCCGTCCTCGTCACCCAGTTCTGGCTGGTCGCCTCCGGCAACTTCGCCTGGCTCAACTGGCTGACCATCGTCCTCGTCCTCGCCGCCGTGCAGCCGGCCCGCCTGGGCCTGCCCGTCCACGCCCGCGCCTACCCCGGCGCGCCGCTCTGGTACGAGGCGCTCGTGATCGCGTTGACCACCACCGTCGTGGTGCTCAGCTACTGGCCGGTGCGCAACATGCTCTCCCGCGCCCAGGCCATGAACCGCTCCTTCAACCGGCTCCACCTCGTCAACACCTACGGCGCCTTCGGCAGCGTCAACCGGCTCCGCCAGGAGGTGGTGGTCGAGGGCACCGACGAGGCCGTGCTCACCCCGCACACCGTCTGGCGCGAGTACGGCTTCAAGGGCAAGCCGGGCGATGTCCGCCGGCTCCCGCGCCAGTTCGCGCCCTACCACCTGCGGCTCGACTGGCTGATGTGGTTCGCCGGCATCTCGCCCGCCTACGCCCGCCCCTGGTTCCTGCCCTTCGTCACCCGCCTGCTGTCCGGCGACCGGGCCACCCTGCGCCTGCTGCGCCACAACCCGTTCCCGGACGCCCCGCCGACCCACGTCCGGGCGACCCTCTACCTCTACCGGTTCACCGATTGGCGCGAACTGCGGGAAACCGGCGCGTGGTGGCACCGCACCGCGCTCGGTGAGTACCTCGCTCCGGTCGATCTGCACGCCGTCGGCCGGGCCGGGTACCGGCCGCCGCTCGGCCGACGGGGACCGGCACGGGGACGCGGCGTACGGGAGGTGCCGCTGGAGCGGTTCCGTCGGCCCGGCAGGCGACGGGACATGCGGCCGGACCGGCGGCCCGGGCCCTCCGGCGGAGAGCGGCGGGAGGACGCGGGATGAGGGCCGGCGGTGTGGAGCCGTGAGCAGCGGAGACACCCGTCCGGACCAATGCCGGGCCACTTCCGGACCAGCTCCGGAGCGGCGCCGGACCACCCGGTCGGACCGCCCGAGTGGCGGCCAGGCGGGCGGTATGGCACACGACACCCGCCCGTCCGGGCGGTGGGTGCGTGCAAGGCTCGAACGGGCACCCGTATTCTGGGCGTCCACACCGGCAGCCCGACCGCGCGCCCCCTAGCCCCGCCCCAGGGGCGACCCCGCGCACCCGGTCCGCCGCCCCCTCGCCGCCAGCCCCGCCGTCGACGCCCAGAACCGGACCTCACATGACAGTGCTTCACTCGCGCAACGCCGACGCAGCCGACCCGGCGGACGTCGCCGACGCCGCAGACGTCAAGGACCCCCAGGACGCCGCCGCGGAGCCCGACCTCCGCGAGGACCTCGGCCGCTACGCCGAGCTCGGGGCCTTCACGCTCACCGCCGAGACCCACGCCTGGTACGCGGCCGTCGACACCGTCGCCACCCCCGAGGACGCCCGCGCGGCCTCCACGGCCCTCGCCGAACTGCGCGGCAGCGACCTCCAGCAGACCTGGGAGGCCGTCCTCTCCCTCGCCGCCGACACCAAGCTGGACGAGCCCGACACCGTCGCCAAGACCGCGCTGCTGGTCGAGATGCTCCAGCGGGTGCACCGCACCTCCGCGGCCCTCTTCCCCGCCGCGTACGACGCCGACCTCGGCGCCCTCGCCGCCGCCACCGCCGACAGCACCTGGCGCCGCGAGAACGGCGTCAAGCTCTCCTGGCTGCGCGGCCGCTCGCTGCGCAAGCAGGCCGTCGCGCTCGCCACCGACCGCCGCATCCGCCGCGAGGACCTGCACGAGGCCCTCACCTCCGCCGAGATCGAGCGCCGCGCCTGGGCCGCGCTCGCCCCGGCCGGCACCCTCCCGCGTGTGCCCACCGACGGCGCCCTGGTCGACCGCACCGCCCAGGCCTTCGAGACGATCAACACCGGCCTGCGCGGCCTCGCTCGCCTGCTGCCCGACCACGACCTCGACGGGCTGCCCTTCGCCGAGCTGATCGACCTGGTCGAGCGCCTCGCCGCCGACGAGGGCACCCTCTACCGCCTGCCCACCATCCGCGGCCTGCGCGCCGGCCTCGAGGAGGCCGGCCTCGCCGACCTGCTCGCCGAACTCGCCACCGCCAAGGCCGACCGCCGCGCCGCCGAGGCCGCGTACACGGCCCGCCAGGCGCTGGCGAGCGGGCAGCGGGACGGGCTGGCGGAGAAGAGCGCCGCTGCTGTCGAGGCGGCGCCGGTCGAGGAGCCGGGTGCCGAGGACGCTGCCGGTGCTGTGGCCGAGGCCGATGCTGAGGCCGATGCCGATGCCGATGCGGATGTCGACGGTGCGACCGGTGCGGAGGAGGCTACGGCCGAGGAGTCCGGGACCGAGGAGCCGACCGACCGGGCCGACGCCGAGGCGGCTGCCCTGCAGGCGCTGGCCGGTGGACAGCGGGACGGGCTCGTGGAAGAGGCCCCGGCCGCGGTGACGGCTCCGGTGGAGGACGCCGAGGAGACCGCTGCGGCGACTGCGACTGCCGAGGTCGAGACCGAGGAAGAGACCGAGGAAGAGACCAAGGCCCAGGTCGAGATCGAGGCCGACTCGGCGTCGGCCGCGGTTGCCGCTGACGACGACCCGGAGGCGGCGCAGGCCGAGGAGGAGACCTCGGCCGCTGTGGTCTCCCTCCCGGCGCCCTCCCCGGCAGCCGACGACCTGGTGGCTGCCGCGACCGCCGCCCTGGCCGAGGCCGCGGCCGCGGACGAGACGACGGTGGACACGGAGCCGGAGGCCGCCCCGCTCGCTGAGGCTGACGAGGCCAAGGAGACCGCGGTCGAGGTCGCGGTCGAGGAGCCGGTTGTCGAGGCCGCTGAGATTGCCGTCGAGGCCGAGGTTGTGGCCGAGCCGGTTGTCGAGGCCGAGCCCGAGGCCGTTGCGGTGGAGCCCGCTGTCGAGGCGTCGGCCGTGGAGGCTGATGAGCCTGCGGTTGAGGTCGAGGCGGTCGTCGCTGAGGTTACGGTCGAGGTGGTCGTCGAGGCCGTTGTGGTGGAGCCCGTGGCCGAGGCGCCGGCCACCGTGCCTGCCGTTGAGGCGGAGACGGTCGAGGCCGAGGTCGAGCCTGTGGTCGAGGCCGAGGCCGTTGTGGTGGAGCCCGCCGTCGAGGAGTCGGCCGCCGTGACTGCCGTTGAGGCCGAGGCTGTGGTTGAGGCCGAGCCCGAGAGCGTTGTCGAGGAGCCCGTCGTCGAGCCCGAGGCCGTCGCCGAGGAGCCCGCCGTCGAGCCCGAAGCCGAGCCCGAGCCCGTCGCCGCCGTCGAGGCGCCCACCGCCGAGCCCGAGGCCGACGCCCGTCCCGCGAAGCCGGACTTCACGCCTGGCCGCCCCGTGACCGCCTACTCCGCCGACGAGCTGCTCGCCGTCGTGCGGTGGGTGGACGGCGACGGTGCCGAGCGGACCGATGAGGAGCTGCTGCGGGCGGCCATGAAGGAGCTGGGCTTCGCCCGTCTTGGCCCCCGCATCAAGGAGGCGCTGGGCGCCGCCGTGGCCGCCGCGCGCGGCTGACGACGTACGGCCACACAGGCCGAGGGCCCGGGACGCGAGCACGCGTCCCGGGCCCTGTCGTGTTCCGGGGCGCCCTGTGGCGACGTACGCCGGTCCCCAGGTGTCACGGGCGGTCGTCCTACGAGGCGTCCGGACCGCCCGGACCGAGGGGGTGGTCGAGGGCGTGCCGCAGTACGGCCGGGGCAGTCACCAGCGACGGTCCGTACCAGGTCAGGTGCCGTCCGCTGACCAGTGCCGCCGGTGTGCCCGGGAACGCCTCCGGGCCGTCCTCGGCGGTGAAGCGGTACGGCTCGTCCGGCAGGACCACCAACTCGGGCTGGCAGGCGAGCAGTTCGGGCAGTGGAACGGCCGGGTAGCGCTCGGGGTGGGCGGCGTGGACGAGTCGCAGGCCCAGGCGGCGCAGCAGGTCCCCGGCGAAGGTGTCGCGGCCGAGGACCATCCAGGGGCGGCGCCAGATCGGGACGACGGTCCGGGGGCCGTCGGCCTCCGGGGGCGCGCCGCCGCTTCCGACGGAGGCCCAGGCGGCCTCCGCCTCGTCCAGCCAGGCGGGCCGGGGCAGCCCGCAGGCGGTGGTCAGCAGCCGGTGCAGGGAGCGGAAGGCGTCGTCCAGGGTGCGGATGTCGGTGACCCAGACCGGGACGCCGGCCGCCCGCAGCGCGTCCAGGTCGGGGCGCCGGTTCTCCTCGTCGTTGGCGAGGACGAGGTCGGGCGCGAGCGCGAGGATGCGCGGGACGTCCGGGTTCTTGGTGCCGCCGATCCGGGTGACGGACAGGTCGGCGGGGTGGCTGCACCAGTCGGTGGCGCCGACCAGCAGGCCGGGCGCGGTGGCGGCGACCGCCTCGGTCAGTGACGGCACCAGCGAGACCACCCGGCGGGGCGGGCGCGGTCCGAGCCGGACGGGGAGGTCGAGGTCGTCGCGCGGGGCGGTGGGGTCGGCCATCCGGTCAGCCTACGTCCGGCCCCCGGCGAGGGGGCGTACGGACGGCGACCGGCCGCGCGCGGCACCGGAGACCCGCTGCCGGGAACTCGCTGCCGGCCGCGCATCGCCGGAGACCAACCGCCGGGAACCCATCGCCCGGGCCGTCCGACTACCTGGTCCGGGTCCGCAGCACGGGCCCTCAGTACGACCACCCGGTGCCAGGGCCGAGCCCGGTCACCCGGACCGTCACCGAGCACCATCACCGACCAGGAGAGTTGTCATGCGCCCTCGTGTCGTCTGCGGAATCGCGGCCGCCGTCGCCCTGTTCGCCACGGCCTGCGGAAGCGGGACCGGGGGCGGGTCGAGCGCCTCCGTCACCGTCCGGCCCGACGCCGGCGGTGGTTTCCCCGTCACGGTCGCCGACTGCGCGGGCAAGGAGACCACCATTGCCAAGGCGCCCGGCAGGATCGTCACCAGCAACGCCTCCAGCCTGGAGCTGCTGCTCCGACTCGGCGCGGGGGAAAGGGTGATCGGCACCGGCTTCCCGCCCGGCAAGGGCACCCTGCCCGCCGCGCTCGCCGAGCAGGGCGCCAAGGTGCCGGCGCTCGGGGACAAGAGCATCCCCAAGGAGAAGCTCCTCGGCTCCGGCGCCGACCTCTACGTGGACACCTTCGGTGCGATGCCGATGATGGGCGGCGGCGCCACCGGGCCGAGCGAGGAGGAGTACGCGGCGGCCGGCATCCAGCACGTGTACCTGCTCTCCACCGCCTGCGCCGGGACGCCGAAGGCCGCCAAGGCGCCGCGCACCGACCTGGCCGGGATCGAGGAGGACGTCCGCCGGCTCGGCGCCGTCACCGGCACGGCCGCGCGGGCGGAGGAGCTGGTCGCGGGGATGGAGAAGCAGCTCGGCGAGGTCCGCACCGCGCTCGCCGCCGTGCCGGAGGGGCAGCGGCCGAGCTACTTCGTCTTCGACTTCGACGCCGGCACCAAGCAGCCGGTGGCGGTCTGCGGCCGGCAGGTCGCCAACGCCGTGATCACCCAGGCCGGGGCGCGCAACGTGTTCGCCGACTGCGACGCCGACTTCAAGCCCGGCTCCTGGGAGGACGTGGTCGCCAAGAACCCGGACTGGATCCAGCTGGCCGTGCGCAACCGGGGCAGCGAGGAGGCCACCCGCAAGGCCTTCGACGAGGCCGAGGCCTTCCTGAAGGGCTTTCCCGCGACCCAGGGCCTGAAGGCCGTCCAGGAGGGGCACTTCGTCCGGCTCGGCTCCGAGGTGACGACCATCGCGGGGGTGCGCAACGCCGACGCCGTCCGGCAGATCGCCGCGACCGTCCACCCTGACCTCGTCAAGGCCCCCGACCTCGCCAAGAACGGGCAGTAGCCGGTGACGTCGGCCACCGCTCGGAAGGAGCGCGGCGAAGTCCGCCCGGCCCGCATCCTGCGGGCCGGGCCGCTGGCCGCCGTCCTCGTCGTCGCCCTGGTGCTCGCGCTGACCGCCGCCGTCTCGCTCGGCTCGGTGGACGTCCCGGCCGCCGAGGTCTGGTCGGTGGTCGCCCGCCGGCTCACCGGCCGGGCCCCGGAGCCAGGCACCCGTGATCTCATCGTCTGGCAACTGCGCGTCCCCCGTGCCCTGTTGGCGGCCGTGGTGGGCGCCGGGCTCGGCCTGGTCGGCACCGCCGTGCAGGCCCTGGTCCGCAACCCGCTCGCCGACCCGTACCTGCTCGGCATCTCCTCCGGGGCCTCGCTCGGCGCGGTCGCCGCGATCGTCCTCGGCACCACCCTCGGGCTCCAGCTCTCCTTCGGCAGCGCGCTCGGCCTCACCGTCTCCCTGGCGGCGTTCGCCGGCGCGCTCGCCGCGTTCTCGCTGGTCTGGCTGATGGCCCGGCGCGGTGGCGGCTTCTCCCCGCTGCGCCTGGTCCTCGCGGGCATCGGCATCGCCCAGTTCCTCGGCGGCATCACCAGCTACCTGGTCCTGCAGACCCGCGACGAGCAGCAGACCAGGGGCGTGCTGTTCTGGCTGATGGGCAGCCTCGGCGGCGCCGTCTGGGCCCAACTCGTCGTCCCGGCCGTCGCGGTGGCGCTCGGGCTGGCCCTGCTCCAGGCCCGCGCCCGGGGGCTCAACGCGATGCTGATGGGCGACGAGACGGCCGCCGGGCTCGGTGTGGACGTCGCCCGGCTGCGCCGCGAGGTCTTCGTCGTCACCAGTGTGCTCACCGGGGTGCTGGTCGCCGTCTCCGGGGCGATCGGCTTCGTCGGGCTGATGGTGCCGCACGTGTGCCGGCTGCTGGTCGGCGCCGACCACCGGCGGCTGCTGCCGCTGTCCGCGCTCACCGGGGCGCTGCTGCTGGTCGTCGTCGACACCGTGGCCCGCACCGCCCTGGACGGCCAGGAACTGCCGATCGGCGTGGTCACCGCCGTCCTCGGCGCCCCCACCCTGCTCTACCTGCTGGACCGACGACTGGAGCGCAGTTGAGGATCGCCGTCGAGGACCTGAGTGTCGCCCTGGCCGGCCGGACGGTGCTGGCCGGGGCCAACCTGATCGCCGAGGAGGGGGAGATCGCCGGACTGGTCGGACCCAACGGCAGCGGCAAGTCCAGCCTGCTGCGCACCGTCTACCGGCACCTGCGGCCCAGCGCCGGGCGGGTGCTGCTGGCCGGGCGGGACCTGGCGGAGCTACGGCCCGCCGAGTCCGCCCGGCACATCGGGGCGCTGCCCCAGGAGCGCGGCGGGGACTTCGAGTTGAGCGTCCGCGAGGTGGTCGCGATGGGCCGCACGCCCTACAAGCGGGCCTTCGCGGCCGACGACGCCGAGGACCGCCGGATCACGGCCGAGGCGCTGGCCCGGGTCGGCATGGCAGGGGCCGCCGACCGCCGGTTCGCCCAACTGTCCGGCGGGGAACGGCAACGGGTGCTGCTGGCCCGGGCGCTCGCCCAGCAGCCGGACGTCCTGGTGCTGGACGAGCCGACCAACCACCTGGACGTCCGGCACCAGGTCGAACTGCTCGCCCTGCTCCGGGAGCAGCGCCGCACCACCCTGGTGGCCCTGCACGACCTCAACGCCGCCGCCTCGGTCTGCGACCGGCTGCACGTCCTGCACCGCGGCGCCCTGGTGGCCTCCGGGACGCCGCGCGAGGTGCTGACCGCCGAGCTGCTGGCCGAGGTCTTCGGGGTGCGGGCCGCGGTGGTCGAACACCCGCTCACCGGCGACCCGTTGATCGCCTTCGACCACCGCGCCCCGGCAGCGGCGGCGGAGGTGGAGGCGGAGGCCGCCACGCCGGGGCGCTAGGTGTTCCGTCCCTTCCCGTACGGGACCGTGTCCTAGCGGCACTCGTAGTGGCTCGGCCGGCCGTCCCGCAGGACCAGTCGGCCGAGCCGGGCGGCCTCGTCGCTGCGCAGCAACTCCCGCCGGCCGTCGGCGCGGTGGAGCACGGAGGAGTGCCAGGGGGTGGTCCAGGAGTCGGCCGCCGCCAGCAGTCGGATGCCGAACTTGGACGCCCCGGCCGGCTGCGGGTGGATGGAGAGCCGGACGGCGCGCGGGTGGTATTCGGCGATCAACTCGCCCCAGGCGCGGCTGCGCTGGATCACGCCGTAGGCGCGACGGCGGCACTCCCGCTGGAGGGCGGAGCGGGTGCCGGTGAAGCCGACGGTGTCCTCGGTGAGGAAGCGGGTGATGCCCCGGTAGAGCCGCAGGGTCTCCTCCTCGGTCAGCACCTGTTCGCGCAGCTCCTCGACGCTCGGCGCGTACCGGGCGTGCACCCGGGCGCGCTTCTCGTCGTACGGGAGGTCGCCGAGGACGGCCCGCAGGTCGAAGGTGTCGAGGTGGGCCAGGCCCTCGCGGGCGATCATGGCGGTCAGGGCGTCCGAGTAGGCGTCTATGTGGTCGTCCGGGACGTTGATCAGGTCGCCGAAGATGTGCCCGTCCGAGCAGATCAGGATGCGCGCACCGGGTGCGTGCAGGCGGCCGATCTCGGCGCACAGGCCGTCGAGGAAGGTCAGCGACAGCCGTTCGCCCTCGTCGGGCAGGTGGCCGAGCACCTTCGCGGGGTTCGGCGACTTGCAGGGGAAGCCGGGCAGGGTCAGGACGATCGGTTCGCCGGCGGCGATGAAGTCCGCCAACTGCGCCAGCTGGAGCGGGAAGTGCTCCGGGCGGGCGTCGAACTCCGGGTCCGCGGCGCGGCGGTGCGGCAGCAGCAGGCCGAGGACGCGGGCGGCGAGGGCGGCGGCGGTGGTGCCGGTGTCGGGGGCGGTGGTGTTAGTGGTGAGGGCGTCGGGGGTGATGACGGCAGGGGCGGTGCCGACGGGCGGCATGGTGGGTCCTCCACGAAAGGCGGTGCGGTACGGGTTTCGGGCTCCGGGCGGTCGGAGCCGGACGGTCGGAGCCGGGGCGCGGTGCGCCCGGGGGTCAGCGGCGGTGGTCGTAGGCGACCGGCAGCCGGTTCACCCCGCGGGCCAGGACGGCGGGGACCCAGGCCAGGTCCGCCAGGCCGTCGCCGGGCGCCTCGGCCGGACGCAGCCCGGGCAGCCGGGTGAGCAGGGTGGCGACGGCGACCTGGAGTTCGGCCCGGGCCAGCGCGGCGCCGGGGCAGTAGTGGATGCCGTGGCCGAAGGCCAGGTGGGCGTTGGGCGTGCGGTCGAGGTCGAGGCGGTCGGGCTCGGGGAACTGCGCGTCGTCGCGGTTGGCGGCGCAGAGCGAGACGATCACCGAGTCGCCGGCCGGGACGGTGGTGCCGAACAGGTCGCTGTCCTCGGCGAAGAACCGCCAGGTGGTGAGCTCGAACGCGGCGTCGTGGCGCAGCAGTTCCTCCACCGCCCGGGCGAGCCGGCCGGGCTCGTCGACGCCCTCGCGCAGCCGGGCGAGCTGCTCGGGGTGGCGCAGCAGGGTGACCAGCATGGTGGTGATCTGGTTGGTGACCGGCTCCTGCCCGGCGACCAGCAGCTGGAACACCATCGAGTCCAGCTCCGCGCGGCTCAACTCGCCCGCGTCATGGGCTGCGACGAGCCGGCCCAGCAGGTCCTCCTGCGCCGCCCAACCGGGCTCCCGGCAGTCGGCGCGCTTACGGGCGACGACGTCGGCGATGTACGTCTGGAGGCCGCGCAGCCGGGCCTCGTACGCCGGGCGGCCGGGGTCCTGCGGGCCGACCGGCTGGACCACCTTGCCCCAGTCCCGGTCGAAGCGGTCCGCCAACTCGGGCGGCAGGCCGATGACTTCGGCGAGCACCCGGAAGGGGTAGTGGGCCGCGAAGCCGGCCACCAGGTCCGCGCCGCCGGACTCCGGCAGCTCGTCCACCAGGGCGTCGGCCAGCTCCTGGAACCGGGGGCGCAGCGACTCCACCCGGCGCGGGGCGAAGGCGTCGAGCACGAGCCGGCGCATCGAGGTGTGCTTGGGCGGGTCCTGGTGGAGCAGGTGGACCTGGAGCTGCGAGTGCTGGGGCTCGGGCATGATCGACGCGAGCCGGCGCCAGTTGTCGTTGCCGAGGGTGTGGTTCTTCCCGAGGCGGGGGTCGTTGAGGGCCGCGTGGGCGGCCCGGTAGCCGGTGACCAGCCAGGCGTGGATGCCGCTGGGGAACTCCACCCGGTGCACCGGCCCGACCTCGCGCATCCGCTGGTAGAGCGGGTACGGGTCGCGCTTGTACGCGGGACCGTACAGCGGGACGGGGGAGGGCAGCCGGTCGTACCCGTACGGGCAGCGCGGGGCGTCGTCGGTGGCGGCCGGGTCGGGGATCGTGTCGGTCATCTGAGGAGGTCCTTCGGTGGGGAGGGGGTGGTGGTGAGGTGCGCTCGGGCGGGTGCGGCGCGGTGCGGTGCAGTGCGGGGTGGGGCGGTCAGGGCCTGGGGCGGCGGTGCAGGGCGAGCAGCGCGACGGCGGTGGCCGCGACGAGGGCGGCCAGGGCGATTCCGGCCCGGGTCCCGGTGGTGTCGCGGGCCCAGGCCAGGGCGGTGGCGGTCGCGAGGGCCGGGCCGAGCGCGAAGCCGAGGCTGCGGGCGAGTTGGACGGCGGAGCCGGCGGTGGCGAGCTTCCCGGGTGGGGAGGCGGACATCACCAGGGCCTGGGTGGGGCCGCCGTTGAGGCCCATCCCGGCACCGGCGAGGGCGAGTCGCGCGGCGATCTCGGGGGCGGACCAGCCGGTGTCCAGCGGGACGAGCAGGGCCAGGCCGAGGGTGGTGACGGCGGCGCCGGTGAGCGCGGTCGGGCGGGCGCCCCAGCGGTCGGCCAGCCGGCCGCCGACCCGGCCGGCCAGCACCATGCCGAGCGGGAACGCCAGCATGGTGAGCGCGGTGGCGGTGGCGCTCTCGCCCCGAGGGCCGCGCAGGTGCTGGGCGAGCAGGTAGTGGCAGGCCGCGAAGCCGGCGGCGAGCGCCAGCACGGAGGCGTTGACCCCGGCGGTCCCGGCGGCCCGCAGCACCTCGGCCACCGGTCGGCCGCCCGGGCGGCGCAGCCAGAGCAGCACCAGCGGAACGGCGGGCAGGACGAGCAGCAGCCACAGCGCGGACTTCGGGGCCAGGGTGAGCCCGAGCAGGACGGCGGCCACGGCGGCGCCGATCAGCGCGGCGTCGCCGAGCGAGGACCGGTCGGGCGGCCGCAGTCCGCCGCGGCGCGGGGCGTGGCGCCGCACGATCAGCGCGGCGGCCAGGCAGACCGGCAGCTTCACCAGGAAGATCGCCCGCCAGCCCAGGTGGTCCAGCAGCAGACCGCCGATCACCGGCCCGGTGACGGCGCCGAGCGGACCGAGCGTCGCGGGCACGCTCATCGCCCGGCCGCGCAGCTCGGGCCGGACGGAGGTCGCGGCGAGCACCGGCATCAGGACGAAGAGCACGGCCCCGAAGGCGCCCTGGAACAGCCGGGCCGCGATCAGCCAACCGGCCCACGGGGCGCAGGCGGCCAGCACGCTGCACAGGGCGAAGCAGCCGACCGCGAGCAGCAGGGCCGAGCGGGTGCCGACCTGGTCCAGCCAGCGACCGGCGGGCAACAGCAGGGCGACGAGCGGGAGTTGGTACCCGAGGACGGCCCACTGGGCGACCCCGGGGGAGACGTGCAGGCCGGCCGAGATGTCGGTGAGCGCGAGGTTGACCACGTTCATGTCGAGCATCGCGACGAAGGACAGCAGTCCGGCGGCGACGACCAGGCTCCAGCGGTCCGCCGGTGGTTGCTGACGCTCCGTCAGAGATGAGGCGGTCGGGGTTGGTTGCGCCGTCATGAAGTCCCTCCGTCTCCCGTACTGCTGTACCGGACGCCGCCTCGGCGGCGGGGTCCGGTACAGCAGTCGGTGGCGAGGGGGCTCCGGTTCCGAACACTTGGGGGATTTCTTCTCGATAGCCGGAAGCTGACGGCTGGCAGCGGACAACGGACAGACGACAGACGACAGCTTTCAGCGAACAGATAACAGATTTCGAAATCTGTTATCTGTTCGCTGTCAGTTGTCCGCCGCTGCCCGCTGCCCGCCGCCCGCCCGCCGCTCAGCAGGCGGTCGCGAGCTCCCCGGCCTCGGCGGCGCGCAGGCGTGCCACCAGCTCCTCCCGCGCCCGGGCGACCCGGGAGCGGACGGTCCCGACGGGGCAGCCGGCGACCTCGGCCGCCTCGGCGTAGCTCAGGCCGACCACCTGCGTCAGCACGAAGGCCTCGCGCCGCTGGGCGGGCACCCGGTCGAGCAGGTCGCCGAGCGCGACTCCGTCCTCGAACCCGGCCGTCGGTGCGCCGCCCTGCCGCTCCGCTGCCTCCTGCCAGTCCGGCAGGGCCGCGCAGCGCGGCCGGGCGGCGGCCATCCGGTACCGGTCGATCACCGTCCGCCGGGCGATCGACAGCAGCCAGGTGCGGGCGGAGGAGCGCCCCGCGAACGCGGGCAGGCCGCGCAGTGCGCGCAGGAAGGTCTCCTGGGCGAGGTCGTCGGCGGACTGCACGTCGGTCAGGTGGGCGACGAAGCGCCAGACGTCCCGCTGGGTCGCCCGGACGAAGGCCTCGACGTCGGCCGCCCGTCCGGAGCGGGCGGTCAGCGCCAGTGCGGTGAGCTGCTCGTCATCCACGGCGGCCCCCCGCCCGGCCGGTCCCGGCGGCACGGCCATGCGGGACGATGGTCGTATGAGATGCGCGCAGTTCCGTACCGCTCTGTCCGCCCGGCTCGACGGCGAACCGAGCGGTCTGCCGGAGGTACGGCTGGACAAGCACGTCGCGCGCTGCGCCGGCTGCCGGGAGTGGCTGGCCAGGGCCGAGCAGCTGCACGGCCGGGTGCGGGCGGGCGCCACCGACGGGCCCTCGCCCGAGTGGTCGGCCCGGCTGCTGGCCCGGCTGGGCGAGGGCGGCCCCGAAGGCCGTGCTCCGGACGGACCGCGGTCCGTCGAGCGCTAGGCGCGGTGGGCGTGCCCGGCGGGGCGGGCGCGTCCGGGGGAGCGGGAACGGCGGGACGGTGGCGCCGGCCGGAGCCGGTGCGCCGTCGAAGTCAGGCATGGGAAGGTCCCGAGGGGAAGGCGGGGAGCGGCACCGCGCAGGGCGGCACCGTCGGCGTCCATGGGCAGCCGCGCGGCACGCCGGCCCTGGGGAGGCGCGGCGGCGGACGACGGCCCGCACCCTGACGGCACGACGGCGCGGGGCGCGGCCGTACGGCAGGGCGACCTGCCCGTCGCGGGGTCCCGGTGGCCGGAGGTGGCCGGGCGGGGAGAAGCAGCGGCGGGCGCGTCAGCAGGCGAGGGCGAACGCCGGCGGCCCGCGCCGGACCACGGCATGCGTCAGCAGCACCGACCGGGGCGGCCGGGCCCGGTCGTCGGCCGGGCGGGGCGGTGCCGGGGCCCGGTAGCCGAAGGGGCGCGCGAACAGCGCCAGCAGCGGGAGCAGGAGCGCGCCCGCGACCACCGCGCCGAGCGCACCGAGCAGCTCGAAGAGCCGGACCAGCGCCGCGTCGCCGCGCCAGAGCAGGAGCGCGCACGCCAGCGCGGCGAGCACGTGGGCGGCGGCCATTCCCGGTGACATGCCGTGGGACATCCCGTGCGCCATGTCGTGCGCCGGTCCTTGCGCCGGTGCGCTCACCAGGTCCTGCGCCGTGCCGTACGACCCGCCGCCGTACGACCCGCCGCCGTGCAACGCGCCGTCGGGCATCATGTGCGGTCCGTCGGGCATCCCGGTCATCCCGGGCAGGCCCGCGTCCACGGCGGTCGCGCCCGAGCCCCCGTGGTGCGTCCCGGCCGCCGGCCGCAGACCGCCGGTGGCCGGCGGGACGTCCGGGTCGATGCCCGCCATCCGCGCCAGTTCGACCGGGGAGAGCCCGCCGGGCGCCCGGTCGGGGTTGCAGAGCAGGAGGGCGGCCCAGTCCGTGGTGGCGAGCCGGCCGAGGCCGCCGCCCCCTCGGGAGAACGCCGCGGCCTGTTCGAACAACTGGTGCAGCGCGGTCTGCGCCACGACCATCCAGAGGCTGATCACCCCGAGTCCGCGCCGCTTCCCGGCGAGCAGCCAGGTCAGCCCGAGGACCGCCCCGGACCCGCCGGCCAGCACCGTCGGAGAGACTCCGGATCCGGCCATGGCGACGTGCGCGGTGGCGGCCATCGCCACGCACAGCGCGGCGAAGACCACGGCGCGCAGCAGGCGGATCCGGTCGGTCATCACGATGGCACTCATCGTCGCACCCGCCCTGCCCGGCCCGTAGCGCACCCTCCGGTCATGGCCGGTTCTGTGCCGTGAGACCATGCCCGGCCGCCGGCCCCCGGAGCCCGCCGGATCACCACCCGGTTCGGCCCACCGACCCGACGCGACGAACCGAACAACGGCTCGTAGGACCATCGGGGCGGTTTGACAGCACGTACCCCATTGCTCACTTAATGTGCACCACCCCGTACGGTGCGTATCGGGACGACGCTGTTCAGAAGCAGGGAGGTCCGGCCTTGGAGACCCCGACGGATACCTCGGCGCCCATTGCCGACAATGCCAAGTCCGCTGCCCCCACGGAGCCGACCGTCCCGCAGCAGGCGACAGGCCGGAAACAGGCGACGGCCGTGGTTGAAGTCGAAGCCGAGGAACTCGGCGAGCAGGCCGAAGCCGCCGCCCCGGCCGGAGCTGTCGAACCGGCCGAAGCCGTCGAGCCGGCTGAAGCAGAGGAGTCGGCCAAGGCTGAGGAAGCTGCCGGACCGGCCGAAGCCGCCGAGTCGGCCGACGTCGCCGGACCAGCCGAAGCCGCAGAGCGGGCCGAAGCCGAAGAGCCGACCGAAGCCGCGGAGGCGGCCGGAACCGCTGAACCGGCCGAGGCCGCAGAGCAGGCCGACCCACCCGGATCCACCGAGCCCGCCGACGAGGCCGACCCCGCCACCCCGGCTGAAGCAGCGGAGTCGGCCGAGGCCGCCACCCCGGCCGAGCCCGCGAAGCCGACCGAGCCCGCCGCCCTGCCCGCGTCCGTCGACCTCGCGGACCCCGGCTTCTGGCAGCTGCCCGCCCCCGACCGCGCCGCCGCCTTCGCCGAGCTGCGCCGCCGCCCCGGTCCGATGTTCTTCGGCGACCGCGCCACCGGTCGCGGCTTCCACGCCCTGGTCCGTCACGCCGACGTGGTCGAGGCCAGCCGCACCCCCGCCGTCTTCCTCAGCGGCCCCGGTGTGACCACCCCCGTCCCGGCCCGCTGGGTCCGGCTGCTGTTCGGCGACTCGATGGTGAACCTGGACGACCCCCGCCACGCCCAGCTGCGCCGGATCGTCTCGCGGGCGTTCACCCCGCGGCTGCTCGACCGGGTCGAGGAGGACGTCCGGCGGATCAGCACCGAGCTGGTCGACCGGATCGAGCGGGAGCGGCCGGAGGACTTCGTGACCGCGGTCGCCGCCGAACTCCCGTTCCAGGTGATCTGCACCATGATGGGCATCCCGGAGCGGCCGCGCCGCACCATCCTCGACCTGGTCAACCGCACCTCCGAGGACATCGGTGTGGCCCGGCCGCTGCGCCGCCGGCTGCGGGTGCCGGGGCGCGGGCTGCGGGCGCTCGCCCGGATGCAGGGCATCGTCGCCGGGATCGGCCGCCGTCGCCGTCGTCGGCCGGAGGAGGACCTGATCTCCGCGCTGGTCACCGCCGACGTGGACGGCCGCCGGCTCACCGGACGCGAGCTGGGCGCCTTCTTCAGCCTGCTGCTGGTCGCCGGGGTCGAGACCACCCGCAACGCGCTGGCCCACGGCCTGCACCTGCTGACCGTCCACCCCGAGCAGCGCGCCCTGCTGCTCGAGGACCTCGACGGACGGCTCGGCGGCGCGGTGGACGAGATGGTCCGCCACGCCACGCCGATCATCCAGTTCAACCGGACCCTCGCCGTCGACCACGAGCTGGGCGGCTCCGGCGGCCCGCTGCTGCGCGCGGGGGAGAAGGTCGCGCTGTTCTACGGCTCGGCCAACCGCGACGAGGAGGTCTTCCCCGACCCCGACGTCTTCGACATCACCCGCACGCCCAACGCCCACCTCGGCTTCGGTGGCGGCGGTCCGCACTACTGCCTCGGCGCGCACCTGGCCCGGCAGGAGATGACGACGCTGTTCCGCGAGCTGTTCACCCGCCTTCCCGAGGCGCGGTCGGTCGGCGAGCCGCAGCTCGTCCCGTCCAGCTTCGACCACCGGGTCCGCTCGCTGCGCTTCACCTTCTGAGCCTCCTGAGCGCCCCGGCCGCCCTAGATGTCCCGGCTGCCCCGGCCACCCTGGGCGCCCCGGAGGTCCAGGCCGCCCCGGACGCCCCGGACCTCCTGAGCGCCCGGTCCCCTCCGGACAGCCGGGGCTCCGGCGGCTACTCGGCCGGCTCCCAGACCGCGTTGTCGTGCGCGAACAGCACCCGGTGCGGCCCGTGCTCGGCCACCCGGTCGAGCCAGGCCCGGTACCCGGGCAGCGGCGGGGCCACGCCCTCGCGCACCGCCCGCCGGGCGAGCACCGCCTGCCCGTACTCGGAGGCGAAGTCGTAGGCCTGCCCGGCCAGCAGGACCGGCCCGCCGCCCGGGCGGTCCACCAGCAGCGACTGGTGGCCCCCGGTGTGGCCGGGGGTGGGCAGCACCCGGACGCCCGGCCAGACCTCGGCCTCCCCGTCGAGTTCGCGGTACTCGGCGCCGGGGAAGTCGACCAGCGCGTCGATGGTGTACCCGCCGCGCCGGGCGGTGGCCAGCTCCTCCGCCTGGACCAGGACGGGCGTGCCGGCGAACAGCGGGTTGCCGCCGCAGTGGTCGAAGTGGAGGTGGCAGTTGACCACCAGGTCGATGTCGGCGACGGCGACCCCGGCCGCCGCGAGCGCCTCCGGCAGCGGGCGGCGGACCGGGCGGTAGTGCGCCTCGGTCTCCGGTTCGCCGCCACCGATCCCGGTGTCGAACAGCAGCAGCCCCTCCGGACGCCGGACCAGGTACGCGAGCACCGGTTCCACGCGCGGCTCCGGGCCGCCCACTTCGGTGGCCGGTCGGACGAAGTACCCCAGGTCGAGACGGCGGATCACGTGCAATTCAGCCCCCATGTCGCAGTGCGTCGCTCTGCCCCCGTACGGGCGGCCGCGCGGGCCCCCGTTCGCACCCTACCCGCCGACCGGCAGCCCCCGGTCGGCCTTCACCTGCTTCATCGTCAGGTGCGAGTTGACCTGCGCGATGCCCGGCAGGCCGGAGAGCACGTCGGTGATGAAGCGTTCGTACGCGGCGATGTCGGCCACCGCGATCCGCAGCAGGTAGTCGGGCTCGCCGAACAGCCGGTGGGCCTCCACCACTTCCGGCAGCTCGGCCACCCGGCGCTCGAACTCGGCGACCGTCACCTGGTCCTCGTGACGCATGGTGATCGTCACGAAGGGCTGGAACCCGCGCCCGACCGCCGCTCCGTCCAGCACCGCCCGGTAGCCGCGGATCACACCGTCCTGCTCCAGTTGACGCACCCGGCGCAGGCAGGGGGACGGGGTGAGGTCCACCCGGGAGGCCAGCTCGGCATTGGTCAGGCGCCCGTCCTGCTGGAGCTCGCGGAGGATTCTGCGGTCGATTCGGTCCATGGCGCAACATTCTGCCAAAACGCCGCTCCGACCAGCACGAAGTCGCCATCGCGTGCCAGCCCGATCCGGCTACCTTCAGTGACCGAACCCGCTGCCGGGTCACACCGGCAGATCCCCCGGGCACCCCGGCAGGCCGCTGGAACAACCTCCGGCCGACCCGCCGGAACGACCCCCGGCCGATCCGCCGGGCCCACACCGCGACGAGCACGACAGGCCACGCCCACGCCCATGGACACCCACGCCCTCCTCCTCTTCCTCGGAGTCGACCTCCTGCTGGTCTGCACCCCGGGCCCCGACTGGCTCTACATCGCCGCCCGCGGCCTCGGCCAGGGACGCCGTGCCGCGCTGATCGCGGTCGGCGGGGTCTGCGCCGGGTACGCCGTCCACACGCTGCTCTCCAGCGCCGGACTGGCCGCCGCGCTGCGCGCCGTCCCGGCCGCCCTGCCCGTGCTGCGCCTCACCGGCGCCGCGTACCTGCTGGTGCTGGCCGTCATGATGCTGCTGGCGCTGCGCAAGAGCGGGGGCGCCGCCGCCCTCGCCGCGCCCAAGCCGCAGCCCACCGCGACGGTGCTGCGCCAGAGCATGCTGACCGCGCTGCTCAACCCCAAGGGGCTGCTGCTCTACCTGTCCCTGGTGCCGCAGTTCGTCGACCCGGACGCCGCCCTGCCGGTCGGCGGCCAGGTGCTCGCGCTCGGCTCGCTCAACGTGCTGGCCTGCGCGGTGGTGTACGGGCTGGTCGCGTACGCCAGTGGGCGGCTCGGCGGTCGGTTCGGCGGCACCCCGCGGGCGGCCCGCCGGATGACCATGGTCTCGGCGGTGCTGTTGATGCTGGTGGCGGGCGTCACAGCGAGCGCCTGAGAACGGGAGCACAATGCCGGGCATGACCGAGCGCCCGTTGCCAGAAGGAACCACCGCGGCCACTGGAACCACCGGAACGGCGGCAGCCGCCGGAGCCGTCGACCGCCCGACCGCCCACGCCTGGGCGGCTCTCGGCGGACCGCCCGAGTTGCTGGAGCGGGTGACCTTCCACGGCCCGGAGGACGTCCTGCCCTCCGGGCTGCCGGTGCGCCGGCTCGCCCGGGCCACCGTGGCGGTCTGTTCGCTGGCCGCCGCCGAGCTCGCGTCCCACCGCGCCGGCGGTTCGGCGCCCCTGGCCGCGTCCGTCCCCGCCGTCCGGGTGGACCAGGGGGCCGTCGCCACCGCCTTCGTCAGTGAGCGGCACCTGACGGTCGACGGCCGCGCGCCCGTCAACTTCGCCCCGCACTCCGGCTTCTGGCGCACCGCCGACGGCTGGGTGCGCACCCACGCCAACTACCCGCACCACCGGACCCGGCTGCTCTCCGCCCTCGGCCTCGCCGCGGACGCCGGGCCCGAGCAGCTCGCCGAGGTGCTCGGCAGGCTGCCGGCCGAGCTGATCCAGGAGCGTGCGTACGCGGCGGGAGCGCTCGCGGTGGCCGTCGTGCCGGTGAGCAGCGCCGTGCACCCCCTCGTGGAGCACCTGGAGGTCGGCGCCGCCGCCGGAACCGCGCCGGTCCGCCCGCTCGGCCAGGCCCCGGTGGACCGGCCCGCCGCCGGGATCCGGGTCCTCGACCTGAGCCGCGTGATCGCCGGACCGGTGGCCACCCGTACCCTCGCCCTGCTCGGCGCCGACGTCCTGCGGGTCGACTCGCCCCGGCTGCCCGAGGCCGACGACGCCCACGCCGACACCGGTTTCGGCAAGCGCTCCACCCGCCTCGACCTCGCCGAGCCCGCCGACCGCGCCGTCTTCGACGGCCTGCTCGCCACCGCCGACGTCGTCGTCTCCGCGTACCGCCCCGGCTCCCTCGACGCCCACGGCCTCGGCCCCGACGCGCTGTTCGCCCGTCGCCCGGACCTGATCCTCGCCCAGCTCTGCGCCTGGGGCTGGACCGGCCCCTGGGCCGGGCGGCGCGGCTTCGACAGCCTGGTCCAGGCGGGTGTCGGCATCGCCGCCCACGAGGCCGCCCCCGAGACCGGATCCGCCACCGGCGGCCGCCCCGGCGTGCTGCCCGCCCAGGCCCTCGACCACGGCACCGGCTACCTCGTCGCCGCCGCCGTGCTGCGCTCCCTCACCGACCAGCGCACCCGCCGCCCCGGCGGCCGCCACCTGCGCTTCTCCCTCGCCGGCACGGCCTCCTGGCTGCTGCACGGCATCGAACCGGAGACGCCGCGGGGAGGCCCGTCCGAGCCCTACGACCCCGCCCGCCGGCTGGCCGAGGTCGACTCCCCGTACGGGCGGCTGCGCCACGCCCTGCCGCCGATCGGGTACGAGGGGGCGCCCGCCGACTGGTCGCGCCCGCCGGGGCGTTGGGGAACGGACGAGCCGGTCTGGCTCTGACGGCCTCGGGCGGGCGCTGTCCGAGGCGTCTGGCAGCATCGCCGTCATGACCGCACACGCCATGGACTACACCTGGTTCACCCGGCGCTACCCCGTCCTGGGTGAGGCCTGCTGCCTCACCCAGGTGCAGGGGCTCGAGGCCGGTGAACTGCTGCGCCGCTTCAACGCCCTGCCGGGGACGGGTGCCGTCGGGCTGGAGGAGGTGGTGGCCCGCTGGAGCTCCTACACGAACGGGGCCGACGCCGAGGCCAGGGAGCTGTTCGACCCCGCCGAGGACCGGCTGCTCGTCGCCGTCACCGAACTCGACGGCTGGGCACTCGCGGTGGAGCCCTTCGGCTACCTCGGCATCCTGGAGAAGGAGATCCTCCGGCTCGCCGAGGGCACCCGGCTGGTCTCGCACTACCGCAACGCCCTGGGGGCCGACCACTTCCACTGGTGGGAGCACGGCATCCAGCGGCTGCACTTCGAGCCGCTCTTCCCCGACCAGCGGGACGGCACGGACGCCGAGGCGCCCGGCATCCCCGAGCTGCTGACCGCCTGCGGCTTCGAGCTGGAGGCGGAGGCGTACGACCTGTGCGGCGAGGCCGCGTTCGCGCTCGCCGAGCGGCTGACCGACGTCCGGCTCGACCCGGAACGGCTGGAGGCCGCGACCTTCCGGATCGGCTACGCCCCGCGTCCGTGAGCCGTTCCGTGCCCGTGAGCCGCTCCGCGTCCGTGAGCCGTTCCGCCCAGCGCCGAGGCCGCGCCCCGGCGGGACGCGGCCTCGGTGTACCGGACGGCTGTTGTCAGACCCCGGACGGGATCTGCTTGGCCCGGCTGCGGACCTGGAGCGCCGTCACGATCTCGACCAGGCCCAGGATCACCAGCCAGCACCCGGACAGTACGGCCAGCGCGGTGATCGACCCGACCGGCCACACCATCAGCAGCACACCGGCCAGGGTGTTGGCCACGCCCGCGAAGGCCTGCCAGCCCCGGGCGGGCATCATCGGGTCGGAGATCGCGGCGGCGAGCTGGGTGATGCCGCGGAACAGCCAGCCGATCCCGATCCAGAGCGCGAGCAGCAGCAGCGACTGCACCGCACTGCGGAAGCAGAGCAGTCCCAGCAGCACGCAGATCGCGCCGCTGATGAAGGCCAGCACCCGCAGCGCGGTGGTGGAGTGGGTGCCGAACGCGGCGATCAGCTGCACGATGCCGATCACCAGCAGGTAGAGGCCGAACAGCACGCCCACCACCAGGAGCGTCTCCCGGGGCCAGGCGAAGACCACGATCCCGAGGGCGAGCGAGGCGAGTCCGGCGACCAGCAGGACCTGCCAGGCGGCCTTGGCGAGCAGTCCGAGCGGACCCTGGACCGGGGTGCCGTCGGGGGTGATGATCGGAGGGGCCACGGTGGCGTACTCCTCGGGGCTGACGCCGGGGCGGCCGGCTGACGGGCAGGGAACGAACCCCAGCCTCTCCGCGCCACGGCCGTACCGCGCGTCGGATACGGCCGTTCGGGGGATTCGCCGCGGTCGCCGGAACGTCACCCTCCGGACACTTGCCGTCGATACCATCCGTCGGTATGACTTCTGAAGGGTGGGGGACCCCTCCGGTCGAGCCGATCAGCCAGCACTACATCGTCTGCGGGGGCAACGCGCTGGCACACCGACTGGTCCTGGAACTCGTCGAGCACTACGAGGTGCCGGTCGTCGTCCTGGTCGCCGACCGGACCCGCGACCACGCGCCGCAGATCGAGCAACTCTCCGGCGTGGCGGCGGTCGTGGAGTACACCAGCGTCACCGAGGAGGCGCTGCGCGCGGTGTCCATCGGCACCGCGCGCGGCCTCGCCCTGGTCGAGGGGAGCGACCAGGAGAACATCCACGCCGCGCTCAGCGCGCAGAACCACAACCCGGACATCCGCATCGTGTTCCGGATGTTCAACCAGCGGCTCGGCGAGAACATCGAACGGCTGCTCAGGAACGGTGCCGCGCTCTCCGGCTCCGCCACCGCCGCCCCGGCCTTCGCCTCCGCGGCGCTCGGGCGGCCCAACTCGGTGGAGATCGAAGGGCGTTACCTGCACATCGCGTTCGACGACGACATCACCTCCGACCGGATCTGCGTGGTCGCCGACCAGATCGACCGGCAGGACCTCGGCAGGATCCGGCTGCTGCCCGAGCAGCAGGGCGACTCGGCCGAATTCGTCCGGCTCGCCGCCGAGTTCGGCGACCAGGGGCCGATCCGCCCCGGTGGCGTACGGCCCGAACCGGCGCCGTCGGCCGAACCAGCGCCGCCGGCCGAACCGGAGCCTTCGGCCGGGCCGATGCCGCCGGCCGGTCCGGAGCCTTCGCCCGGCCCCGCCCGGGACGGGGAGCCGGGCGGCCGGGCGGCGCTCCAGGTGCTGCGGATCGAGCCCCGGGAACCGATCGACTGGATGAGACGGCTGCGCTGGCGGCTGCTCGACACCATGCGCTTCTTCACCAGCGCCCGGATGCGCCTGGTGCTGCTCACCGCCCTCGCGGCGGTGCTGCTGGCCTTCGGCGTGCTCTGGTACCTCAACCGGAACTTCGGCTGGACCGTCTACATCGCGCTGCTCGACCTGGCCGGCGCCGCCCAGCCGGACCAGCTCTCCGACGTCGCCGCCGGGACGGGGGCGGGCACCGGCGGGTTCTGGCAGCGGGTCGCGCAGGTGGTGATCACCATCTGCGGGATCACCTTCGCGCCGGTCGCCACCGCGATCGCGGTCGAGGTGCTGGGCTCCGGGCGGCGCGGGCAGCCGCGCAACCCCGGGGCGGGCACCCGGGACCACGTGATCGTCGTCGGCCTCGGCAACGTCGGCACCCGGGTCGCGACCCAGCTGCACACCATGGGCGTGCCGGTGGTCTGCATGGAGCGGGACCCGCAGGCGCGCGGCATCGCCGCCGTACGGGCACTGGGGATCCCGGTGGTGATGGGCGACGGCCCGTTCGAACAGCAGCTGCGCCGGGCCCGGCTGAAGCACAGCAGGGCGCTGGTCGCGGTCAGCGGGGACGACGCCACCAACCTGGAGGCGGCCCTGGAGGCGCGCCACGGGAATCCCGAGGTCCGGGTGGTGGTGCGGCTGTTCGAGGACGACTTCGCGAGTCACTTCTACAAGACGCTGGACAACGCGGCCTCCCGGTCGGTGTCCTACCTGGCCGCGCCCGCCTTCGCGGCGGCGCTGATGGGGCGCGAGGTGCGCGGGACGCTGTCGGTGCTCCGGCACGTGCTGCTGATCGCCGAGCTGACGGTGGAGGACGGCAGCGGGCTGATCGGGCTGAACCGGCACGACCTGGAGGACCCGGGCGGCGTCCGGGTGATCGCGGTGCGCTTCGCCCACGGCGGACAGCTGCAGTGGAACTTCCCCGACCGCACCCGGCGGCTGGCCCCGGGCGACCAGATCGTGGTCGCCGCCACCCGCAGCGGGCTCGCTCGGCTGAACACGGTGGCGGTGGAGGAGCAGGGCTGAGCGGGGCTGTCCTCGGACAGGGTTCAGCTGACAGATTTCAGATTTCAACATCTGAAATCTGAAATCTGTCAGCTGTTATCCGTCGGCCGTCAGTTGTCAGCCGTCCTCGGCCGTCAGCGGTTCTGGAACTCCGGCGGGCGCTTCTCGGCGAAGGCCGTCATGCCCTCCTTCTGGTCCGCCGTGGCGAAGGCCGCGTGGAAGAGCCGGCGCTCGAAGCGGACGCCCTCGGCGAGCGTCGTCTCGAAGGCGCGGTTGACGCTCTCCTTCATCATGATCGCGGCCGGGGCGGACATCGCCGCGATCGTCTCGGCGGTGGCCAGCGCCTCGGACAGCAGCTGGTCGGCGGGGACGATCCGGGAGACCAGTCCGGCCCGCTCGGCCTCCTCGGCGCCCATCATCCGACCGGTCAGGCACAGCTCCATGGCCTTCGCCTTGCCGACCGCCCGGGTCAGCCGCTGCGAGCCGCCGATGCCCGGGATGACGCCGAGCTTGATCTCCGGCTGCCCGAACTTCGCGGTGTCCGCCGCCAGCAGGACGTCGCACAGCATGGCCAGCTCGCAGCCGCCGCCCAGCGCGAACCCGGCCACGGCCGCGATCACCGGCTTGCGCAGGGCGCCGAGCCGGTCCCACGGGCCCAGCCAGTCGTCCAGGTAGACGTCCGGGAACCGGTTGCCCTGCATCTCCTTGATGTCGGCGCCGGCCGCGAAGGCCTTCTCCGAGCCGGTGATCACCAGACAGCCGATCTCCGGGTCCCGGTCGAAGGCGGTCGCGGCGGCGACCACCTCGTTCATCAGCTGGGTGTTCAGCGCGTTGAGCGCCTTGGGCCGGTTGAGCGTGATCAGCCCCACCCGGCCCTTGCGCTCGACCAGGATCGTCTCGTAGGTCTCGGTCTCGGTCATCGCCGTCGACTCCCATTTCCGCTGCTCGGCGCCCGTGGGCGCGCCCTGACCACCCAACGATCTACGACGTGCCCCGCCTCGCGCCAGTCTTGGTATGCGAGACGCCGGTCACCAGGCGACGGAGGCGGCGGCGGGGCGGTCGGACGGAGGCGGCGGCTGGACGGAGTGACGGCCGGACGGACGCCGGGCCGGTCAGAAGCGGACGCCGTAGCGCTCCGCCGCCTGCCGTACGGTCTCCGCCTTCACCTCGCCCCGGCGGGCCAGCGCGGCCAGCGCCGCGACCGTCACCGACTCGGCGTCCACCCCGAAGTGCCGCCGCGCCGCCGCCCGGCTGTCCGAGAGCCCGAAGCCGTCGGTGCCCAGCGAGGTCCAGTCCTGCTCCACCCACGGGCGGATCTGGTCCGGCACCGCGCGCATCCAGTCGCTGACCGCCAGCACCGGCCCGGGCGCCCCGGCCAGCGCCCTGGTCACGTACGGGACGCGGGCCGCCGCGCCGGTACCGGCCGCGGCCTGCGCCAGGTTGGCCGCGTCGCAGTCCAGCGCCTCGCGGCGCAGCTCCGTCCAGGAGGGTGCGGACCAGACGTCGGCCGCCACGCCCCACTCCTCGCCGAGCAGCCGCTGCGCCGTCAGGGCCCACTGCACGGCGGTGCCGGAGGCGAGCAGTTGGAGCCGCGGCGGGTCGGCGGGCAGGTCGACGGCCGGGGTGGCGGACGACGCGGCGGCGTCCGCCGTGCGGTAGCGGTAGAGGCCTCGCAGGATGCCGTCCACGACCTCCTCGCCGTCCGGGAGCGCGGGCTGCACCAGCGGCTCGTTGTAGACGGTGAGGTAGTAGAACACGTCCTCGCCGTGGGGGTGTTGCTCGCTGCCGCCGTACATCCGGCGCAGGCCCTCGCGGATGATCACGGCCACCTCGCAGCCGAACGCCGGGTCGTAGGAGAGCGCGGCCGGGTTGGTGGAGGCGATCAACTGGGAGTGGCCGTCGGCGTGTTGGAGGCCCTCGCCGGTCATGGTGGTGCGGCCGGCGGTGGCGCCGATCAGGAAGCCGCGGCCCAACTGGTCGGCCATCGCCCACATCTGGTCGGCGGTGCGCTGCCAGCCGAACATCGAGTAGAAGATGTAGAACGGGACGACCGGCTCGCCGTGGGTCGCGTACGAGGTCGCGGCGGCGGTCAGCGAGGCCATCGAACCGGCTTCGGTGATGCCCTCGTTGAGGATCTGGCCGGTCGCCGACTCCTTGTAGTGGAGCAGCTGGTCGCGGTCGACCGGGTCGTAGGTCTGCCCGAGCGGGGAGTAGATCCCGGCGGTCGGGAAGAGCGACTCCATGCCGAAGGTGCGCGCCTCGTCCGGGACGATCGGCACCCAGCGGTGGCCGGTCGCCTTGTCCCGCAGCAGGTCCTTGACCAGCCGGACGAAGGCCATGGTGGTGGCGATCTCCTGGCTGCCGGAGCCCTTGAACAGCGTCTCGAAGGGCTTCGCGGGCGGGGTGGGCAGCGGGGTGAAGCGCACCCGGCGGGCGGGCGCCGGCCCGCCCAGTGCGGCGCGGCGCTCGCGCAGGTAGCGGGCCTCCGGCGAGTCCGGGCCGGGGTGCGCGTACGGGGGCAGCGGGTCGTTCAACGCGGCGTCCGGAATGGGGAGTTCGAGCAGGTCGCGCATGGCCCGGAACTCGGCTCCGGAGAGCTTCTTCATCTGATGGTTGGCGTTGCGGGACTCGAAGCCGGGGCCGAGCGTCCAGCCCTTGACGGTCTGCACCAGCACCACGGTGGGCGCGCCCCGGTGTTCCAGCGCCGCGCGGTAGGCCGCGTACACCTTGCGCGGCTCGTGGCCGCCCCGGGAGGTGGCGACCGTCTCGATCAGCCGCCGGTCGTCCACGGTGTCGGCGAGCGCCCGCAGTTCGGGCGAGCTGTGGAAGAGGTGCTCGCGGACGTACCCGGCGTCCGAGGCGGCGTAGGTCTGGAACTGCCCGTCCGGCACCTCGCCGAGCCGGCGGACCAGTGCGCCCGTGGTGTCGCGGGCCAGCAGCTCGTCCCAGGCCTCGCCCCACAACGACTTGACCACGTTCCAGCCGGCCGCGCGGAAGCGGCGTTCCAGCTCCTGCACGATCTTGCCGTTGCCGCGCACCGGCCCGTCCAGGCGCTGCAGGTTGCAGTTGACGACGAAGGTGAGGTTGTCCAGGCCCTCCCGGGCGGCCAGCGCGAGCGCGGCGGTGGACTCGGGCTCGTCCATCTCGCCGTCGCCGAGGAAGGCCCACACGTGCGAGCCGGAGGTGTCCTTGATCCCGCGCGCGGTCAGGTAGCGGTTGAACCGGGCCTGGTGGATCGCCGAGAGCGGCCCGAGGCCCATCGAGACGGTCGGGAACTCCCAGAACCAGGGCAGCCGGCGCGGGTGCGGGTAGGAGGGCAGGCCGTCGCCGCCGGCCTCCTGGCGGAAGCGGTCCAGCTGGGCCTCGGAGACCCGGCCCTCCAGGAACGCGCGGGCGTAGACGCCCGGGGCGGCGTGGCCCTGCACGTACAGCTGGTCGCCGGAGCCGTCGGCCTCCTTGCCGCGGAAGAAGTGCTGGAAGCCGACCTCGTACAGCCAGGCGGCGGAGGCGTAGGTGGCCATGTGCCCGCCCAGGCCGCCGCGGTGGTTGCCCCTGGTCACCATGGCGGCGGCGTTCCAGCGGTTCCAGGCGGTGATCCGGCGCTCCATCTCCTCGTCGCCGGGGAACTCCGGTTCGGCGGCGGTGGGGATGGTGTTGACGTACGGGGTGTCCAGCAGCGGAGGGACGTCGAGCCGCTGCAGCTCGGCGTGCTCGACGAGGCGGCGCAGCAGGTGGGCGGCGCGGTTCGGTCCGCCGAAGTCGCGGGCGGCGTCGAGGGACGCGCGCCACTCCGCGATCTCCTCGGGGTCGTGGTCGGGAAGCTGGTCGAGCTGGGACACGGGTGGTTCCCCTTTACCGGTGCGCTTCAGGGTGCTTATTCCAGGATGCGGAATAGCATTTCTCTTCATGGAACTATTTGGACGGTAGAGAGTGATCGGGTGGCCCGTCAACCGCTACTGGTGGGTAGTTTGAGAGATGATCGATCATCTCTATGCGAACTTTATGCGGAAGGGCAACCCCGGCCCGAGCGGCTCAGTCGGAGTGCCGGGCGTACTCCAGGACGTGCTCGGCCAGCAGCCGGCCGACCGCCGGGTCCTGCCGCCGGAAGGCCTCGATCAGCGGCCGGTGGTCGGTGGCGTTCTCGTGCAGCTCCGGCCGGACCCGGTGCAGCGACAGCACCGTCCACACCTCGACCCCGAGGCCCTCCCAGGCCCGCAGCAGCGTCCCGTTTCCGGAGGCGGCGACGATCTCGCGGTGGAAGGCCACCCCGTGCCGGGCCTGGCCGAGGGCGTCGCCCGCCGCAGCGGCCGCCGCCATCCGCTCGGCGTGCCGCTCCAGCGCGGTGGTGTCCCCGGCCAGCCGGACCACCGCCGACTCGGCGGCCAGCCGCTCCAGCGCGGCCCGCACCTGGTAGACCTCGCGCAGCTCGGCCGGTCCGATCTCGCGCACCCGCACGCCCCGGTTGGGCTCGGCGTCGAGCAGCCCGAGGGTCTGGAGCGCGCGCAGCGCCTCGCGGACCGGCGCCTGGCTGACGTTCAACTCGGCGGCCAGGCGCCGCTCGACGATCCGGTCCCCGGGCTGCCAGCGGCCGTTCAGCAGGCCCTCCAGCAGCAGCCCGCGCACCTGCTCGCCCAGCGGCACCCGGGACAGCGGGTCGGTGCCCCCGGCCGGAGTCGGCGGCGGGACCGGGTGGTTCATGGCGGGCTCCAGGTGTGCCGGTGGAGGTGGGGCGGGGGAAGGGGGCGGGGAGGGGGTGGGGCTCAGGCCAGGCCCAGTTCGTCGCCCACGCGCGGGGCGAGGAAGCGGGCGACGTCCGCCTCCGTCACCTCGGCGAGCGTGCCGGGCTTCCACCGGGGGTTGCGGTCCTTGTCGATCACCTGCGCGCGGACGCCCTCGACCATGTCGTGGCCCTCCAGCGCGGCGCAGGAGATCCGGTACTCCTGGTCGAGCACGGCCTCCAGCGAGGGGAGCGTACGGGCGCGGCGCAGCGCGGCCAGGGTGGTCTTCACGGCGGTGGGGGAGTTCGCCAGGACGGCCTCGGCGGCCTCCTTCGCCTCCGGGACACCGGAGTTCAGCAGCCGGTCGACGATCTCCTCGACCGTGTCGGCCGCGTAGCAGGCGTCGATCCAGGGGCGCTGGGCGGCCAGTGCGGCGGGCGGCGCGGGCTCGGCGTGCGCGGCGACGATGGTCGCGACGGCGGAGGCGACGGCGGTGGTGCCGGCGGTGGTGGTGCCGGGCGCCGTGGCGGTGCTCCGGCCCAGGGCGTCGAGCAGGTCCGGGATGCGCCGCGAGGGCACGAAGTGGTCCGCGAACCCGCACAGCAGGGCGTCGCCCGGGCCCATCGAGGCCGCGCTGAGCCCGAGGTGGGTGCCCAACTCGCCCGGGGCGTGGGCGAGCAGCCGACTGCCGCCGATGTCCGGGGCGATCCCGATCCGGGTCTCGGGCATCGCGACGGTGGACCGCTCGGTGACGATCCGCACCGCGCCGTGGGCGGACACGCCGACGCCGCCGCCCATCGTGATGCCGTCCATGACCGCGACGTACGGCTTCGGGTAGCGGGCGATCAGCGCGTTCAGCCGGTACTCGTCGCGGAAGAACGCACGGGTGCCGGCCCCGCCCGCCTTGGCGTCGTCGTGCATCGCGCGGATGTCGCCGCCCGCGCACAGGCCGCGCTCGCCCGCGCCGGTCAGCACGACGGCGCGTATCCGGTCGTCCGCGGCCCAGCCGTCCAGGGTGGCGCGCAGGGCGGCGACCATGCCGTGGGTCAGCGAGTTGAGCGCCCGGGGGCGGTTCAGCACGAGCCGTCCGACGCCGCCGTCCAGGAACGCCTGGACCTCCGCCACCTCTGCGCTCATCGGGCCCGCTCCCGTTCCTCGGTGATGTCGTCGGCGATGCCGATTCCCGCCGTCCACCGTACCGGGGCGGGCGCCCGTTGTGATCACTCGCCCGGCGATCATGTTTCCGACGGGCGCTCCAGGGGCGCTCCGCGGTGCGCGGGAGGCGCTACGGCCAGGCGCGCAGGGCGAGTTCGGCGGTGCGGGCCAGGTCGGCGGGGGTGGCGCCGTCGCGGGCCTGCTGGGACATGCCCTGGAGGACCGCACCGAAGTAGCCGGCCAGCCCCTTCGGGTCGGCCTCCGGCGGCAGTTCGCCGTCCTGCTGTGCCCGGCGCAGCCGCTCCTCGAAGGTGCGCAGGTTCCCGTTGCGTCGCTCGCGCAGCTGGTCCTGGATGACGGCGTCCTGCTGGGTCACATTGGTGGCGGCGGAGATCACCAGGCAGCCGGCCGGATGCGACGGGTCGGCGTAGACGGCGGCGGCCTCGCGCAGGATGCGGGCGAAGGCGCCGTACGCGGTGGGCTCCTCTGCCAGCGCGACGGCCGCGAACTCGCCGGCGGGGGAGTGGCCGTACTGGCGGACCACCTCCTCGAACAGCGACCGCTTGTCGCTGAAGGCCGCGTACAGGCTGCCGGGGCGGATGCCCATGGCGGTGGTGAGGTCGGTGACGGAGGTGGCCTCGTAGCCGTGCTGCCAGAACAGCCGGGTGGCCGCGGCCAGGGCCTCGGCGCGGTCGAAGGCCGGCGGGCGTCCGCGACGGGGAGTGCGCGGCGGGCCGGTGGGCCCGTCCGGGGATGCCGTTGTCGCCGCGTGCGCCTCTGTCATGCGCTGAATTTTAGAGCACTCACTCAAGAAGTGTGTGCTAGCGTATTTTTTGAGCGATCGCTCAAGAAATGCGTTGAGTACAAGCAGGAGGGGGCTCGGACATGGGCGCGGACAGGCTTCAGGGCAAGACGGCGCTGGTCACGGGGGGCAGTAGGGGGATCGGCCGGGCCATCGCCCGCCGGCTCGGGCGGGACGGCGCCACCGTCGCCGTCGGCTACGCCCGCGATGCGGTGGCGGCGGAGGAGGTGGTGGCGGGCATCCGGGCGGACGGCGGGCGGGCCTTCGCGCTGCCCGCCGCGCTCGGGCGGCACGGCGACGCCGTCGCGCTGTGGGAGGCCTTCGACGCGCGGATAGGCGAGTACGCGCCGGCCGGGGGTGTCGACATCATCGTGAACAACGCCGGGATCGGGCGCAGCTCCGACCTCGCCGGCCTGACCGAGGAGGAGTTCGACGAGGTCTTCGCGGTCAACGTCCGCGCACCGTTCTTCATCGTCAAGCACGGGCTGGAGCGGCTACGTGACGGCGGCCGGATCATCAACATCTCCAGCGGCCTGGCCCGGCTCGCCATGCCGGAGATCATGGCCTACGGCGCCACCAAGGGTGCGCTGGACACCTTCTCGCTCAACCTCGCCCAGCAGCTCGGGCCGCGCGGGATCACCGTCAACTCCGTGGCGCCCGGGGTCATCGACACCGACCTCAATGCGGAGTTCCTGGGCGATCCGGAGGCGCGGGCCTGGGCGGCCTCGGTCGCCGCGCTTGGCCGGGTCGGGGCGCCGGAGGACATCGCGGACGTCGTCGCCTTCATCGCCTCGGACGACGCGCGGTGGATGACGGGGCGCGTGGTCGACGCCACCGGCGGCTCGCGGCTGTAGGCGGGAGCCGCCGGCGGTGGGCTGGCAGATAACAGATGACAGCTGACAGATGATGAAATCTGTCAGCTGTTATCTGTCATCCGTCATCCGTCGGTCGTGAGCCCTCAGCCCCGCACGCGCCCGGTGACCTCGCCGAACCCGATCACGGCGCCGTCCGGCCCGGGCGCCGTGGCGGTGATGGTCACCTCGTCGCCGTCCTCGAGGAACGTCCGGGTCGTCCCGTCCGGGAGCTTCAGCGGCTCCTCGCCGTTCCAGGTCAGCTCGATCAGCGCGCCCCGGGTGTCCCGCTCCGGCCCGCTGACCGTCCCCGAGGCGAACAGGTCGCCGGTGCGCAGCGAGGCGCCGTTGACCGTCATGTGGGTCAGCTGCTGCTGTGCCGTCCAGTACATGGTGGCGAACGGCGGCCGGGAGACCTGGTGCCCGTTCAGCCGGACCTCCATCGCCAGGTCCAGGCCCCACGGCTCGCCGCCCCGGTCGTCCAGGTACGCCAGCGGCTCGACGTCGCGCTCCGGCGGCGTGACCCGGGCGTGGTCCAGGGCGTCCAGCGGCACGATCCACGGCGAGATGGAGGTCGCGAAGGACTTGCCGAGGAAGGGGCCGAGCGGCACGTACTCCCAGGCCTGGATGTCGCGCGCCGACCAGTCGTTGAGCAGGCAGACGCCGAACACGTGCTCGCGGAAGTCGTCCAGCGCGACCGGCCGGCCCAGCTCCGACGGCGTGCCGACGACGAAGCCGACCTCGGCCTCGATGTCGAGCCGGCGGGACGGCCCGAAGGTCGGCGCGGCGTCGGCGGGCGCCTTGCGCTGCCCGGACGGCCGCACCACCGGCGTGCCGGAGACCACGACCGTGCCCGCCCGCCCGTGGTAACCGATCGGCAGGTGCTTCCAGTTGGGGGTGAGCGGCTCCGAGCCCGGGCGGAAGATCCGGCCCAGGTTGGTGGCGTGGTGCTCGGAGGCGTAGAAGTCGACGTAGTCGGCGACCTCGAACGGCAGGTGCAGCTCCACCTCGCCGGCCGGCAGCAGCGCCGGCGACAGGGCCTCGCGGAAGGACTCGTCGGTGAGCCAGGTGGTGAGGTCCGCCCGCACCCGGCTCCAGACCGGGCGCCCCGCCGCCATCAGCGGGTTGAGCGAGTCCGAGTCCAGCAGCACCGACGGCGCTCCGGCCGCGCGGGCGGCCGCCCCGGCGTCCAGCACGAAGTCCCCGACGCGCACGCCGATCCGGCGCCGCCCGGGCTGGTCGGCGGCGGTGAAGACGCCGTACGGCAGGTTGTGCACGCCGAACGGCGAGTCCTGGGCGCTGGCGAGCCAGCTGCTGGGGGTGGTGCTCAACGGTCCTCCTGGTGCAGTGGACTGGGCGACGACAGCAGGCCGAGCGCGGCCAGGTCACCCAGGGGCTCGGCGATGCTACAGGTGCCGAACGCGGTGAACGAGTTGCGGATCACCACGATCTGACGGTCCGTCAGTGCTCGTGCCGCCTTGGCCAGCACCTCGCCGTCGCGCTCCGCCAGCACCGCCGCCGCGGCGGCCCGGTCGGTCTCCTGCGCGGCCAGCAGCACGTTCAGGAAGCCGTGGTGCTCGAAGCCGGTCTCCGGGTCGGTGTGCCGGACGGCGTTGTGCAGCCCGGCCGTGCACTTGTACGGCAGTCCGCGCTGCGCGCAGCCGGTGAGGAAGGCGGCCAGTTCGTCCTCGTTCGGGAAGGCCTCGGCGACCAGCCCGCCGGTGCGGAACTTCGCCCGGTACGGGCTGTCCACCAGCACGTCCAGGACGGCGTCCAGCCCGTCCCCGCGCAGCAGTTCGCGCGGGAGTTCGACGGCGGCGGGGACGTCCGGGGGCAGCAGCCGGTCCAGCGCGGCCACCGCCTCGGCGGCGTCCCGGGTGGCCAGCTCGGCGCCGGCCAGCTCGAACGGTGCGGCGGCGGCGAGCGCCGGGGCGAGCTCGATGCTGCCCCCCGGCAGCACCAGCCCGACCTTGAGCGGCCGGTCGCCCGCCACCACCGAGTCGTCCGCCCCCGCGGCGCCCGGAACCGCGCCGGCCGAGACCGCCGCGGCCAGCTCACCCAGTCGGCCGGCCCCACAGAGGAAGGGCCCGACCGCCTCGGCGTACCAGGCCGCACGGTGCGCCCGGTGCGCGGGCACCGCCTCGGCGACCGGCAGGTTCCCGGGCGGGAACACCGCCGCGTCGTCGAACAGTCCGCGGAACAGCTCGGGGATCACACCCCCCGAAGGCAGCGCGTTCATCGCCCGGGCCCCCGACCGGCCCAGGTCCAGGCGTAGTTGGCGTCCTCAGTGGCCCGGCCGCCCTCGCCGAGCTCCAGCGGGCGGAAGGTGTCCACCATGACGGCCAGCTCGTCGAAGAACTCCGCGCCGATGCTGCGCTCGTACGCCCCCGGCTGCGGCCCGTGGGTGTGCCCGCCCGGGTGCAGCGAGATCGAGCCCTGGCCGATGCCGGAGCCCTTGCGGGCCGCGTAGTCGCCGCCGCAGTAGAACATGACCTCGTCGCTGTCCACGTTGGCGTGGTAGTACGGCACCGGGATCGCCAGCGGGTGGTAGTCCACCTTGCGCGGGACGAAGTTGCAGATCACGAAGCCGTTGCCCTCGAAGACCTGGTGGGCCGGCGGCGGCTGGTGGATCCGGCCGGTGATCGGCTCGAAGTCCTTGATGTTGAACGCGTACGGGTACAGGCAGCCGTCCCAGCCGACCACGTCGAACGGGTGGTGCGGCACGGTGTAGCGGGTGCCCGCGATCCCGTTCGGGCCGCGGTGCTTGACCAGCACGTCGACGTCCCCGGGAGCGTCCACGACCAGCGGGCCGACCGGTCCGCGGAAGTCCCGCTCGCAGTACGGCGCGTGCTCCAGCAGCTGCCCGTACTTGGACAGGTAGCGCTTGACCGGGGTGATGTGGCTGTTCGCCTCGATGCAGTACGCGCGCAGCGGCTCGTCCCCGGCCGGCACCCAACGGTGGGTGGTGGCACGGGGGATGACCACGTAGTCGCCCTGCCCGACCTCGATCGAGCCGAACACCGTCTCGACCGTGCCGGAGCCGGACTCCACGTACACGCACTCGTCGCCGAGCCCGTTGCGGTAGAGCTCGCTCGGGGCCCCGGCGGCGACGTACGAGATCCGCACGTCGCCGTTGCCGAGGACGAGCCGGCGGCTGCCGACGACGTCCGCGGACTTCCAGTCCTGCTCCGCGAACAGCTCGTGCAGCTTGAGGTGGCGGGGGAGGAGGGGGTGGTTGGGCACCGTGGACTGGTCCGGCAGCTCCCACGGCACCGCGTTGACCACCGCCGAGGGGATGCCCCGGTGGTAGAGCAGTGAGGAGTCCGAGGAGAACCCCTCCTCGCCCATCAACTCCTCGTAGTACAGCCCGCCTTCGGGGGTGCGGTGCTGGGTGTGCCGCTTGGGCGGGATGTTTCCCAGCTGCCGGTAGTACGCCATCTCCGTGGTCCTCCTCGACCGTTCGGCAGAGATCCGTTCGTCAGAGCCTGCCAGAGCCTGTCAGGGCCCGGACAGACCCTTGTCAGGGTCCGTCCGGGCTTCTACAGAGCTCGTCGGGGCCCGTCAGAGCCCTCGGACGCTCACAGGTTGCCGCGTCGGTCCTGCTCGCGCTCGATGGACTCGAAGAGCGCCTTGAAGTTGCCCTTGCCGAAGCCGAGCGAACCGTGCCGCTCGATGAACTCGTAGAAGACGGTGGGGCGGTCGCCGATCGGCTTGGTGAAGATCTGCAGCAGGTAGCCGTCCTCGTCGCGGTCGACCAGGATGCCGCGCTTCTTCAGCTCCTCGACCGGCACCCGGACCTTGCCGATCCGTGCGCGCAGCTCCGGGTCGTCGTAGTAGGAGTCCGGGGTGGAGAGGAACTCCACGCCGCGCGCCCGCAGCACGTCCACGGTGGTGAGGATGTCGTTGGTGGCGAGCGCCATGTGCTGGCAGCCGGGGCCGGTGTAGAACTCCAGGTACTCGTCGATCTGGGACTTCTTCTTGGCGATGGCCGGCTCGTTGAGCGGGAACTTCACCCGGTGGTTGCCGCTGGCGACGACCTTGGACATCAGCGCGGAGTAGTCGGTGGCGATGTCGTCGCCGACGAACTCGGCCATGTTCACGAAGCCCATGACGCGGTTGTAGAACGCCACCCACTCGTCCATCCGGCCCAGTTCGACGTTGCCGACGGCGTGGTCGAGGGCCTGGAAGAGGCGCTTGGGCGAGCCCTCCGGGTGGGTGACCCGGCTCTCCGCGACGACGTAGCCCGGCAGGTACGGACCGTGGTAGCGGGAGCGGTCGATCAGGGTGTGGCGGGTCTCGCCGTAGGTGGCGATGGCCGCGCGGCGCACGGTGCCGTTCTCGTCCGAGACGTCGTTCGGCTCCTCCAGCACGGTGGCGCCGGTCGCGCGGGCGTGCTCGATGCACTTGTCGACGTCCGGGACCTCCAGGGCGAGGTCGACGACGCCGTCGCCGTGGCGGCGGTGGTGGTCCAGCAGCGGGCTGTCCGGCTGGACGCCGCCCTTGATCACGAAGCGGCAGGAGCCGGAGCGGAGCACGTACGCCTTGCGGTCGCGGCGGCCGGTCTCCGGGCCGGAGTAGGCGACCAGCTCCATGCCGAAGACGACCTGGTAGAACTGCGCCGTCTGGGTGGCGTTGCCGACCACGAAGACGACCGCGTCCTGGGCCGTCACCGGGAAGGGGTCGGCGGCGGCGTCGTGCTCGACGAGGCCGACGAGGCGGCGCAGCTGGTCGGCGTCAAGACCGGCCTCGCGCTCCTCGGGGGTCAACTCAAGGGCGTGGGACTGCGGGGTCATCGCTCGTTCCTCCACTTCGGGCCTCGCCGTCGAGGCTTCCGCTGGATCGCGACCGCACCGAACGGGTGGGCGGTGTGGTTGCGGAGAGCTTGCTCCTGTCGGGGTGGTTGGGCAACAGGTCGGATTTTGACTGCTCAATGTGTACAAGCTGATCAGAAATTCCCGCTGTCAGCTGCGCAAAATGCGTTGCTCACCGGGGGTGAAGCACGAAGTCTGCGCAATGGGACGGTCACGCGCTCCCGGGGCCGACGGGGCGCGGGAGGTGGCGGAGGAACCAGTCCGCGGCCAGCTCGGCGACCCGGTCCAGGGTCCCCGGCTCCTCGAACAGGTGGCTCGCGTGCGGTACCACCGCGAGCCCGGTCTCGCAGCGCAGTCGGCTCCGGGCCCGCCGGTTGAGGTCGAGCACGGTGGGGTCCAGCGACCCGACGACGAGCAGCGTCGGGGCGCGGACCCGGGCCAGGGTGTCGGGCGCGGCGAGGTCCGGGCGGCCGCCCCGGGAGACCACGGCGCGTACCGCCGGGCCCAGTTCGGCGGCGGTGTGCAGCGCGGCCGCGGCGCCGGTGCTGGCACCGAACAGGCCGAGCGGCAGGCCCCGGGTCTCGGGCACGGTGGCGTCCGGGCCGCCCTCCGCCGGGCCCAGCCGCCGGGCGACGGCCGTCAGCCGGCCGCCCAGCAGCGCCACGTCGAACACGTTCCGCCGGTCGGGCTCCTCGGCCTCGGTGAGCAGGTCGAACAGCAGCGTGGCCAGCCCGGTGCGGTTCAGGTACTCGGCGACGTGCCGGTTGCGCGGGCTGTGCCAGCCGCTGCCGCTGCCGTGTGCGAAGACGACGACCCCGCGCGCGCCGGCCGGGACGGTCAGCCGGCCCGCGAGGCGGACCCCGGCGACGGGCAGCAGCAGCTCCCGGTCGACCCCGGCGGAGGCCCCGGGCGGGTCGCCACGGGCGGCCTCGGCCAGCAGCCGCAGCACCTCCTCGTCCTCGGTCTGCGAGAAGTCGGCGTAGAACTCGCCGATCGCGTAGAACGGGGACGGCGTGTCGACGCAGACCAGCTCGTCGGCGACCTCGTCGAGACGCTCGGCCCAGTCCGCGGGTGCGACCGGCACCGCGAGCACCACCCGGGCCGCGCCGCGCTCCCGGACGATCCGGCAGGCCGCCCGGGCGGTGGACCCGGTGGCGATGCCGTCGTCCACCACGACCACCGTCCGTCCGCGCAGGTCGGCGGGCGGCCGGTCACCCCGGTAGCGGCGGGCCCGGCGCGCCAGCTCGGTGCGCTCGCGCCGTTCCACCTCGGCCAGTTGGCCGTCCGTGACCGAGGAGAACCGGATCACCTGCTCGTTCAGCACCCGGACGCCGTCCTCGCCGATCGCCCCCATGCCCAGCTCGGGCTGGTACGGCACGCCGAGCTTGCGGATCACGCAGATGTCCAGCGGTGCGCCGAGCGCCGCGGCGACTTCGGCGGCCACCGGCACGCCGCCCCTCGGCAGCGCCACGATCACGGTGTCGGGGCCGGTCAGGTGGCCGAGCCGGGCGGCCAGCCGACGGCCCGCCTCGGTGCGGTCGGCGAAGCGGGTGAAGTGGGTTCCGGTGACGTGCATGACACGGCCTCCGGTTCCACCGTACGTCGTTCCGGGCGGCTCGGGGCGGTCGCGGACGGGGCTCCCGGGGTGCGCGCGGAGGGCGGTGCGCGGGATCGGGAGCCGCGGCCGGACCGGGGGCGCGACCAGGGTGCGAGCAGGGCGGGAGCAGGGCAGGACCCTGGCGCGACCGGGGCGGGACCGGAGCGGGATCCGGCCGGGACGGGGCCGGGATCCCGGGTGGGATCGGGTCGGGAGACGGACGGGACGACACCCCCGTGTGGCCGGGACAACGGGCGGCGCACGGTGGATCACAGAGGTGGACCGCAGCGCCCGCCCGCGACCGGAAGGAGCGCCCGTCATGTCGGGCACCGTGATCACCGACCTGCGCCGCCGAGGCGCCGTCGACCCCGGCCGCCTGCTCGCCGGACCGCTGCGCGGCGTCGGCCTGCAACGGCTCGACCCGGGCCGGCGCACCGAGGTGGCCGCCGACGGCGTCGAGCACGCGCTCTACGTCACCGCCGGCTCCGGTCTCGCCGAACTGCCCGAGGGCGCCGTGCACCCGAACCAGCCGAACCAGCCGGACCACCAGGACCGCCAGGACCATCCGGAGCGTGCCGAGGCCGGCCTGCCGCTGGTCGAGGGCACCGCGATCGTGCTGCCGCTCGGCTCGCGGACCGTGCTGACCGCCGGCACGGCCGGACTGGAGTACTTCCACGCCGTCCTCGCCGTCCCGCCCTCCTCCGAAGAAGGTGACCCCAGGTGATCGTCACCACCGACACCGGCGCGGCCATGGTCGTCATCGGCCCGAACGGCGAGCGGGTACGGATCCGCTCCCTCGCCCGGCGCCCGATGCTCGCCAGCGCCTGCGAGGCCTTCGACCACCTGCGGCTGAGCCCCGGCGCGCACCACGTGCTCGCGGGCCGGCCCGACACCGAGACCGTCCTGCACGTGCTGCGCGGAGCCGCCGTCGTCGGTCAACTCTCCGACGAGACCGACCACTTGGCCTCCGCGGGGGACCTGCTGATGGCCCACCGCGGCCGCACGCTGCACCTCGAAGCCGGACCGCTCGGCGCGGAACTGCTCTGCCTGACCCTCGCCGTCCCCCGGCACACCGCCGGCGCCCGGGCCGCCCCGGCCCGCCGCCGAGCCACCCGCCGCGACCGGCCCTGACCGGCCCCGACGGGTCCTGCCAGTCCTCGATCCGAGGAGACCCCTCGTGATACTCGTCCCCGCTGCCGTCCCCCGCACCGCACCCGCGTTCCAGCGGCTGATCGACCCCGAGCAGCGGCCGGCCGTCCGCGCCGGACTCACCGTCGAGGCGCTGCCGCCGGGCGTCCGGGTCGAGCAACTCCCTTACGAATCCGTCGAATCGGTGACCGTGGTGCTCTCCGGTCGGCTGCTCGCGGCCGACCGGATCCTCTCCCCGGGCGAGGTGCTGCACCACCGGCCCGGCACCTCCTACCGGCTCACCGCCGTCCGCGGCGCGCCGACCGCCGTGCTCACCGTCCGTCCCACCCCGCCCCGGGCCGCCATCCCGGCCCAGCGGTCGGGCTCCGCATCCGCCCCGAGCTGGCGGCAGGTGGAGGTGGGCACCGTACGGCTCGACCCGGTCGGTGTCTGCGGACCGTACGCGGACCGGGCCGCCGACGCCTTCCTGGTGGTCCTCTCCGGAGCCTGCTCCTTCCTCGGCGAGCTCGGTGAAGTGCCACTGCTCCCCGGCGACTTGGTCTACATCCGGGCGGGGGAGCGGTACGGCCTCCGGGCCGGCCGCCGCGGACCGGTCACCGCCGTCCTGGGCCGCGTCGGCACCCCCGGCGCCGCCCTGGGGCCGGAGTGGGACAGCAGGCCCATGCGCTCGGGGCAGGCCGATCCGCAGGGGTGAGGGCGCGAGGCCGGGAGGCCGCGGTGAGATGACAGTCGACAGCTGACAGAGTTCAAAATCTGTCAGCTGTCGACTGTCATCTGTTATCCGTCCGCCCGCCCGCCCGTCGCCCGTCCGTCGCCGTCGGGTGCGGCGGGCGGTGGGCCGACACGCGGAGGGCTTCACGCGCACGTCACGGAAAGTCACGCGATCGCCGCTGATAGTGTCGGCCGGGTGGATGAAGAACAGCCGGTGGAACCTGCGGACCCGGCCGGAGACCCGCCCGTCCGTGTGCTGATCGTCGACGACCACCCCCTGTTCCGGGAGGGGCTCAAGGCGGCACTGGAGAGCGCCGAGGGCGTCCTCGTGGTCGCCGAGGCCGAGCGGGTCGCCGACGTTCCGGGGGAGGTCGCCCGGCACCACCCCGACGTGGTGATCATGGACCTCTCGCTGCCCGACGGCTCCGGACTGGAGGCCGTCCGGCAGCTCGCCACCCGGGAGGCGCCGCCGCCGGTGCTGATGCTGACCATGTCGGACGACGACGGGAACCTGCTCGCCGCCCTCCAGGCGGGCGCGCGCGGCTACCTGGTCAAGGGGGCCGGGCGGGAGGAGGTGCTGCACGCGGTGCGGACGGTCGCGACGGGCGGCGCGGTGTTCGGCGGCGAGGTGGCCGGACGGATCACCGCCCTGCTGGCCGGGGCGAGGATGCGGGAGGCGGGGCAGCTCTTCCCCGAACTCACCGCCCGCGAGGCCGAGGTGCTGGGCCTGGTCGCGCGCGGGCTGGACAACCGGCGGATCGCCCGGGAGCTGGTGGTCGCGGAGAAGACCGTCCGCAACCACATCACCCACATCTTCGAGAAGCTGCACGTCGCCACGCGCGCCGAGGCGGTCGCCCGGGCCCGCGACATGGGCCTCGGCGACGGCCGGACCTCCCCGGAGCGGTGAACCGGAGCGGTGAACCGAGGGGCGCACCGGGGCGGTGAACCGAGGGGCGCACCGGGGCGGTGAACCGAGGGGCGCACGGGGAAGGTGAACGCGGGCGGTGGGCCGGAGAAGTGAACCGGGGGTGCCGGCCCGCCGACCGGCACCCCCGGAGTCCTGCCGCTCCGCCCTACGGCCGCATCTCGTACGCGCCGGAGATGGCCTCGACCCGCTCCCACACCCGCGCGTCCCGCGCCGGGTCGGCGACCGGGCGGCGCACGTTCGTCAGCGCCCAGGCGGCCTGCTCCTCGGTGGCCGAGGCCTTGCCGTGCAGCTCGGTGGCGTGTGCGGAGAAGTCGCGGACCAGCGCGTCGAAGATCCGGTCCAGCACGTCGCCGCCGTCCTCGGAGGCGGTCAGGCCGGTCAACTCGGCCTGCTCCAGTACCAGCTGGCCGTAGACGATCAGCGCGAACAGCTGGCCGATCTCCAGCAGGAAGTCCAGGTCGGCCTGCTGCTCCTTGCTCGGCGCGTTCTCGAGCAGCAGCGCGCAGAAGCCGTCGGCCTGCTCGCGGAAGCGGGCGACGTTGGGCAGCGCGGCGTGGCGGTCGTAGGCGGCGCGCCAGTCGTGGAAGCGGATCGCGCCGAGGCCGCGCGCCGGGCCCTGCCGGAACAGGAAGTCGTCGTCGGCGGCGTCCAGGCGGCTCGGCACCGGGGCGTAGTCGGCCGGGGCGAACAGGTAGTTGCCCATGAACTTGAGGATCAGCGCCAGGTTGACGTGGACGGTGCCCTCCAGCTTCGGCAGGCCGCGGATGTCCTTCGCGGCCTTGTCGAAGTAGGTGTCCGCCTCGAAGCCCTTGGCGGCGATGACGTCCCACATCAGGTCGATGACCTTCTCGCCCTCGGTGGTGACCTTCATCTTGGTCATCGGGTTGAACAGCAGGTAGCGGCGGTCCTCGGGGGAGGCGGTGCGGAAGTAGTCCACGGCCCGCGCGCTGAACAGCTTCATCGCCACCAGGCGGACGTAGGCGTCGGTCAACTCCCGCTTGACGTGCGGGAAGTCGGTGACCCGCTTGCCGTACAGCACCCGGTTGTGGGCGTGCGTGACGGCCTCGTACATCGCGTGCTCGCAGATGCCGATCGAGGCGGTGCAGAGGTTGAACTTGCCGACGTTGACGGTGTTGAGCGCGGCGTCGAAGGCGGCCTGGCCGGTGTGCAGCACGTCCTCGGCGCGCACCGGGTAGTCCTCCAGGCGGAACTCGCTGACGTACATCTGCGCGTTCACCACGTTCTTGACCAGGTGGTACGCGTCGTGGCGGCTGTCGGCGGCGAAGAAGACGTAGCCCTCCGGGCCCTCGACGTCCGAGCGGCGGCCGAACACCGAGACCAGGCCGGCCACGTTGCCGTTGCCGATGTAGTACTTGGAGCCGGTCGCGGTGAAGCCGCCCTCGCCGTCCGGGGTGAGGATCATGTCGGTGGAGTAGATGTCCGCGCCGTGGGTGCGCTCGGAGAGGCCGAAGGCCATCACGTGGCCCTCGGCCAGCAGCTTGGCGGCGCGGGCGCGGACGGCCTCGTTCCCGCTCTGCCAGACCGGGCCCAGGCCCAGGATGGTGACCTGCCAGGTGTACCAGTAGCCGAGGCCGTAGAAGCCGAGGATCTCGTTCAGCTCGGCGATGCGGGCGGTGTCCCAGCGCTTGTCGGGGTCGGCCGAGGCGGGGGTCAGGAACTCGGCGAACAGGCCCTCCTGCGCGGCGAAGTCCAGGAAGTCGGCGTACCAGCTGCGGTCGATGTAGGTGTCGATCAGCGCCTTCTTGCCGCGGGACTCGAACCAGTCCACCGTCGCGCGCAGCAGCCGGCGGGTCGGCTCGTCGAACTGTGCGGGGTCGTAGTTGCGCGGGTTGAAGAGCATCGAGGGGCTCCCGGGGGTCGAGGGTGTGAGGAGGGGCGGGTGGCAGGGACCGGGCGTCGCCCGCCGTCCGCCGGTCGTCGGCGGTCCGCCGTCAGCCGGCGGAGGAGAGGCGGCGCAGGGTGGCGAGCACGTCGTCGAGCCAGGCGAGGGTCATCCGCTCGTACTCGATGCCGCCGCGCAGCACCACGTGCTGCAGCTGCTGCCCCGCGTCGAGCGCGGTGGCGTCGGGGAAGTCCCGCTGCTCGCCGTGCAGGTAGCGGGCGAGCAGGGCGGCATGGCCCTCGCGGTGCCGTTCGACCTCGGAGATCAGCGCGGCCGGGTCGTCGAAGGCGGCGGCCCGGATCTTGACCGCGAGCTCGTGCCGGACGGTCTCCGGTTCGACCGGTTCGCGCAGCCAGCCGGCCAGCGCGGCCCGTCCGGCCTCGGCCGCCGAGTAGACCTTCTTGTCCGGGCGTCCGTCCTGGCTGACCTCCTGCGCGGCCACCCAGCCGTCCGTCTCCATCCGCCGCAGCACCCGGTAGATCTGCTGGTGGGTGGCGGTCCAGAAGCGCCCGATCGAGCGGTCGAAGCGCCGGGCCAGCTCGTAGCCGGAGCCGGGCTGCTCCAGCAGTGAGACGAGGATCGCGTGCTCCAGTGCCATGGCCCGCATCCTGCTATGCAACGAGTTGCATAGGCAATGGCGACCCGGACGGTTGAGACGCAGGTCACCGGCGTGATCCGATGGTTATCGGTTATTCCAGACTATTGGGTGCAAATCGTTGGATAAGAGCCAGAATGGGTACGGGGCAAGCGCCTTACCGGTTCCGACCACAGGAGGTGGTATCGGTGGCAACCCATATCCCGACGACGGGCATGGAGCACCATCCGGACATCGTCGAACTGCGCGAACGCTACGAGCGGGTCACCTCGACCCCCCGCGCCCAGGGCATCGAGGCCCTGGCCGTCCTGGCCGGCCTCTTCCTGGCGGCATCGCCGTGGATCGTCGGCTTCACCGCGTACAACACCCTGACCGTGACCTGCCTGATCGTCGGGCTGGCCTACACGGCTCTGATGGCCGGCTACGGGTCGGCCTACGAACGCACCCACGCGCGGGCCTGGGCGGCCGCCGCGCTCGGTGCCTGGACGATCATCTCCCCGTGGGTCGTCTCCGGGTCCGTCGCGCACGGCAAGAACATCGTGACCTGCGTCATCGTGGGCGCCGTGATGTTCCTGCTCGGCCTCGCGGCGATCTCGATGGCGACCATGACGTCGAACGGAGCATCGATGCGGCGCGGCCGGGCCGGTCGCGCCAAGGGCTGATCTTCCCCGCAGCCCGTGACCGGGGCGCGGAGGGCGCAACCGCCCGCCGCGCCCCGGCGCACGTCCTCCGGCGAAGGCGAGGCCGGCGACCGGGACCAAGCCGTGTCACAGCCGCCGGCCGGCCCGGCCCGCTAGGGGTGCGTCATCCGCAGCACGTCCAGCGCCTCGTCCAGCTGCTCCACGGTGAGCCTGCCCTGTTCGACGTAGCCGCGCTCCAGAACCACCTGACGGATCGTCTTGCGCTCCGCCAGTGCCTGCTTGGCGACCTTCGCGGCCTCCTCGTACCCGATGTAGCGGTTCAGCGGGGTCACCACCGAGGGCGAGGACTCCGCGTACTCCCGGGCCCGTTCGACGTTGGCGGTGATGCCGTCCACCGTCCGGTCGGCCAGCAGCCGGGCGCTGTTGGCGAGCAGCCGCACCGACTCCAGGACGTTGCGGGCGAGCACCGGGAGCATCACGTTCAGCTCGAAGTTGCCGCTCGCGCCCGCCAGGGTGACCGTCGCGTCGTTTCCCACCACCTGGGCGGCGACCATCAGCACCACCTCGGGCAGCACCGGGTTCACCTTGCCCGGCATGATCGACGAACCCGGCTGGAGGTCCGGCAGGTTGATCTCGCCGAGCCCGGTGCGCGGACCGGAGCCCATCCACCGCAGGTCGTTCGCGATCTTCGTGAACCCGACCGCCACCGTGCGCAGTTGACCGCTCAGTTCGACCAGGGCGTCCCGCGCGCCCTGCGCCTCGAAGTGGTTCCTGGCCTCCGTCAGCGGCAGGTCGGTGGCGCGGGCGACCTCCGCGATGACGGCCTCCGGGAAGCCGGGCGGGGTGTTGATCCCGGTGCCCACCGCCGTGCCGCCGAGCGGGAGTTCGGCCACCCGGGGGAGGGTGGCCAGCAGCCGCTCCCGCCCGTGCCGCACCTGCGCCGCGTAGCCGCCGAACTCCTGGCCGAGCGTGACGGGCGTGGCGTCCATCAGGTGGGTGCGGCCCGACTTGACCACCCGGGCGAACTCGGCGGCCTTGCGCTCCAACGCCTCCGCGAGGTGCTCCAGCGCCGGGACCAGGTCGTGGGTGACGGCGCCGGTGGCGGCGATGTGGATCGAGGACGGGAAGACGTCGTTGGACGACTGGCTGGCGTTGACGTGGTCGTTCGGGTGGACCGGCCGGCCCAGCCGCTCCCCGGCCAGGGTCGCGATCACCTCGTTGGTGTTCATGTTGGACGAGGTGCCCGAGCCGGTCTGGAACACGTCCACAGGGAACTGGTCGTCCCAGCGCCCCTCCGCGACCTCCTCGGCCGCCGCCGCGATCGCCTCCGCCGTCTCCTCGTCCAGCACCCCGAGCCGGGCGTTCACCCGGGCGGCTGCCGCCTTGATCCGGGCCAGCGCGGCGATGTGCGCCCGCTCCAGCCGCTGACCGGACACCGGGAAGTTCTCCACCGCCCGCTGCGTCTGCGCCTGCCACTTCGCGTCGGCCGGTACCCGGACCTCGCCCATCGAGTCGTGCTCGATCCGGTACTCCTGCGGCTTCTCCTGCTGGCCACCCATCGCGCGCTGCACCTCCTGTACGGGCCCGACCGGGCCCGGAACGGATCTCCGATCACCACAGCCGCGAGCGGGGCCCGGGTATTTCCGGTGGGGGTGACCCGGTTCCGGTTCTGGTCCCGGTTCGGGCCCGGCGCCTACTGCCGGGGCAGGCCGGTACGGGCCACCTCGGCGCGGACCAGCCCGCCCGGGGCGGTACCGGCCTGGGCGACGAGGCCGCCGCCCGGGGCCCAGACGCCGGAGCCGCCCGAGCTGTCCGGGTACTCGCCGGTGGCCCCGGCGCAGGTCGCGAGCACGCACCACACCCCGTGGGCGGCGGCCCGGTCGCGGACGTGGCCGTCCCGGCGCTCGGCCTGGGCGGCGCCGGGCCCGTAGAGGGTGGACGCGACGTAGGCGTCGATGCCGAGCGCGGCGGTCTCCTCGGCGTGCGTCGGATCGGCGGCGTCCGCGCAGACTGCGAGGCCGAGCCGCAGACCGTCCAGCTCCAGGACGACGGGCTTCCCGCCCGGGGTGAAGCGCTCGACCTCGGCGCCGTGCAGGCGCATCTTCCGGTAGACGACCTCGGCGCCCTCCCCGGTGACCGCCAGCGTGGCGATGGACTCGCGCCCGTCGGCCTCGACCACCGGCGCCCCGACCAGGGCGACGGCGCCGGCCGCGGCGCAGGCCGCCACCAGCGGTGCGAGCCGGGCGTCCGCCGGGTCGACGGCCGGTGCGGCCAGGTCGTAGCCGGTCAGCGACAGCTCGGGGAACACCACCAGCCGGGTGCCCGCCTCCCGTACCGCCTCGGCGTGCAGGGCCACGTTCTCGGACACGGTGTCCGGACGGCCGGCGGCGGCGCAGACGGGCTGGGCGACGGCGACCGTCAGCGGCCCGGGCACGGGACGCGCGGGCACGGGCGGGTTCGCGGACGAGGGCATGGCGGGGCCTCCGGCGGGCGGGGTGGGGTGATCGCGATCAACCTATGCGCCCGCCGAGGAGCCGGGCAACAGAGTCCGGACGAGGAGCTGTGCAGGTGGACGGGGTTCCCGGGGCGGATCGGACCGATCTCACTCGAAGGAGTGAGATCCCCGGCGGGTGCTTCAAACGGCCGTACGCCCCTCCCTACGCTCCAGACCGGGCCGGGCGGACTCCGGCCGGACCCGGATCGCCGCAGCTCGGCCCGGGGGGACCAGCGCGAAGGGGCGGACGGACGGATGACCACAGGACACGGCCCGATGGGCGGAACGGGTGACGGGGCGACACCGGAGGGGATGACCCCCATGAATACCCGCATGAACGCCCAGGTGGACGCCGCTGCGGACGCCCCGACGGAGGCCTCCGCGGGCCCCCGGGCGCAGGCCCCGGCGAGAGCCTCGTCGACGGCCCCGGCGGCCCCGGCGGCCCCGACGGCCCCCGCGGGCACGCGGAGGAGCACCACCGACGGCCTCACCCGCCGACAGCTGCTGGGCGCGTCGGCGGTGCTCGGCGGCGCGGCCTGGCTGCTGCGCGGCACCGTCGGCCCGGACAGCGCCGAGGCCGCCGGGCCCGTACCGCCCGGGCTGCCCGCCGGCACCGAGCTCTACCAGCGGGTCTTCCAGAACTGGTCCGGCGAGATCCGCACCGACCAGCTGTGGACCTGCGCGCCGCGCACCCCCGAGGAGGTCCCGGCCCTCGCCGACTGGGCGCACGCCAACGGCTGGCGGCTGCGCGCCTCCGGCTACCGGCACACCTGGGCGCCGCTCACCGTCGCCGCCGGGACCCCGGAGAGCGCCCGGGTCCTGCTCGTGGACACCAGCCGGTACCTCACCGCCATCAGCGCCGACTCGCCCGGCACCGTCCGGGTGCAGACCGGCGCCACCATGGAGGCCCTGCTCGCGTACCTGGCCCAGCGCGGCCTCGGCCTGACCGCCTGCCCCGCCCCCGGCGAGCTCACCGTCGGCGGCGTGCTCGCCATCGGCGGCCACGGCACCGCCACCACGGCGGTCGGGGAGGCGCGGCCGGAGGGGCACGGCTACGGCTCGGTCAGCAACCAGGTCGTCCGGCTCACCGCCGTCGTCCTCGACCCGGCCACCGGCCGCTACACCCTGCGCACCTTCGACCGCTCCGAGGCCGACAGCGCCGCCTTCCTGGTGCACCTGGGCCGCGCCTTCCTCACCGAGGTGGTGCTGCGGGCCGGCGCCGACCGCCCCTTGCGCTGCGTCAGCCGGCTCGACATCCCGGCGAGCGAGCTCTTCGCCCGCCCGGGCAGCGGCAGCGGCACCGGGACCGGCGGCGGGCTCGGCGGAGTGCTCGGGGGAGTGCTGGGCGGCGTCCTCGGCGGCGGGAGCGGCCCGCGCACGCTCGCCGAGTTCGTGGACCGCGACGGCCGGGTCGAGGCGATCTGGTTCGCCTACACCGAGTACCCCTGGCTCAAGACCTGGAGCGTCACCCCGAACAAGCCGCTCGGCTCCCTCTCCGTCGACCGCCCCTACAACTACCCCTTCTCGGACAGCATTCCGGAGCCGGTCGCCCGACTCGCCGGGGAGATCGTCGCCGGCGCCTGGGCATCGGCCCCGCTGTTCGGCCAACTCCAGTACCTGGTCGCGAAGGTGGGGCTCACCGGCGACATCACGGACATCCTGCTCTCCGGCGACCTGCTGCGCCGGCTGCTCAGCGGCGAGGTGCTCACCCACCTGCTCGCCGGCGGACTGCACTCCGACCTCTGGGGCCCTTCCCGTGCCCTGCTCCAGTACGTCCGCCCGACCACCCTGCGGGTCACCGCCAACGGCTACGCGATCCTCACCAAGCGCGCCGACCTCCAGTGGGTGGTGAGCGAATTCGCCGCCTACTACCGGGAGTTGCTCGCCGCCTACCAGGCCCGGGGCGAGTTCCCGGTGAACGGCGCGGTGGAGATCCGGGTCACCGGCCTGGACGACCCGGCCGCCTCCGGCGTCCCCGGCGCCCGGCCCCCGCTGCTGTCCGCACTGCGCCCGCGCGCCGACCGTCCCGAGTGGGACACGGCGGTCTGGCTGGACGTCCTGGCCTTCCCCGGCACCCCCGGACTGGAGCGCTTCGCCCGGGAGTTGGAGCAGTGGCTGCTGCGCACCTTCGACGGCACCCGGGCGGGCCTGCGGGTCGAGTGGTCCAAGGGCTGGGCCTACACCGACGCCGCCGCCTGGTCCGACCCGGACATGATCGGCCGGGCCATCCCCGACAGCCTGCGGGTCGGCGGCGGGCCCGGCTGGGACGAGGCGGTCGCCGTCCTGGACCGCCACGACCCGCACCGGGTGTTCGGAAATCCCTTCCTGGACGGGCTGTTGAAGTAGTCCGTGCCCGCAAGGGGATGCTGACTGGTCGTCAGATGTGTTCCATGACGATCACCGCGAGGGTGTCCGGGGCCAGGGCGCGGAACACGTGCGGAGCGTCGCCCGGGTAGCTCACGTAGTCGCCCGGGCCCAGTTCCACCGGCGCCTCCGTCGGCCCGACCAGCGCCCGCCCGGCACCGATCAGCACGTGCTCGACGGTGCCGGGCATGTGCGGGTCGGAGGCCCTGGTCTCGCCCGGCTGCGCCTCGATCCGGTAGATGTCGCGCCGGGCGTTGGGCGGGCAGGAGGAGAGCACGGTGGCGGCGTAGTCGGCACGCTCGGAGTGGGTCACCGGGCCCTCGCCGGCCCGGATCACCTTGACCACCGGGCGCGGCGGGTCGACCAGCCGGCTGAACGGCACGTTCAGTGCGACCCCGAGCGCCCAGAGCGTCTCCACGCTGGGGTTGCCCGCGCCCGACTCCAGCTGGGACAGGGTGGACTTGGCGATGCCCGCACGCCGGGCCAGCTCGGCCATCGACAGGCCGCTGCGCTCGCGCTCGCGCCGGATCGCGGCGGCGATCTGGCCGATCAGCTCGGTGCCGTTGCCGCCGGTGCCGCCGGTGCCGTTGCCGCCGGGGCGGTTGCCGGTGCCGCCGTCGGGGCCCGTGGCCGGGGTGGTCTGGTCACTCATGCTTGCCACTCACGCTTCCTCCTGGCCCCTTCCACGTCCACGGCTCCCGGTGCGGCCGATGCCGCCGTTCATGCTGCCACGGTCGGTCGCGCCGACCGTACCGACCGCGTCGGCCATCGTTCGCCGGATCGGTCCGCCTGTTCGCCTTGACGAACGAGCTGGAGCGGTTCACTCTAATGAACATGCGTTCGCTACTCCGAACACTGGAGCGCGCCACCCTCCGGGATGTCGCTCTGGTCTGCCTGGCCGATGCCCTCGTCGGCGCCTCCTTCGGCGCGATCAGCGTCTCCGGCGGTCTGCCGCTCTGGGTGCCGGTCGCCCTCTCCGTCCTGGTGTTCGCGGGCGGCTCCCAGTTCGCGGCGGTCGGCGTGGTGCTCTCCGGCGGCGGCGCCCTCGCCGCGGTCGCCACCGGGCTGGTGCTTAACGCCCGGCTGCTGCCCTTCGGCTTCACCGTGGCCGATGTGCTCGACGGCCCCTGGTGGCGGCGCCTGCTGGGCGCGCAGCTGCTCACCGACGAGACCGCCGCCTTCGCCCTGCAGCAGAACGAGCCGCGCCGGCGCCGGGCCGTGTACTGGCTCTGCGGGATCGCGCTGTTCGTGGTCTGGAACGTCTCGGTGCTGCTCGGCGCGCTCGCGGGCGGGCTGCTCGGCGACACGGACGCGCTCGGCCTGGACGCCGCCTTCCCGGCGGTGCTGCTCGCCCTCGTCCTGCCCTCGCTCGTGGACCGCCGCATCCGTACGGCGGCGCTGGTGGGAGCGGTGGTCGCGGTCGCCGCCACGCCGTTCGTCCCGGCCGGGCTGCCGGTGCTGCTGGCCCTCGTCGGGCTGCTGTTCGCCGGACGGCCGGCGGCGGGGGAGGCGGCCCGGAGTGCTGCGGACGAGCAGAACGTGGAGAACGCGGTGGGCGGGGAGAGTGCCGTGAAGAGCGAGAAGGAGACGGTTCGATGATGCCGCTGTACGCCGTTCTGCTGCTCGCGGCCGGAACGTACGCCTACCGGCTCGCCGGGCCGCTGCTCGCCGGCCGGCTCGCCCTCTCGGAGCGACTGCGGCACCTGCTGGCCGTCGCGGCGACGGTGCTGCTCGTGGCCCTGGTCGCGACCGGCGCGCTGACCCAGGGGCACGGTTTCGCGGGGTGGGCCCGCCCGGCGGGCGTGCTGGCCGCAGGGGTGCTCGCGCTGCGCCGGGCACCGTTCCCGGTGGTGGTGGTCGCCGGTGCGGCGACGACGGCGGTGCTGCGGCTCTGCGGGGTGGGGTGACGGCTGACAGCTGACAGAGTTTGAAATCTGTTATCTGTTATCTGTCGGCTGTCATCTGTTCGCTGTCACCCGCCCTCCGTCACCCGTCCTCCGCGTCCCCCTCGGCCAGGCGCTCCGCCTGGACCTCCGGCCGCTCGCTGTCCCACAGCAGCTCCCACACCTTGAACACGCAGTGGTAGTCGCGCATGCTCCCCTGCGAGACCAGCAGGTAGGTGTCCCCGTCGCGGAGCAGCGTCCGCCGTCGGCTGTTGAACGGGTGCTGCGGGGTGTAGGAGGGGACCAGCCGCTTCAGCTCCTCGACGGCCTCCTCACGGCTGCCCTCGACCTCGGCGAGCACCTTGCTGCCCCAGGTCCGGTCGTGCCCGGTGCCCACCGTCTCCTCCACGACCAGCGCCCAACGTGCCATGCCCTGCTCCCGTTCCGTTCCGATCCGTCGTGTTCCCCCGGCCCGCTTCGCCCGCTCGGGCCGTCGACCCGTCAGCGCGTCGGCGACTTGAAGAAGATGGTGGTCGGCCGGAGCACGCCCGCCGGATCGGCCGCGAAGTCCGGCACCGAGCCGACCCGGGTCCAGCCCGCCCCCTCGTAGAGCCGCTCCGCCGGGCTCCCGGTCTCGGTGTCCAGCACCAGCAGCCGGATGCCCAGCTCCACCGCCCGTTCCTCCAGGGCCGCCAGCAGCCGCCCCGCCAGCCGGTGCCCGCGATCGGCGGGGTGCACCATCAGCTTGGCCACCTCGCCCCGGTGGCGGCCGTTCGCGGTGGTGGCGGGCCGCAGCTGCACCGTGCCGGCCAGCCGTCCGTCGGCCCGGTTCCGTGCGGTCCACAGCACCAGCCGGCCGGCCGCGAGGTCCGGGCCGAGCGCCCGCCACCACGTCCTGGCCTCGTCGGGCGCCAGCGGGGCGAGAAACCCGATCGAGGCGCCGCCGTGCACGGTCTCCACCAGGAGCCCGGCGAACTCCTCCGCCGAGTCGTCCAGCTCCTGGGCCGTCACCTCGCCGATCACGTACGCACCGTCGGACATGTCGCCATCCTCACTCGTTCGCGCCCGCCCACCGCTCGGCCCGGTGCGCGATACTCGCCGGTATTCCGCTGGTATTCCGCCGAGAGTACAAGGAGCTTCGATGACGAAGCCGACCCGGATCGACCCGTCCGACCTGCTCGCCGTCGGCGACCTGCTCTCGGACGAGGAGCGGCTGATCCGCGACACCGTCCGCCGGTTCACCGAGGAGCACATCCGCCCGCACATCGGCGACTGGTTCGAGCGCGGGGTCTTCCCGGTCCGCGAGCTGGCCCCCGAGCTCGGCGCCCTGGGCGTGCTCGGCATGCACCTCGAGGGCTACGGCTGCGCGGGCGCCGACGCGGTGGCGTACGGGGTGGCCTGCATGGAGCTGGAGGCGGCCGACTCCGGGCTGCGCAGCTTCGTCTCCGTCCAGGGCTCGCTCGCCATGCGTTCGATCCACGCCTTCGGCTCCGAGGAGCAGAAGCAGCGCTGGCTGCCCGGCATGGCCGCCGGTGAACTGATCGGCTGCTTCGGCCTCACCGAGCCGGACTTCGGCTCCGACCCCGCCAACATGCGGACCCGGGCGGTGCGCAAGGGCGGTGAGGGCGGCGACTGGGTGCTGTCCGGCAGCAAGATGTGGATCACCAACGGCAGCATCGCCGACGTCGCCGTGGTCTGGGCGCAGACCGAGGAGGGCGTGCGCGGCTTCCTGGTCGAGCGCGGCACCCGCGGCCTGACCGCCACCGACGTGCACGGCAAGCTCTCGCTGCGCGCCTCCGTCACCAGCGAGCTGGCCTTCGACGAGGTGGTGCTGCCCGCCGACGCCGTGCTGCCCGGGGTGGTCGGCCTGCGCGGCCCGCTCTCCTCCCTCAACGAGGCCCGCTACGGCATCCTCTGGGGCACCGTCGGAGCCGCCCGCGACTGCTACACCGCCGCCCTGGACTACGCCAAGAGCCGGATCCAGTTCGACCGCCCGATCGCGGGCTTCCAGCTGACCCAGCAGAAGCTGGTCGAGATGATGCTGGAGGTCGAGAAGGCCTACCTGGTCGCCCTGCGGATCGGCCGGCTCAAGGAGCAGGGTGCGGCCCGCCCGCCGCACATCAGCTTCGGCAAGCTCAACAACGTCCGCACCGCGCTGGAGATCGCCCGCAGCGCCCGGACCATCCTCGGCGCCAACGGCATCACCACCGAGTACCCGGTGCTGCGGCACGCCAACAACCTGGAGTCGGTGCTCACCTACGAGGGCACCAGTGAGATCCACACCCTGGTCCTCGGCGAGGCCATCACCGGCGAGTCCGCCTACCGCTGACGGGCCGCCGCCCGCCCTTCCCGGCCCGGGAAAACCGGTGGCCGGGCCCGTCGCGGCCCGGCTACCGTCCCTGCCATGACCAGCCAGTACGTCCCGACGCGGCCCCCGACCACCACACTCTGGCGCCCCACCGGCCCGGAGGAGCTGGCCCTGGTCGAGGCCGCCGACCGGCGCGCCTGGCCGCCCCGCCTGCCCGAGCAGCCGATCTTCTACCCGGTCCTCAACGAGGACTACGCGATCCGGATCGCCCGGGACTGGAACGTGCCCGCCTCCGGCGTCGGCTACGTCACCCGCTTCGAGGTCGACACCGCCTTCCTCGCCCGCTACCCCGTCCAGCGGGCGGGCGGCCGGACGATCCTCGAACTCTGGGTGCCCGCCGAGGAGTTGGCCGAGTTCAACCGGCACATCGTCGGCCGCATCGAGGTGGTCCACGAGTTCCGCCCGCAGTCGTGACCCGCCCCGCCGCCGGCAGCCCCGACCTGCCCCGCCGTCCGTAGCGCCGACCTGCCGCCTCCCCGCCTGCCGCCCCGCCGTCCGTAGCGCCGACCTGCCGCCTCCCCGCCTGCCGCCCCGCCGCCCGGAGCCCGCCGCCCGGAGCCCGCGGCGTCGGCACGGTCGGCGGGGCGGCCCGTTCCGTACGGTCCCCGTCGGCCGCGGACCGCCCCGGAGGCTTCCCGGCGCGCTTCCGACACCTCGTGGACACCCGGCGTTCGGTGAGGTGACGCCGACCGGTACGGCGGTCGGTGGAGCATGGCGCGGTCGGCGGCGCCCTCGGCGGGCGCGGCCGGGTGCGCACGACCGAAAGGAACGCCCCATGTCCGCTGCCCAGTGGCCCCGCCCCCGCGTGCTCGTCGTCGGGATCGACGGTGTCCGCCACGACTACCTGGCGCAGGTGCCGATGCCGCGCCTGGAGGAGGTCGCCGAGGCCGGGTTCCTGGTGCCGGTCACCGTCGCGGACGGCACGCCCACCATGTCCGGGCCGTGCTGGACCACCATCGTGACCGGGGTCGAGCCCGCCAAGCACGGGGTCTGGGGCAACCACCTGGGCGGCAACCGGCTCGACGTGTTCCCCGACTTCGCCACCCGCCTCGCCCGGGGCGACCGCCGCCGCACCTTCGTCGCGGCCGGCTGGGACCCGCTGATGATCAACGAGTCCGGCGGCCCGCTGTTCCGCGCCCCCGGCCGGCTCTCCTACGTGGCCCCCGCCGAGGACACCCCCGAGGCCTGGGAGGCGGTGGACGAGGAGGTCGTCCGGGAGGCCGTCCACGTCCTCGGCACCGCCGACCCCGAGGCCTCCTTCGTCTACCTCGGCGCCGTCGACGAGACCGCCCACTTCCTGGGCTGCGGCGACGAGTACCGCGCCTCCATGCGCACCGCCGACGAGCGCCTCGGCCGCCTCCTCGACGCCGTCCGCGGCCGGGCGACCTACGCCGAGGAGCAGTGGACGGTCATCGTCGTCACCGACCACGGGCACGTGGACGCCGGCGGCCACGGCGGCCGTACGGTCGAGGAGCGGACGGCCTGGGTCGCCTGCGCCGGGCACGGCATCCCGGCCGGCCCGCCCACCGGCGAGATCCGCCACCCGGACGTCGCCGCGCAGGTGTACGCCTCCCTGCTGCGCCCGATCGACCCGCACTGGACCCTCGACGGCCGCCCGTTCCCGCTGGCCAGGCCGGTGCCGGCGGCGGTCTGAGCGACGGGCGGTCCGCGATCCGGGGGTACCGGTGCCCCCGGGTGCAGCAGGCCGGGCTGCGGCGGCGCCGGGCTTGAGCGAGGCTCGACCGGGGCTCGGGCCGCGCTCGACCCGGGCGTGCCGGCCTGGGCGCCGGAGCGGCACGCGTCCGAGACCGCGGGGCCCCGGACCTGCGGGCCTCAGGGTCCCTGCCGAAGGAGATACGCCTGAAGGTGGAGAAGGTACCCCGTGGGTTGGAGACAAGATCGCGACCTGGTGGTGACGATCCGACGGGTCGGGACGGGCCACGATGGTTGCACCGGACGGTGGAGCACGCCGACCGGGTCGGCGACGCGGACCTGAGCGGCCGCCGGCGGCGGAGACGAGCGGTCGGCGACGGCCGCACCGGTCACGACACGGAGAGGACAGCCGGGCATGAAGGGCATCGTGAGCAAGGTCGCGCTGGGAGTCGCTGGTACCGGCATGGCCGTCGCCGTGGCGGCCGTGGCAATCGGCCCGCGGGTGTCCGACTGGTACGACGAGCACCATCAGCAGCAGGGCTCGTACGAGACCGGCACCCAGGCCAAGGCCGACCGCCGGTCGATGCCGACCTGGCTGCCCGACAACGCCTCCGGGGTGAAGTACCTGATGTCCACCAGGGGCGACGACCGCCTGCTGCGCGCCACCCTCCCGGAGGAGCGGCTGCCCGTCGGCTGCACCGCCGGGCAGCCGGGCAAGAGCGCGCACCCGGTGCCGGAGTCGCTCAAGGCCGGCTGGTTCCCCGAGGGCGTCGCGACCAAGGTCATCGGCACCTGTGGGTACTACAACGTGGCGCTGACCGGCAACCAGCTCTACGCGTGGCAGGACGGCGCGGCGGTGCAGGCGGCACTGCGCGCCGAGCACGTCGCCAAGCGTTGAGTCCGGCGGGCACCCGAGTACTCCTGACCATTCCCGGGAATCCCTGAACACCCCTGAACACCTCTGAGCACTCCTGGTCGCCGCGACCGGGGAACGGAACGGCCCGCCGGGCACCGGAAGGTGCGGGCGGGCCGTCGCCGTGTGCGGGCCGGAAACGGGCGCCCGGCGATCCGCCCGGCGCACCCCCGCAGCCGGACAGCACGTACCCCCGCTGTCGGAACCGGACCGTGCTGCGGTAGGACGGAGCGCGAACGAACCCCACGTCGCCCGTCCGTAAGGAGAACCATGCCCGGCCCGACCGTCGGCCCCACCGACGACACGTCGACCGCTGCCGCCACCACCGCCGCCCCCGCATCCGTCGCCGCACCCGCCACCGGCCAGACCCGTCCCGGCTGGGCCGTGATCGCCGCCCTCGGCGGCCTCACCGCGCTCGGTCCGCTCACCACCGACCTCTACCTGCCGGGCCTGCCCGCGATCGCCGACGACCTGGTCGCCCAGCCGGCCGCCGTCCAGCTCACCCTGACCTTCTCGATGTTCGGGGTCGCCGCCGGGCAGCTGCTCTTCGGGCCGCTCAGCGACCGCTACGGGCGCCGGGTGCCGCTGCTCGCCGGGCTCGTCCTCTACACCCTGTCCAGCGTGGTGTGCGTGCTCGCGCCGAACCTGGCCGTGCTGATCGCCGCCCGCTTCGTCCAGGGCGCGGCCGGCTCCGCCGGGCTGGTGATCGGACGCGCCGTCTCCCGGGACCGCTTCCAGGGCGTCGCGCTGCTGCGCTTCCTCGCCTCGATCGCCCTGATATCCGGGCTGGCGCCGATCCTCGCGCCGATCATCGGCGCGCAGCTGATGCGGTTCACCTCGTGGCGCGGCACCTTCGGCGTGCTGACGGCGCTCGGGCTGCTGCTCACCCTGGTCTCGTTCGGGGTGCTGCGCGAGACGCTGCCGCCGGAGACCCGGGACCGCGGCGGCGTGGGCTCGACCCTGCGGACGATGGGACGGCTGCTGGGCAACCTGCCGTTCCTCGGGCTGGCGCTGACCAGCTCCCTCGCCTTCGGGGCGCTGTTCGGCTACATCAGCGGGTCGTCGACGGTGCTCCAACACGTGTACCAGGTCTCGCCGCAGACCTACAGTCTGCTGTTCGGGCTGAACTCGTTCGCGATCGTGGTGATGACCCAGGTGAACGGGCGCGTACTGGCGCCGCGCTTCACGCAGCGGGTGCTGATGCTGGGCAGCCTCGCGGCGGCGGTCGCCGCCGGGGTGGCGCTGGTGCTGCTGACCACGGTGTGGGACTTCGGACTGGCCGGGTTCTGCCCGCCGCTGTTCGTGATGATGGGCAGCCTGGGCGTGCTGCTGCCGAACACCGCCGCCCAGGCGCTCGGCCTGGTCGAGCCGCAGGTGGCGGGTACCGCGTCGGCGCTGCTCGGGACGGGCAACTTCCTGTGCGCCGCGGTGGTCGCGCCGCTGAGCAGCCTCGGCGGTCAGCCGTCGGCGGTGCTGCTGGCGCTGGTGGTCCTGGTCTGCGGGGTGCTCGCGACGGTGGTCTACCTGGCGCTGTGCCGACCGGAGCGGATGCGGGCGGCGGCGGGCGGCTGACAGGAGACGGGCGGCAGGCCGCGGCCGGACGACTGACGGCGAACGGGTAACAGCGAACAGGTAACAGGTAACAGAAGACAGATGACAGCTGACAGATGTTGAAATCTGTCAGCTGTCATCCGTTACTCGTCAATCGTCATTCACCACCCGGGGCGGCCTCAGGCGATGGAGAAGTCATCCCCGTACACGTTGCCCTGGCCGTACCAGCCGTGCAGGTACACGGAGACGGTGCCGTTGGCGCTGGTGGTGAAGGGGACGGACACCTTGGTCCAGCCGGAGGAGTTGGCCCACGCGCTGGCGGTGGCGCCGCCGTTGACGCCGATGTAGGCGTAGTTGCCCTGCACCCAACCGCTCAGGGTGTAGCTGGTGTTGGGCTTCAGCGTGACGGTCTGCGCGCACTCGCCGGTCTGGGCGGCGGTAACCGCGGCCTGGAGGGCCTTGGTGCCGGAGTGGACCGGGGTGGAGACCACGGCGCCGCCGCTCTGGCAGGTCCACGGGGTCAGACTGCCGCTCTCCAGGTCGCCGTTGACCAGGCCGGTGGTCGGCGTGGTCCCGGTGACGGTCAGCGTGTAGGACGCGATGTGGTTGCCGGAGGCCCCGGTGGCGCTGATGCCCAGCGGGTAGGTGCCCGGAGTCACGGCCGAGGTGGTGGAGATGTTCAGCGTGGCGCTGTTGCCGGCGGTGACGCTGCCGGGGGTGATGGTGGCGGTGATGCCGGGGACGGGCTGGCTGACGACCGCGAGGTTGAGGTTCTGTGCCGAGCCGGCGGTGACCGCCGTCGAGATGGTCGCCGAGACGGACGAACCAGCAGCGACCGTACCGGAGTTCGGGTTCACGGCGACAGAGAAGTCATTGCCGGGCTGGGTGCCGGTGACGGTCAGGGTGAAGGTGCTGGTGTGGCTGCCGGAGGCCGCCGAGCCGGTGACCGTGATCGGGTAACTCCCGGGCGTCACCGAGGAGGTGGTGCTGATGTTCAGCGTGGCGCTGTTGCCGGCGGTGACGCTGCCGGGGGTGACGGTGGCGGTGACGCCGGCCGGGGCGCCGCTGACCGTGAGGTTGACGCTCTGCGCGGAGCCCGCCGTCACGGCCGTCGCGATGGTGGCCGAGGTGGACGAACCAGCCGCGACCGTGGCGGAGTTCGGGCTGGCCGACACCGAGAAGTCGTTGCTCACCGTCGAGCCGCTGGTGAACGGCGCGAAGACGTGGGTGAAGTCCCAGGTGTTCTGGGCGATCCCGGAGCAGTTGTCGTTGCCGGCCGTGCCCGGGCAGCCGCCGTTGTCGCGCTGGAGGGCCCAGAAGGACAGCGTGTTGATGCCCTTGGAGACCGCCCAGTTGTACACGGTGGTGGCGTTGGCCAGGGTGAAGGTCTCGGCCGGACCGAAGTCGTCGACACCGATCATCTCGGTGATCCCGATCGAACCCCACAGCTGGGCGGGGGTCTTGGACGGGTAGAGCTTGGCGAGCTGGTTGTAGAGGCCCTGCGCGGAGGTCTGGGTGTCGGCCGCCATGTCGTGGGCGGCGTTGTCGTAGTAGTCGAAGGTCATCATGTTGACGACATCGATCCGCGCGTTGTTGCTGACCGCGTTCTTCAGCACCGCGAGACCGCTGCTGGCCAGCCCGGAGGTGGTGGTGGGCAGCGTGTAGGAGAACTGGATGCTCCGCCCGTTGGCGGCGGCCCAGTCCTGCACGAGCTTGATGGCCTTGTTGCGGCGGTCGATCCCGGCGGTGTTGGTCAGCGAGTTGTCCTCGATGTCGAGGTCGATCCGGCTGACGTCGTAGGTGGTGATCACGTTCTGGAAGGCGGCCGCGATCTGGTTGACGTCGGTGCAGCTGTCGGCGATCTCGGTGCCGGTGTTGTCGGCGGTGTAGCCGCCGAAGGACGGGATCACGTCCCCGCCGTTGGCGCGGATGGTCGCGATGTCCGCGCCGAACGTGGAGGAGGACACCGGCTTGGAGGTGTCGCCGTTCCAGTACGGTGTGCAGGAGCCCTTGGTGGCGGCCTGGAGGAACGCCATGGTCAGGTGCTTGGCGCCGGACTGCGCGGCCAGCTGGGCCGGGCTCTGGCCGGTCCAGGACTCGAAGTAGGGGGCGAAGACCCGGCTGGGGAGCGGGGTGGCGGCCTGGGCGGAGCTCGTCCCGGCGGCGACCAGGCCGGCCGAGGCGGCCAGCGTGGCGCAGGCCGTCAACACGGCCTGGACTGTTCGGCGGAGGCGCATGGATTCTCCAACAGACTTGGTGGGGCAGGACGTTGGGGAGGTGCGGTCGGTCCGGGTGGGGCGGCCGTGTGGGGTCGGCGGCGGCCCCGGGACCGGGTCGGAACCGGGAGTACGGGGAAGTGCGGGGGCGTGCGGGCGTGCGAAGGCCCACCGACTCGCGTGGACGCGGGCGGCGTGCGGAAGCGCGCGCCGTACGGAGCGGGGGTGGAGCGGAGCATGGCAGGGCATGGCAGTGCCTCAGCCGCCGGTGGTCACACCCCCACAGTGCATCCCGGTCGGATCGACATGCTTATGTTTGGACTAGACCACTGGTCTGTCAAGAGTCCTAACAGTTCGTCAGCACACGGCCCGCGCGACGGAAGGGGGGCGGACCGGCGTCGGGGCGGGTGGGCCGCCGGTGGGGCCGGCCAGGGGGAGGGTGTCGGACGCTCCGGACGGCGGTGAGGGGCGCCGGAAACGAGAAGACCGTGGCCGCGCACCCGGAAAGGGGCGCGGCCACGGCAGCCCGGCGCTCAGGACACCGGGCGGATCATGGTGCTGCGGACCAGCGGACCAGCGGACCAGCGGACCAGCGGACCAGCGGATCGGCAGGTCAGCGGGACGGCGGGCAGAGCGTGGCGAGCAGCGCGTCGTTGATCTTTGTGGCGGTGTCCGGCCCGAAGCCCTGCGGGTGGTCGGCGGAGGTGAAGCGCTGGTTGGCCAGGTCCGCCAGCTTCTGCTTGTCCTTGGGGAACTGGTACATCGACTGGCACTGGTTGCGCGCCCGGTCCACGGCCTGGTCCGGCTTGCCGCCGACGATCGCCGGGTCGATCGCGTCCAGCGCGGAGACCAGCTTGGCCGTCACGTCGGTGCCCGGCTTGGCGGGCAGTCCGGCGTCGGCGGGCGGCGCGGGCTTGGACGGTGCGGGGGCTCCCGAGGCGCCGGCGTCGGGGGCGGGCGCGCCGGTGCCGCCGTCGGCCGTGGGGGCGGCCGGGGCGGACCCGGGGGCCGCGGGCGTCGTCGCCGCGGGCGTGGCGGCGTCGGAGGGCGCGGTGGCCGAGGCGGCGGGGATGCTGGGGGAGCCGGCCGCGGAGGTGGCCTTGCCCGAGCCCGATCCGGAGCTGGAGCAGGCAGCGAGGCTCACCGCGGCGAGTGCCGTGAGGGTGGCGGCGAGGAGACGAGTGCGCATGGCGCCCAGACTGTCATGTTCGCGCCGCAGAAGGGAAGGTCCCTTCAGTGGTCGGAAAGCACCTGGAACGCACCCGTGAGCGCACACGCGAGCGCACCCGGAAAGCCCAGGGACGGTGCCTCCGGAACGGCCGACGGCGGCCCGGAGGAGCTTCCTCCGGGCCGCCGCGTTCACGCTCCACGGCCGCCGGGCCGAATCGCCGTCAGCCGAGGCCGTTGGACTTCAGCCAGGCCTTGGCGACCGCCGACGGGTCCTCCTTGTCCACCGACACGCGCTTCATCAGCGCCACCAGCCCGGCCGTGTCGAGCTTGGCCGACACCGCGTTGAGCGCCGCCGTCGCGGTCGCGTCCACGCCTGCCTTGTTGACCAGCGGGGTGACGTTCTGGGCGCCGAAGATGTTCTTCGGGTCGGCCAGCGGGACCAGCTTGTACTGGACGATCTTCGGGTCGGTGGTGAACACGTTGCCGACCTGGATGCTGCCGTCCTTGAGCGCGTTCGCGGTGGCGTCGCCGGTGGGCTTCCACTCCTTGAAGGTCAGCCCGTAGACGTCCTTGAGCTGCTGCTCGCGGCGGCTCTTGAACTCCGGCGGCCCGCCGATGGTGTACTCGCCGGCCTTGGCGGCGAGGTCGGCGATGGTCTTGAGGTTGTCCTTGTCGGCCGTCTCCTGGGTGACGCTGAGCGAGTCCTTGTCCTCGGCCGGGGAGGACTCGAGGATGCCCAGCGTGGCGGGCAGCGTCTTGGCGAGCTCCGCGTTCACGTCCTGGGTGGTGACGGCGGTGGACTTGGCGTCCAGGTAGGCGAGCAGCGAGCCGTTGTACTCCGGCAGGACGGTGAGGTTGCCGCTCTGCAACTGCCCGTAGAGCACCTCGCGGCTGCCGATGTTGAACTTCTCCTGGACCTTCACGCCCTTGGCCTTGAGCGCCTGCGAGTAGATCGACCCGAGCAGGACGTTCTCCGGGAAGTTGGCCGAGCCGACCACCACGGTCGAGCCGGACCCGCCCGCGCCGCCCGTGGCGGCCGAGGCGCTCGAACCCCCGTCGAGCGGGTTGCCGCCGGAGGAGCCGCAGGCGGTGGCGCCGAGGGTGAGCGCGGCGAGGGTGCCGAGGGCGGCGACGCGGCGGCTTCGGTTGATTGTCGACATGGTGACAGATGTCCTTCCGGAACGGGAGGGGAGGGGAAATGGAGTCAGCGGGGCCGCTGCTGGGCGCGCACCCCGGGCGGGAGCGCGAACCGGGCGAGCAGGGCGAAGAACAGCTGGGCGACGACCGCGAGCAGGACCACCAGCAGCGCGCCACCCACGGTCACGGCGTACTTGCGGGTCGCCAGCCCGTCGATGACGTAGCGGCCGAGGCCACCCAGGCCGACGTAGGCGGCCACCGTGGCGGTCGCGATCACCTGCACGGTCGCGGTGCGGAAGCCCGCCAGCAGGGTCGGGGCGGCCGAGGGCAGGCAGACCTGCCACAGCACCTGGGGGTGGGTCAGCCCGATGCCGCGCGCCGCGTCCCGGACGTCCGGGTCGGTGCCGCGCACCCCCTCGACGGCGGCCACCAGCAGCGGCGGCGCGGCGAGCGCGACCAGCGGGACCAGTACGGCGGTGTCGCCGACCCCGGCGAGCAGCACCGCCAGCGTCACCAGGCCGAGGGTGGGCAGGGCGCGGGCGGCGCCCGCGAGCGCGGTCACCACGGTGACGCCGCGCCCGGTGTAGCCGATCAGCAGCCCGAGCGGGACGGCGAGCAGCGCCGCGAACAGCAGGGCCGCGCCGGAGAGCAGCAGGTGCTCGGAGACCCGGTGCACGATCGAGTCCGGCCCGCTGAGGTGGTCCGGGTCGGTGAAGAAGTCGCTCAGCCAGTTCAGCCAGTTCACGAGCCCGCCCCCTTCTCCCGGACGGCCCAGGGCGCGAGCAGCCGCCGGGCGGCCACCAGCACCAGGTCGACGGCCAGCGCGAGGACGGCGATCAGCACGATGCCGGCCAGGATCGGGGTCGGGAAGGTGCGCTGGAAGCCGTCGACGAACAGGTAGCCGAGCCCGCCGCGACCGACCAGCGCGCCGACGCTGGCCAGCGAGATGCTGGACACCGCCGCGACCCGCAGTCCGGCGATCAGGTACGGCACGGCGGCGGGCAACTCGACCGAGGTCAGCCGGTGCCACGGCCCGTACCCCATCGCGGTGGCGGCCTGCCGGACGGAGTCCGGGACGGCGCGCAGCCCGTCCACGGTGGTCGGCAGCAGCACGGCGAGGGCGTAGAAGGTGAGCGGGATCATCACCGTCGCCTGGGTGGCGAGGCCGGTGTACGGGATCAGCACCACGAACACGGCCAGCGAGGGCAGCGCGTAGACGATGTTGAACACGGCGGAGAGCGGCTGGTACAGCCGGGGGTAGCGGGCGCAGGCCAGGCCGAGCGGGACGGCCAGCAGCAGGCCGATGAGCACGGGGACGAGGGCGATCACGGCGTGGTCGGCGAGCAGGTGGCCCAGGTAGCCGAGGTGGTCGCCGATCCAGTACCAGCGGACGATCGGTTCATCGTCCACCGTCGGCTCCGTCCGTGCTGCCCGTTCCGTCCGGGCCGCCCGTGTCGTCCGGGTGGCTTCCGGTGGTGGCCGGGGGCTTGTCGGTGCGGACGGGCGCATCAGCGGCCGGCGAACCGGTGGCAGACGGACCAGTGGCAGACGGACCGGCGGCCGGCGGGCCGGAGGCGTCGGGCCGCAGTGCGGCGAGGACGGCCTCGCGGCTCGCGGTGCCGGTGACCCGGCCCTCGGCGTCCAGCGCGACCGCGACCCCGGCGGGGGAGAGGACGGCGGCGTCCAGCGCCGTGCGCAGGGTGTCGGCGTCCGGGCGGAAGGCGGCCGCCGGGTGCAGCTCGGCGGTGACGGCGTCGCGGTCGATCCAGCCGATCGGGCGGCGCCCGTCGTCCAGGGCCAACTCCCAGCCGCCGTACCGGAGTCCGTCGCCCACCGGGCGGAGCCGGACGCCGCTCGCGGGGCGCAGGGCGAGGCCGCGCAGGCCCCGGTCGCGCCCGAGGAAGGCGGCCACGCCCTCGTCGGCGGGGGTGGTGAGCAGGGTGTGCGGGTCGGCCAGTTGGGCGATCCGGCCGTGTTCGCGCAGCACCACCACCTGGTCGCCGAGCCGGACGGCCTCCTCGATGTCGTGGGTGACGAACAGCACCGTCTTGTGCAGCTCGGACTGGAGCCGCAGCAGCTCCTCCTGGAGCCCGGCCCGCACCACCGGGTCGACCGCGCTGAACGGCTCGTCCATCAGCAGCACCGGCGGGTCGGCGGCCAGTGCGCGCGCCACGCCGACCCGCTGCTGCTGGCCGCCGGACAGCTGGAACGGGTACCGCTTGGCGGTCTCGGGCGCGAGCCCGACCAGTTCGAGCAGTTCGGCGGCGCGGGCGCGGGCCTTCTTCCGGTCCCAGCCGAGCAGGTAGGGGACGGTGGCGATGTTGTCGATCACCTTGCGGTGCGGGAAGAGCCCGGCCTGCTGGATCACGTACCCGATGCCGCGGCGCAGCTTGGCGGGTTCCAGCTCCGCGACGTCCGTGTCGTCCAGCAGGACCCGGCCCGAAGTGGGCTCGACCATCCGGTTGACCATGCGCAGCAGGGTGGTCTTCCCGCAGCCGGACGGTCCGACCAGGACGGTTATCCGACCGGTCGGGACCTCCAGGTCCAGTCCCTCGACGGCGATGGTGCCGTCGGGGTGGCGCATTCCCGCGCCCTCGAATCTGATCACGTGGAGTTTCCTCGTCAGGGCGCCCCGGAAAGGCGGCGCCTGGGTCGTTCGGTCGTTCGGTCAGGGTCGTTCGGTGGCGGCGGTTTCAAGCGCCCGGGCGTACTTCCGCCCGCGTGGTTGCCCGGCTTTGGACCAGCGGAAACTCTGATCACACTATGACCTGCATCATCTCCTGTCCCTGATTTACCGCCCCGGCACGCGGTGCGACCGCAGGCTCAGCCGCCCTGACGGGTCGGCAGGCCGGCGGCCGCCCAGCCGACGAAACCGCCGTCCAGGTCGGTCGCCCGGTGCAGTCCCAGCTCGCGCAGGGAGGCCGCGGCCAGGCTGGAGGCGTAGCCCTCGGAGCAGACCACGACCACCTCGACGTCGTAGCCCGAGGCCTCGGGAATCCGGTGACTGCCCGTCGGATCGAGCCGCCACTCCAGCACGTTGCGCTCGATGATCAGCGAGCCGGGGATCTCCCCCTCGGCCGCCCGCTGCGCCGCCGGACGGATGTCCACCAGCAGCGCGCCGTCCAGCTGGGCCTGGTACGCCTCGCGGGCGCGCGGTCGGTGGACGCCCTCCCGGGCCCGCTCCACCAGGTCGTCGATCGTGGTCACCACTGTTCAGGTCCTTCCTCGGAGGTGCGGACGAGCCCGCCGGCCCGCAGGTCGTAGTGCGCCATCGAACTCAGCGGCGGCGAGTAGGCGTGCAGGGTGACGGCGGGGCCGACGGCGGTGTTGCGCACGTCGTGCACGTACTCGGGGCCGAAGGCGCGGGCGGTGCCGGCCGGGATCCGGCGGATCAGCAGGCCCTGCTCGGGCCCGCCGAGGGACAGCTCCTCCAACTCGCCGAGGGCGACGGCGAAGGCGCCGCGCGAGCCGCCGTGGTCGTGGAAGCCGGTGGACTGGCCGGGCAGCCAGCTGATCAGCCACACCTCGTGGTCGTCGTCCGCGGCCAGCCGCCGGTACCAGCGCTCCTCGGTGGAGAGGCGGACGTGGTGGATCCACTCCTCGGGCCGCTCGGCCAGTTCGCGGACGATGGTCCGCAGGGTGCTGGGGGTGAGCGGCGCGGGGGTGCCCCCGGCGGGCGGCGTCGGTGGTGGCTCGGGGGTGCTCGTGGGGCTCGCGGCGTCGGGGCGGGTGTTGTCGGGGTTTACGGTCGGGTGGGTTCCGGGGCTGATGCTCGGGCTCGGGCTCAGAGTCATGAGGGCGTCCTCGGGTGCGGCGGGAACGTCGGTGGGAAGCGCCCGGTGTCCGGCGGCGGTGGAGGGCGCGGGCCGACGGGGCGGCCCGGCACGCAAGGGTGCGCCGGGGCTGGGCGGGGTCAGGACTGCGGGTGCGGGTGCGCGGCGCGGGCCCTGGCAGACGTCACAGAGCGGGACCGGCGGGGGAGAACAAGGTCAACAGGCACAGATGGAACTCGCCTGGCGTCGCAGATCGACGTGCAGGCGGCATACCAGAGTGGCGCCGGAGTCCATGCGCCGGATCTTTCCCGAGCGAAGCGGAGGAAGTCAAGCCGAGCCGACCGTCCGCCGCCGTCCGTTCCCGGCGACCGGCGGACCGGTCGGCTACCCGTCGCCCGCTCGCCGAGCGCCCTTCGAGCATCCGTCGGTCGCCTCCCGGCTACTCCTCGGCCGGGCGGCGCGGTGCCGGGGGAGCCGTGGCGGACGGTGCCGGGTCGGTGTCGCGCGTCGGCTGTGCGGGCACCGACCCGGTGGGGCCCGGGGCCGGTCCGGCCGGTGCCTGCCCGGCCCGCGCCTGGTCGGCCCTCGCCTGGTCGGTCAGTGCCTGCTCGATCAGCGGCGCGGCCTGTTCTCCCAGGTGGCGGCCGAGCGTCTGGTAGGCGTCGAACTGCTGGTGGTCGAACCACTGGTCGCTGGTGCGGTCGTTCGGGAAGGCCCGGTTGGCCATCGCGTAGGCGTGCAGCTCGTACGGCATCCCGGGGGTCAGTACCGCCTGGAGGAGGATCAGCCGGCCGTGCCGGACGGCCCCGGGCCCCTCGTCCAGATCCGGGTAGCGGATGTCCCCGGTGACCACCGCCCGGGCCGAGAGCCGGGCGGAGAGCTGCGCCGCGAGCCCGCGCAGCGGCGGACGGTGGCCCGCGCGGCCCTGCACGCCGTCGTCCGTGTGGTTGTCCACGCGGCCGTCCGCGTCGTCACCCTCGGCGGGCCGGTCGGCGGCGGTGCCCGGGATCAGCAGCTCGGGCTCGTGCAGGGTGATGGCGACGCCCAGCTCCTCGCGGGCCAGGGTGATCGCGGCGGCCAGGTTGGTGGCGTACCCCGCGTCGCCGCTGGCGTCGATGCAGACCACCGTCCGCACCCGGTGCCGCAGCAGCTCGACCAGCCCGAGGTTCTCGTAGTGGCCGCCGTCGGTGGTGAGCAGGAAGCGGTCGTCGGCCGGGAACCGCCCGATCAGCTCCCGCAGTTGGTACGGGAGGCGGCGGACGGCGGGCTGCGCGGGGCGGCGCCAGTCCGGCGGACCGGACCAGTCGGGGCCGAGCACCGCCGGGTTGGGCAGCCACGTCCCGAGGCGGGCGTTGGTCACCGCGAACAGCCGCTGGTAGACGCGGGATTCCCGCCCCATCGCGGAGGAGAAGGCCGCGCCGGAGACGGCCATCGCCGACTGCACGGTGAGGTCCCGGGCGATGTGCGCACTGGTGCGCCGCTCCAGCAGGTCGGTGCGCGCGTACCCGATGTCCGGGCCGCCCACGTAGTCGTAGGAGAGCGAGAAGGAGGCCGCCGGACGGCCCGGTGGCGTACGGGAGTTGCCCGACAGGTTGGCCGCCGCCGAGAAGATCACCTGAGGGAAGTCGGGGTGCCGGGCGCCGTAGTGGCTCAGCCACGTCTGCTCCCGGAAGAAGTGGTACGGGCGGGCCACCGACCGGCCGCCCTCGGTGGCCCGCCGGACCGCGAACGCCGAGGCCAGCCGCAACCGGTAGAACGGGTGCAGGCTCACCCAGGTCTGGTCGAGGTTCAGCCCGACCGCGCCGAGCACCAGGGGCAGCAGCACCTGGACGGCCGTCGGCCAGGCGTAGCCGGTGGCGACCGCCCAGCCGAGGGCCAGCAGCGCACCCGCCGTCAGCGCCAGGAGGGCGGAGCAGACCACGAGGGTCTGCGGGAGGCTGGCGCCGCTGACACGGGGCCGGCCCGCCGCGCCCGGCGTGGTGCCACCCCGACCGGGCGTCCGGCGGTCGCGCCAGAGTATGCCGAGCAGCAGCGCCAGGTAGCTGAGCGCCACGGTCAGGCCGAGCCCCGCGCCGGTGAGCTGCGGCCCCGCCGCCAGCGCCTGCTGGAGCCGCACCGCGCCCCAGGCCAGCCCCGGCACCACCAGCACCCCGACGGCCAGCAGGGCGGCCAGGGCGAGCAGGCCGAGATTGGCCCTGCGCAGCGCCCGTGGCAGCAGCGCCTGCCAGCCGAGCGAGGGGAAGGCCAGCAGCCAGAGCAGCCAGCACCCGGTGGCCGAGGCCAGCAGGAGGCCGAAGGCGGCGAGCGCCGGTGTCCGGAGCTCCAACGGCCCCGGTACGGCGCCGGCGTGGCGCAGCCCGGCCGCCGCCAGGTGGCTCAGGTCGGTGAGCGGCACGGCCCGGTAGAAGCGGCTGAGCCCGAGGCCGAGTGTCAGGACGGCGGCCAGCAGCAGGGTGAGGGCGGACAGCACCCCGCGCAGCAGCGTCCCGAGGGCGACCAGCCATTCGCCCGCGCCGTCGGCGATGTACTTGCCGTGTCGGCGGAGGTGGTCCTCCTCGGGGGACCCGGACTCCATCACGGTGTCGGCCGTCAGGCCCGAGACGGCGCGCACCGGGCTGCCGGGCGCGGAGTCGCTGAGCGCGAGCTGGAGCGCGCCGACGGTGTAGCCGCCGCCCGAGACGGAGACCAGGTAGCGGGCCCGTTTCAGCCACGGCCGCAGCGACTGGAGCGCGCCGAGGGTGACGCAGGCGGAGCGGATGCCGCCGCCGGAGGCGCAGAAGCCGAGTTCGGCGGGTTCGCGGCCGGGCGGCACCCGGGCGGCGTCGCGCCAGTGGGCGTGCCGGACGGGCGTGTCCGGGGCGTCCGGCGCTTCGGCGGCGGGTGCCGTGGCGCCGCGCCGGGCGGCGATCGGCCAGGGCGGGATCAGCGCCGGACGGTCGGGGGAGTCGGTGCCGCGGGCCTTCGCGCCCGCCCGCGACGGCCGGAGCCCGCGCACCGCGCGGGTGGCGGTCACCAGCAGGATGCCCGCCGCGAGCACCCCGGCGGGCAGGAGCAGCAGCCACTTGACGGTGGCGAGCGCGGTGGCGACGGCGAAGGGGGTGTCGGAACCGCCCGCACCCGGGTGGAGGCCGTCCAGCCCGGCGCGCAGCAGCGCGTCCTCGCCCAGGTCGCAGCAGGCCGCGAGCAGCCCGGCGCCGCCGACCGCGACGGCCGACAGCCGCCGGCGGGCCGGCCCGAGCACGTACCCGCCGAGCAGTGCGGCGGCGAGCAACGTCAGCCCGTAGCCGCCGATCAGCCAGCCGTCGGCGCGCAGCGCGGCCAGGTGGTCCGCGGCGCGGCCGCCGACCACGGCCTCGGCGGCCGCGCGGGAACCGGCGAGCTGGAGGGCGATGTTCCGTACGCGCGGCGCCTGATGACGGAACAGCAGCCCGCCGAGGAGGACCGGCAGCAGGGCGCCGAGGGCGAGCAGCAGGCCGGCCCAGGCGGGCAGGGCGGGCGGCCGCGCCGCCGGGCCTCCGCCCGCCGCGCCACCTGCCGTACCCGTCGCCTCCGCCGCTTCCTTCGCCGCCGCCGTCTCCGTTGCGGAATCCGCCACCACCATCGTCACCCCCCGCTTGGCCGCCCCGATCCCCCGTGACCGGGACGCTGAACTCGTAGGAAACCACCGATGACTGACGATCCGTAGTGATCCACCGCGATGTCCACGCGGGTCTTACCCCACCATCGCCGATTGCGCACCCGGGGTGTCCGGTTTCACTCGAACGAGTAAGAAGGCGACGCGTGGGGTAGATCAGCTTTTCATCCCACCCGGGACCATCCGCGTGTCCGCGCAACAAGATCACCCCAGACGCGTTTCCACCGACGTATTGTCAGGCCACCGAGGCCGGGCCTACCGTCTACAGATCGCTTTCTACGCACGTAGACCCTGCGGTTCCCCGAGCGGACCCGCAGGCGAGACCCACCCCGTCAACCCTCAGACCGCGGGCCCGACCGCACGGCCGGGCCGCGGAGTTGCGGAGGTAACCATGTCGCAGATCGTCCGGGCCGCGCTCGTCCAGACCCGCTGGACGGGTGACCAGGAGAGCATGATCGCGCTCCACGAGCGGTACGCCCGCGAGGCCGCCGCCCAGGGAGCGGAGATCATCGGCTTCCAGGAGGTCTTCAACTCCCCGTACTTCTGTCAGGTCCAGGAAGCCGAGCACTACCGCTGGGCCGAGGCCGTCCCCGACGGCCCGACCGTGCGCCGGATGCGGGACCTCGCCCGCGAGCTCGGGCTGGTGATGGTCGTCCCGGTCTACGAGGAGGAACAGGCCGGCGTCTACTACAACACCGCCGCCGTCATCGACGCCGACGGCAGCTACCTCGGCAAGTACCGCAAGCACCACATCCCGCAGGTCAAGGGCTTCTGGGAGAAGTACTACTTCAAGCCCGGCAACCTCGGCTGGCCCGTGTTCGACACCGCCGTCGGCAAGGTCGGCGTGTACATCTGCTACGACCGCCACTTCCCCGAGGGCTGGCGCGCCCTGGGCCTGGCCGGCGCGCAGATCGTCTACAACCCCTCCGCCACCAGCCGCGGCCTGTCCGCCTACCTCTGGCAGCTCGAACAGCCCGCCGCCGCCGTCGCCAACGAGTACTTCGTCGCCGCGATCAACCGCGTCGGCACCGAGGAGTACGGCGACAACGACTTCTACGGCACCTCCTACTTCGTGGACCCGCGCGGGCAGTTCGTCGGTGCCGTCGCCTCCGACAAGGAGGAGGAACTCGTCGTCCGCGACCTCGACCTCGGCCTGATCGAACAGGTCCGCCAGCAGTGGGCGTTCTACCGGGACCGCCGGCCCGACGCCTACGGGCCGCTCGCCGAGGCCTGAGGAGCAGCGCGATGACCACCAACGACGTGAGGGTCACCCGCGACCCGCACCAGCGCACCGTCGTCCGCGGCGGCCTCGTCATCACCGCCACCGAGGAACTCCACGCCGACGTCCTGATCGAGGGCGAGCGCGTCGCCGCCCTGGCCACCACCGGCAGCTCCGCCGCCGAGGCCTGGACCGCCGACACCGTCATCGACGCCACCGGCCACTACGTCATCCCGGGCGGCGTCGACGCCCACACCCACATGGAGCTGCCGTTCGGCGGCACCGCGGCCTCCGACACCTTCGAGACCGGCACCCGCGCCGCGGCCTGGGGCGGCACCACCACCATCGTGGACTTCGCCGTCCAGTCGGTCGGCGGCTCGTTGCGCGAGGGCCTGGACACCTGGCACGCCAAGGCCGAGGGCAACTGCGCGATCGACTACGCCTTCCACACCATCGTCTCCGACGTCAACGACGCCGTGCTCAAGGAGATGGACACCCTCGTGGACTCCGGCGAGTCCACCTCCTTCAAGCTCTTCATGGCCTACCCCGGCGTCTTCTACAGCGACGACGGCCGCATCCTGCGGGCCATGCAGCGCGGCGCCGCCAACGGCGGGCTGATCATGATGCACGCGGAGAACGGCATCGCCATCGACGTCCTGGTCGAACAGGCGCTCGCCGCCGGGAGGACCGCCCCCCGCTACCACGGCGAGGTCCGGCGCGAACTGCTGGAGGCCGAGGCCACCCACCGGGCGATCAAGCTCGCCCAGGTGGCCGGCAGCCCGCTCTACGTGGTGCACGTCTCCGCCGCCGCCGCGCTCGCCGAACTCGTCGGGGCCCGGGACGCCGGCCTCAACGTCTTCGGCGAGACCTGCCCGCAGTACCTCTTCCTCTCCACCGACAACCTCGCCGAGGAGGGCGCCGACGGCTTCGAGGGCGCCAAGTACGTGTGCAGCACGCCGCTCAGACCGCGCGAGCACCAGGAGGCGCTCTGGCGCGGGCTGCGCACCAACGACCTCCAGGTGGTCTCCACCGACCACTGCCCGTTCTGCTTCGTCGGCCAGAAGGAGCTGGGCCGGGGCGACTTCTCGAAGATCCCCAACGGCCTGCCGGGCGTCGAGAACCGGATGGACCTGCTCCACCAGGCCGTGGTGGACGGGCACATCAGCCGGCGCCGCTGGGTCGAGATCGCCTGCACCACCCCGGCCCGGATGTTCGGCCTGCACCCGCGCAAGGGCACCATCGCCCCGGGTGCCGACGCCGACCTGGTGGTCTACGACCCCACCGCGGTGCAGACCGTCTCCGCCGCGACCCACCACATGAACGTGGACTACTCGGCCTACGAGGGCCGTCGACTCACCGGCCGGGTGCGGACGGTGGTGTCGCGCGGCACCGTCGTGCTGGACGACGGCGACTGGCGCGGCCGGGCCGGCCACGGCACCTTCCTGCGCCGGGACACCTGCCAGTACCTGGTCTGATCCCTCTCCCGATTCCCGCCCCTCCCGTTCCTCCCGTTCCTCGACGTCCACCCGCCGCCGCCCGGTCTGCCGGCCGTCCGGTCGCCCGCCCGCCCGGCTGCCGGCCCGGCCCTTCGACCGGGGCGACCGATCCGGTCGACGGCCGGGTGGCGGTCAAAACCCTTACCTGGAGCCCCTCATGGACATCGGCCTCGTCCTCCAGACCGACCCGCCCGCCCGACTGCTCATCGACCGGATGATCCGCGCCGAGCAGGCCGGGTTCAGCCACGGCTGGACCTTCGACTCCTGCGTGCTGTGGCAGGAGCCCTTCGTCATCTACAGCCGGATCCTCGCCGAGACGGAGCGGATGACCGTCGGCCCGATGGTCACCAACCCCTCCACCCGCACCTGGGAGGTGACCGCCTCCACGTTCGCCACGCTCAACGACATGTACGGCAACCGGACCGTCTGCGGCATCGGCCGCGGCGACTCCGCCATGCGGGTCGCCGGGCGGAGCCCCGCCACCCTCGCCCGGCTCTCCGAAGCCATGCACGCCATCAAGGAGTTGGCCGAGGGGCGCACCGCCGAGGTGGACGGCAGCGAGATGCACCTGCCGTGGGTCCGCGCCGGCGCCTCCCTGCCGATCTGGATGGGGGCTTACGGGCCGAAGGCGTTGAACCTGACCGGACGTCAGGCCGACGGCTTCATCCTGCAGTTGGCCGACCCCTACCTCACCGAGTTCATGGTCAAGGCGGTGCGGGCCGCCGCCGTCGAGGCCGGCCGGGATCCGGAGTCGATCACCATCTGCGTCGCCGCCCCGGCCTACGTCACCGCCGACGACTCGCCCGAGGCGCTCGCCCACGCCCGGGAGCAGTGCCGCTGGTTCGGCGGGATGGTCGGCAACCACGTCGCCGACCTGGTCAGCCACTACGGCGAGCACTCCGACCTGGTACCGGAGGCGCTCACCGACTACATCAAGGACCGCCAGGGCTACGACTACAGCCACCACGGGCGGGCCGGGAACCCGGACACGGCCTTCGTCCCGGACGGGATCATCGACCGCTTCTGCCTGATCGGCCCGGTGGAGGCGCAGCGGGCCCGACTGGCGGAGCTCCGCTCGCTCGGCGTCGACCAGTTCGCCGTCTACGCCATGCACGACGCCATCGAGACCACCATCGACGCGTACGGGACGGACGTCATCCCGCACCTGTGACCCCGCCCGGCGCCCCCACCCGAGCTCAGCCGCGGATCCGCCCGCGGCGGACGGGAGTTGCCCATGCCCGGAACCGCGACCAGTGACGGCAGACAGTGGCACCACCCCGACGGCCGGGTCGAACTCGACCCGGCCGCCGGGGACTTGCCTCCCAACGGCTTCACCAGCGACGACCTGCGGCCGGTCCCGGTGGCACGGCGTACCTGGACCACGTACAACTTCCTCGCGCTCTGGGTCGGCATGGCCCACAACATCCCGTCCTGGACGATGGCTTCGGGCCTGGTCACGCTCGGCATGGACTGGAAGCAGGCGGTGCTGACGATCGCGCTCGCCAACCTCCTCGTGCTGGTCCCGATGCTGCTCACCGGGCACGCCGGCACCAAGTACGGCATCCCGTTCCCGGTCTTCGCCCGGGCCGCCTTCGGGCTGCGCGGCGCCAACCTGCCCGCCCTGCTGCGGGCGGCGGTGGCCTGCGCCTGGTTCGGCATCCAGACCTGGATCGGCGGCGAGGGCATCTTCCTGCTGGCGGGCAAGCTGTTCGGCGAATCCTGGCGCACGGCCGGTGAGTTCGGCGGCTACCCGTGGACGCAGTGGCTCTCGTTCCTGCTGTTCTGGCTGATCGAGATGGCCATCATCGCGCGGGGGATGGAGGCGCTGCGGCGGTTCGAGAACTGGGCGGCGCCGTTCGTCATCGTCGGCGCGCTCGCGCTGCTGGTGTGGATCACCGTCAAGGCGGGCGGGCTCGGGCCATTGCTCGACCAGCCGTCCAGGCTGGGGTGGGGCGGCGGCTTCTGGAAGGTCTTCTTCCCCGCGCTGATGGGCATGATCGGGTTCTGGTCCACCCTCTCGCTGAACATCCCCGACTTCACCCGCTTCGGCGGCAGCCAGCGGGCCCAGATACGCGGGCAGGCGCTCGGCCTGCCGACCACGATGACGCTCTTCGCGTTCCTGTCCGTGCTGGTCACCTCGGGCTCCGAGGCGGTCTACGGGGCCCCGGTGTGGGACCCGATCCAGCTGGCCGCCACGATGGAGAACCCGGTCGGCATCCTGTTCGCGCTGCTGACCGTGCTGGTCGCGACGCTGTCGGTGAACATCGCCGCCAACGTGGTGTCGCCCGCGTACGACCTCGCCAACCTGCTGCCCCGCTTCGTCACCTTCCGGACCGGGGCGCTGATCACGGGGGTGGTCGGGATCGTGATCCTCCCGTGGCGGCTGATCTCCGACCCGCACGTGTACATCTTCACCTGGCTCGGTGTGGTCGGCGGGCTGCTCGGCACGGTCGGCGGAGTGCTGATCGCCGACTACTGGGCCCTGCGCCGCACCCGCCTCCGGCTCGCCGAGCTGTACCGCCCGGGCGGGGCGTACTGGTACGCGGCCGGCTGGAACTGGCGGGCCGTGACGGCGCTGCTGGTGGGCGGCGTGCTGGCCGTCGGCGGCTCGTACTCCACCGTCGACGCCGACGGTGCGAAGCAGGGACCCTTCCCGGCGGACGGCCTGATCCCCGTCCTCAAGCCGCTCGCCGACTACGGCTGGGCCGTCGGGCTGACGGCGGCGGCCGTGGTGTACCTGGGGCTGAGCGGGGTGTTCGGGAGGGGGAGCGGGGAAGCGGGGGAGGGCTGACGGGAGAGGGCGAATGACTGACGGGTGACAGCGAACAGCTGACAGATTTCGAAAGTTGTCAGCTGTTCGCTGAAACCCGTTCGACGGCGGCGAGGACCTTGGCCGCGCCGTCCTCGGCGGCCAGGGCGGTGGCGACGGCTCGGGCGCGGGTGCGGTAGCGGGGGTCGTCGAGCGTCAGGCGGAGGGAGGTGGCGAGGCGGGCGGGGGTGAGGCCGCGCAGGGGGACGGGGCCGGGGGAGACGCCGAGCCGGGCCAGTCGGGCGGACCAGAACGGTGCGTCGAGCTGGGCGGGCACGGGGACGGCGGGGGTCCCGGAGCGGAGGGTGGCGGCCGTGGTGCCGGCACCCGCGTGGTGGACCACGGCGGCGGTGCGGGGGAAGAGCCAGTCGTGCGGGGTGTCGCCGACGGTCAGGACGGAGTCCGAGTCCTCGGCGGCCAGTCCGCTCCACCCCGACTGGAGCAGGAGGCGCACCCGGGCGGCGCGGGCGGCGGCGAGGACGGTCGCGGTCAGCCGCTCGGCGTCGGGGACGACCAGGCTGCCGAAGCCGACGAAGACCGGCGGCGGCCCGGCGGCCAGGAAGTCGAGCAGCCGGGCCGGGGGCTGCCGGTCCGGCCGGTCGGCCGGCCACCAGTAGCCCGCCACCTCCAGTCGGGGGCGCCAGTCGGCGGGTCGGGGCACCACCAGTGGCGAGAAGCCGTGCAGGACGGGGTGGTTGCGGCGGGCCCGGGCGATGCCGAGCGGCGGCAGGCCGAGCCGACGGCGCAGCCCGCGGACGGCCGGGACGAACAACTGGTCGGTCGCGGCCTGGACGGCGTGTCCCGCCAGCAGGTTGCCGGACCGGCCGAGCGATCGGGTGCCGGTGACGGCGGGCGCGAACTCCCGGGTGGGGGCGAGGGGTTGGAGGTACAGCCCGATGCTGGGGATGCCGGCCGCCTCGGCGGCTACCTGGCCGAGTGCGCTGGTGGTGCTGGTGGTCAGCAGCAGGTCGGTCCCGAGCGCCGTGGCGTCGGCGATGCCGTCGCCGAGTGCGGGCATGAACCTCCGGCCGAGCCGCAGGAGTTGCAGGACGGTGCCGGGTCCGCTGCCGGCCCGCAGCAGGCGCCGGCCCTCAGCGGAGGCGAGTTCGGCGCGCGGGTCGACCGGCAGCGGGCGGAACTCCAGCCCGGCGGCCCGTACCGACTCGGCGAAGGTGTCGTGGGTGGCGACGGCCACCTGATGCCCGGCCGCCCGCAGCCGGACGCCGAGCCCGGTGAAGGGGGCCACGTCACCCCGGGAGCCGGCGGTGGCGATCAGGATGCGCATGGCCGCAGTATTTCGGCGTGGGCGGCGCGCGGGAAGGGCGCCACGCGCGGGCGGTCCGGCCTGGGCGGCCGGTGTCGTCCGCCGGTCCCGTCCGCCGGCCCCGTCCGCCGGCCCCGTCCGCCGGTCCCGTCGGCCGGTCTCGTCCGCCGGGTTCGGACGGTGCTGCGCGGGTGGCCGACCGGGGCGGCCGACGCGGGTGGCGGAACCGGGCGGCGGGCGGTGGCGTCCTTGCGGGCAGAGCGGACGGGACGGGGCCGTCGCGCCTTGGACGGGAAGGGATGCCGGATGAGCATCGTCGCGTGGATCGTGCTGGGCCTGCTGGCCGGTGCGCTGGCCAAGCTGCTGCTGCCGGGGAAGGACCCGGGCGGCCTGATCGTGACCACCCTGATCGGCATCGCCGGCTCCTTCGTCGGCGGCTGGATCGCGTCGCACTTCATGCACCGCTCGATCTCCGCGCACTTCTTCGACGCGGCGACCTGGGTGTCGGCGATCGGCGGCGCCCTGGTGCTGCTGATCGCCTACCGGCTGCTGTTCGGCAACTCGCGCCGCTGACGGAATGGTTCGGTGCGGCCCCGGCGTGCGGGAGACGGCGGGGCGTGCCGGGGGAGGAGTTCCGCCGACCGGTACGACGGCGCCCGGATGGCCGGTTCGAACCGGTCCTTGCCGGTGCTGGAACGGTGCGAGGCCCTCGTACGTCCTTCCGAACGGGACCCGGGGGCTCGACGGGGTCGCCACACCGATGACGCAAGGGGCGGCGGATGAGCTGGATGGCGTGGATCGTGCTGGGCCTGGTGTCGGGGACACTGGCCAGGATGGCGATGTCGAGGGGGGAGCGCGGTCTGATCGGCAGCACCCTGATCGGCATCACCGGCTCCTACATCGGCACCTGGATCGTCTCGCACTGGATGCACGGGACGGTGAAGGTGAGCTTCCTCGACGTCACGACCTGGGTGTCGGCGATCGGCGGCGCCATGGTCCTGCTCTTCGGCTACAAGGTGCTCCGCTTCCTTGCCCGGCGCTGACCATCTGGTGCTGACGGCTCGATGCTGATGGCTCGGCGCTGACGGCTCGGTGCTGACCGCCGGGCTCTGAAGCCGGGCGGTCAGCACCCGGCACCGCCCGGTTACCGGTCGGCGGTCCGGGACGCCTCGGCGACCCAGCCCGGGAGCGGCTCGCGCGCGGCGAGCCAGCCGGGCGGCACGTCCGCGAGACCGGTCCGGGCGGCGGTCACACCGGCGGCGATGGCGCAGGTGGTGTCCTTGTCGCCCCAGCCCTCCAGGGTGTTCCAGATGGTCTCCGGCAGCGAGTCCAGGTGCCCGGCCGCGGACCAGAGGGCGAACGGCACGGTGTCCGCGGCGGAGATCAGCGCTCCCGAGCCGAGCACGGTGGCGGCGTGCCGGACGCTGGTGTGCTCGGGCATCCGGGCGGCGATCCGGAGCCCGGAGCGGACCTCGCTGTCCGGCAGCCGTCCGGCGATCTCGGTCAGCAACTCGGCCCGGCCGGGCGGGTTTCCGCCCCGGCTGCGGACCGCCAGCGCCGCCGCGAGCGCGACCGCCACCGCACCGGCGACGGCCTCCGGGTGGAAGTGGGTGGTGAGCGCCTGCAGTTCGGCCTGCCGGACCACCGTGTCGAGGTCCTCGGCGAACCAGGCGCCCAGCGGCGCGACCCGCATCGCGGCGCCGTTCCCGTGCGAGCCCTGACCCTCGAACTGGGCCGCGGTGATGGCGCGCCAGTCCCCGCCGGCGCCGATCCCGCGCAGGACCCGGTGCATCGACGGGCCGTACTTGCGCCCGTACTCGCGGGCGTACTCGGCGGCGAACTCCCGGGCGAGCGCGTCCGGTCGGACCTCGCCCGCGTCGAGCAGGTGGCGGACCAGCACAAGCGCCATGGCGGTGTCGTCGGTCCAGTGCCAGGGTGCGGGCCGGACCAGCCGGGCGGCGAGCGCGGCGGGCGCCTCGTCCAGCGGGACCGAGAACCACCGGTCGCCGAAGGCGTCGCCGAGGGCGAGTCCTTCCAGGCTGTCCAGGACCGGGCGGGCCGCACGCATGTCATCCTCCATGTGAGATCAACTGTGTGCGGCAGTCTGCCGGAGGGGGCAGGACGCCGGCGAGCGGTTATTCCTCCGCTCGCCGGCGCCACATCTGCTGACGGTTCGTCACTTCGCCTTCAGGCCACCGAGGACGAGCTTCCAGACGGCGTCGAACCGGTCGTCGACGTCGGGGGTGGACCAGGTGGAGGCGTAGGCCGGGTCGTGGAAGGGGCCGGTCGCGTCGAAGACGGCGCGGGCGGTGTTGCGGATGTGGGCGAGCTTGAACTCCTTGGTCTCGATGCCCTCCGCCACCATCCGCGAGATCTGGTCGACCAGGGTGTCGACGTGGGTGTCCACCAGGCCGCTGTTCTCCTCGACCAGCACCATGTAGGTGGCGAACAGCTCCGGGTCGTCCAGCGCCTTCTTCCGCTTGGCCGTGAACAGCGCCGTCAGCCACCGCTGCAGCCGCTCGGAGGCGGGGCCGCCCTCGTTGGAGACGGTCGACAGCTCGTGGTGCGCCTGGTCGAGCCAGCGCTGGGTGACCGCTTCGCGCAGCGCGGCCTTGCTGGGGAAGTGGCGGTAGACGCTGCTGTGGCTGACGCCGAGGATGCGGGCGACGTCCACGACGGTGGCCTTGGCCGGGCCGAACCGCCGGAGGACATCCTCCGCCGCGCTCAGGATCTGCTCGGCGGTGAGTGTGGTGTCCGTGGTCACGGGGAGGTCCGTCCTTAGGTCGTGCGGTCGGGTCGTGCGGCGATGGCGCCGGTGGTGCGGCGCGGCGCTGGAGGTGCGGTCAGCGCTCGCTGTCCAGGTGGGCCATCTGTGCGGCAGCGTACCGGTCACCGGCGGCGGAGCCGGCGGGTACGGCGGCCTCGACGGCGGCGAGGTCGGCCTCGGTCAGCGCGACGTCGAGGGCGCCGAGGGCCTCGGTCAGGCGGTCCCGGCGGCGGGCCCCGACCAGCGGGACGACGTCCTGACCGCGGGAGGCCACCCAGGCGATGGCGACCTGGGCGACGGTGGCGCCCCGTGCGACGGCGATCTCGCGCAGGGCCTCGACCAGTGCCAGGTTGTGGGCCAGGTTCTCGCCCTGGAAGCGCGGGCTGTGGCTGCGGAAGTCGGTCCCGGCGAGGGCCCGTTCCCGGTCCCAGTGGCCGCCGAGCAGGCCGCGGGAGAGCACGCCGTACGCGGTGATGCCGATGCCGAGCTCGCGGGCGGCGGGCAGGACGGCGGCCTCGATCGAGCGGGAGAGCAGCGAGTACTCGATCTGGAGGTCGCTGATCGGGTGGACGGCGGCGGCCCGGCGCAGGGTGTCGGCGCCGACCTCGGAGAGCCCGATGTGGCGGACGTAGCCGGCCTGCACCAGGTCGGCGATGGCGCCGACGGTCTCCTCGACCGGGACGCCCGGGTCCAGGCGGGCCGGGCGGTAGACGTCGACGTGGTCGGTGCGCAGGCGGCGCAGGGTGTAGGCGAGCGCCGTCTTGGTGGCGGCGGGGCTCGCGTCGTAGCCGAGCCACTGGCCGTCGGGGCCGCGCTGGGCGCCGAACTTCACGCTGATCTGCACGCTCTCGCGGTCGCGGCCGCGCAGCGCCTCGTGGATCAGCAGCTCGTTGTGGCCCATGCCGTAGAAGTCGCCGGTGTCGAGGAGGGTGACCCCGGCGTCGAGGGCGGCGTGGATGGTGGCGATGCTCTCGGCCTCGTCGGCCGGGCCGTACAGGTCGGACATGCCCATGCAGCCGAGGCCGAGGGCCGAGGTGACCGGTCCGGTGGTGCCGAGGGCGCGCCGGGCGGGGCGGGTGTGGGAGGACACGGGTGACTCCAAGGGGGCGGGGGCGGTGCCGGAGGGGCAGGAGCAGGGTGACCCGGGTCTCACTGTGACACGACAGCGAACAGATTTCAAAATCTGTTCGCTGTCGTCTGTTATCTGAAAGTTGAAATCTGTCGACTGTCATTTGTTCGGCGGACGGGCGGACGGGCGGACATGCGTGCGGTCGGGCGGACGGGCGGGCGACTGCGGCATGGCGGCAGACGCCCGCACCGAAGCCGACATCAGTCGGCGACCCGGCTCCGGTTCTCGTACGCGAGGTCGGTGTACTCGGGGTGGCGGAGCATCCAGCCCTTGATGAAGGGGCAGGTGGCCAGCACGGACAGGCCGCGGGCGCGGGCGTCGTCCAGGGCGGCGCGGGCCAGCGCGCTGCCGATGCCCCGGCCCTCGAAGGCGGGCTCGACCACGGTGTGCGGATAGACCACCAGCTGGTCGCTGCGCAGGTACTCGGCGAAGCCCGCCGGCTTCCCGTCCTCCCAGGCCTCGAAGCGGTTCCGGGCTTCCACGTCACGTACCGAGATGGTCATCGCGGCTCCTCACTGCGGGAGAGTCGGAGCCGGGCCCGGCCCCGGTCCATCATCGGGGGAGCGGGGCCGCCCCGCCCGCTGATCCGGACGTTGTGTCCGTGGCGGTCGTCGTGCTCGGTGCCTTGTCCGGGGGTGCTGGTTCGACCGCCGGCCCGACAGCGGGCCCGACAGCGGGGCTCCCGGCCGGTGCCCAGGTCTCGCGGCCGCCCGGCGACCGCAGCAGGCAGGCGCGGGCGGGCGGCACATTGCGCCACACCGTGCGCTCGCCCAGCCCGTACGCCTGCTCGAACCGCCGCAGCAGCCGGACCACCGCCCGGTGGCGGGCGCCCCGGCGGGGGCCGGAGGTGAGGCTGCGCGCCGTCGTCGTGCCGAGGTACCCGAAGTACGTCAGCTCGCCGCCGGGCGCCAGCAGCCGCAGGTAGAGGTCGAGGATGTCGCGCACCTGTGCGGGCTCGAAGTTGGTGAACGGCAGCCCGGACACGATCACGTCGTACCGCTGCCCGCGGTCCTCCGCCCGGGCCCCTTCCGGCGCCGGTCGACGGCACTCCGGCAGCTCCTCGACCCGGCAGGCCGACAGTCGCAGGCCGACCCCGGGGTGGCGTGCGGCGAGGACCGGGTCCTCCCGCAGCCGTTCGGCGAACCGCGGGTTGGCCTCGACGACGTGCAACCGGTCGCCCGGGCGCAGTACTTGGGCCAGTCGGCGGGTGACCACGCCGGTGCCGGCGCCGACCTCCAGCACCGAGATCGGACGGTTCGGGCGGCTGGTGACCGGTACCACCAGGGCGTTCACCAGCTCCGGGCCGCTCGGGGCCAGCGCGCCGGTGTCGTGGAAGGTGCGCAGGGCCTCGGCGAGGAACAGCAGGTGGTCGCCGCCGGCGGGCGAACTGTACAGGGGGGAAGGGGGGTCCGGACGGTGGTGGAGCCGTTCGTTGGTCATGCCGTCGACGCTAGGCAGGGCGGAGCCGCCGCGAATCGGCCGGTCAGCGGCGCCGACCCCCGACGAAAGTCGAGGGTGCGGTTACCCGGAAGACAGAGGCGCTCCGCGGCCGAGCGCCCCTAGCATCGAGCCCGAGGTGCCCAAGGGTGGACGTACGGAAGGCTTTCGGGCCGAGGAGAGCGGAAAGGAGGAGCACCATGCGCCGGAGTGTGCTCGGCTGGTACGGGCCGGACCACCGGGCCGGGACGGACACGTTGCTGCTGCTCGGCCTGCTCGGCCTGACCATCGAGGAGGCCCTCGCCCAGTGGACGCAGACTGACGGTCCGCTGCGCCTGCCGCGCACGGTCGTCGCCGCGCTCGCGGCGGTCTCGCTCTTCTTCGCCCGCCGCCACCCGGTGGCCTCGGCCGTGCTGCCGGTGCTCACGGGCGGGCTGTTCAACCGGGCCGTCCCCGGCCTGTTCAGCGTCTTCCACCTCGCCTACCTCGGCCGGCCGGGCCTGGCGATGGCGGGCGGCTCGGTCATCGCGGTGGCCAGTGCGGTGGGTGTGGACTCACTGGTCGGCCGGGCGGGTACCGCCGGGTCCCAACTCCTGGTCCAGGCCGCCACGATGGCGGTCGGCCTGTGGCTGCGGGGCAGACGGGTGCTGATCCGCACCCTGCACGAGCAGGTCGACGCGCTGCGCCGCGAGCGCGAGCTGCGCGCCGAACAGGCCCGGTCCGCCGAACGGGCCCGGATCGCCCGGGAGATGCACGACGTGCTGGCCCACCGGCTCAGCCTCCTGGTCCTGCACGCCGGGGTGCTGCGCGACCAGGCCAGGGCCGGCACCGTCGCCGACGACCCCGACCGGCTCACCCACCGCCTCGAACTGCTGCGCACCACCGCCGCCCGGTCGCTCGACGACCTGCGCGACGTCCTGGGCGCGCTGCGGGCCGACCCGTCGGCCCCGCCCGCCACGGGAGGCGAGCCGTCCGTGCCCGTCGAGGCCGGGCGCGTCCCGGCGCCCGCGCTGCGCGACCTCACCGAGCTCGTCGGCGAGGCGACCCAGGCCGGCCAACGGGTCGAACTCACCCTCTCCGGGGAGCCGGAGACCATCCCGACCACCCACCGGCTGGCCGTGCACCGGCTGGTGCAGGAGGCGCTGACCAACGCCCGCAAGCACGCGCACGCCGCGCCCGTCACCGTCCGGGTCGGCTACGGGGCGCCGGCGACGACGGTCGAGGTCCGCAACGGCCCGGGCGAGGCGCCGTTGGGCGGGCCGGGCACCGGTGGCGGGTACGGGCTGGTGGGGCTGGCCGAACGGGTCGGCGCCCTCGGCGGCCACTTCGACGCCGGTCCGGACGGTGGCGGCGGCTTCCGGCTCTCCGCCCGGTTACCCGCGCCGGACCGCCCGCCGCAGGCGGTGCCGGAGGAGGCTTCCGTCCGGCTCCGTGGCGACGGTCCGGATCCACAGTCGGCGCGCGCGGTGGCGCACCCCGGGCGGGCGTCGCCGCGGCCGGAGCGGGGGAAGGGGACGCCAGGGGCGCGGCAATCGCAGGAAGGGGCGCAGGGGGCGCGAAGAGTGAAGCAGTCGGAGCCACCGAAGCAACCGAAGCGACCGGAGGAACCGACGCAGCCGAACCAATCGACGCAAGCGACGCAACCGACGCGAGCGAAGCACGTTGAGCAGGAACCGAAGCCGCAGCCGAAGGACGCCGCATGATCCGAACAATGGTGGTCGACGACGACGCGCTGGTCCGTCTCGGCCTGGTCGACCTCCTGGCCCAGGACCCGGAGCTCACCGTGGTCGCCGAGGCCGCCGATGGGCTGCAGGCCGTCGAGCTCGCCGCCGGTCGGCGGATCGACGTCGCGCTGATGGACATCCGGATGCCCCGGCTCGACGGGATCGCCGCCACCCGGCGGCTGCGCGAACTCCCCGACGGTCCGCGGGTCATCGCCCTCACCACCTTCGACCTGGACGAGTACGTGTACCAGGCGCTCGCGGCCGGGGCGGACGGCTTCCTGCTGAAGGACACCCCGCCCGCGGAGATCGCCCGGGCCGTCCATGTCGTCGCCGGCGGCCAGGGGATGCTGCACCCGGCGGCCGCTCGGCGGCTGATCGACCGCTACCACCGGGTCGGGGCGCCCCGGTCGGTGGCCGCCCGCAGCCGGGCCGCCGGACTCACCCCGCGGGAGACGGACGTACTGCGCGAACTCGCCGACGGGCTCTCCAATGCCGAGATCGCCGGTGTGCTCGGGATGCGCGAGAGCACGGTCAAGGCGCACGTCAGTCGGATCCTGACCGGGCTCGGAGTCGCCAACCGGGTCCAGGCGGCGCTGCTCGCACGCGACGCCGGGCTGATGGGCGACGGCGGCTGAGGACGGACGGCTGGGATCGGCCGGGCCCGGGTTCGGGTGCCCAGGTGCCGGGGTGCCCGGGTGCCGATCGGTCGTGCACCCGCGGGTACGTTCGCGAACGTTCGCGAACGCGCATATCCGGGCGCTGTCCCGCTGTTCCGGGGTGCCGCCCCGTTGTGCCAGGGGTTGCAGCCGAAGCACGTCGGGGCTCGGTGGGGCACATCGGGGCACGGCATCGGCCGGTGTTCACCTTGGCGTTCCCCGGACGTTCCTCCGGAGTCGGGGCGGATGTCGAAGCGGGCTTCCATGAGCCGCCGCGTGCTCCCGGTTCGTATCGCGTGCTGAGCCGCTGTCACCCATCCGGCGTGGAAATGCCGTGCCTTGGCCGTTTGCGCTGCCGAACTCGGGCGGCGGGTCCATGGTGGAGATGGGCGCGATCCGGCGACCGCGTCCGCGCGCCGATCCAGGCCCGCGCGCCGAGCGCCCGCGCCGAAAGCGGACGGGTGTTGTCCGAAGCGGGGCCCGGTACCGGCACGCTGGGAACAGGGCCACCTCGCAGGAAACCGAACGGTTCTTCTAGGCTCACATCTCGGCTTCCCTGCGGCGGTCCGGCCACTGCGCCCACCGCCACGAAGCCGCCGTCCACGGGGCTCCGGGCGGACCGGGGCCACCGGATCGAGCGAGGAGGACGCACATGCCAAGCACGCCGCCCAACCGTTCCACCGTACTTGGGCCAGACAGGCCGATTCGGTGGGCCGCTCATCATCCCGGTCGGCCGGTGCGGTCCGGCCGGGCCTGGTACCCGGGCGGGAGCGGTCGGCCGGCACGGCCGCTGTATACCGGCGGCGGCCGCGGAGGCGAGCGTTGAGTCCCCAGATCGTCGGGTCGCCCGCCGCACCGGGCGCCGCCGCGGAACCCGCCCCGACGTCGGTCGCCGTCCCGGCCGCCACCGACGGTGAGGCCCTTGCCGCCGCCACGGCCACTGCGACCGCCGCCGCCGCTACCGCCGCAGCCACCGCTACCACCACCAACGGCACCGCCGCCGGCACCGCAACTGCCGCTGCGGATCCGGGCACTACGGTCTCGGCCCCTGCGCTTCCCGCCGCTTCGGTCCAGGCCACCGCGGCCGCTTCCGGTGCCGCGAAGACCGTCGTGGCCAAGGTGGCCGTCACCACGACCGCAGCCGCAAAGTCCGCCCTCACGAAATCCGCCCTCACCAAACCCGTCGTCGCGAAGGCCGCGGCGGCGAAGAGCCCCGTGACGAAGAGCCCCGCGACGAAGAACGTCGTGGCGAAGAACGTCGTCGCGAAGCCCGCGACGGGCCCGGCCGCCACCGCCTCCCACGGGGCCGCCGCCGTCACCACGGCGCTGCCCGGTGTGCCGCAGGCGCTCAGCACCCGGGCCCGTACCCTCGCCGGGGCCGTCCGGCGTCGCTGTGTCGACCTGGCGCGGATCGAGTCGCCCAGTGGGGACGCCCCCAGACTCGACGCGCTCGCCGAGGAGTTGGCGGCCGGCTTCTGTGCCACCGGTGCCACCGCCCGGCGTGAACCCGGACCGGCCGGCGACCACCTCGTACTGGAGTGGGAGGGTCGGGACGAGTCCCTGCCGCACCTGCTGATCGTCGGGCACCACGACACCGTGTGGCCGGTCGGCACCCTCGCGGACTGGCCGGTGACGGAGGAGGACGGCCGACTTACCGGGCCCGGCGTGGTCGACATGAAGGGCGGACTCGCCATCCTGGAGGGGGCGTTGTCGCTGCTCGCGGACCTGGGTGAGCGCCCGCACCGGACCGTCCGCCTGGTCGTGGTCTCCGACGAGGAGGTGGGCAGCCCCGACGGACGCCGCCTGGTCGAGCGCCAGCTGCGCGGAGCCGCCGCGGTCCTGGGTCTCGAACCGCCGCACCCCGACGGTCGGTTGAAGACCGCGCGGCGCGGCAGCACCCGGGTGCGGCTCACCGTGACCGGCCGCGAGGCGCACGCGGGCAATGACGCCCACGACGGGGTGTCCGCGGTCGACGAGCTGGTGGACCAGCTCGTGCTGGTGCGCGACCTCGCCGGTCAGCCCGGCACCGAGCTCAACGCCGGTCGGATCAGCGGTGGTTCGCGCGCCAACGTGGTCGCCGGCCGGGCCGAGGCCGAGCTGGGGCTGCGCTTCGCCACGGTCGAGGCGCAGCGCCGTACGCTGGACAACCTCGCCCGGCTCACCGCGCTGCGTCCGGGCGCCCGGGTGCGTACGGAGGTGCTGTCCAGCCGTCCGGCCTGGCCCGAGCGGACCGGCAACCCGCTGTTGCGGCACGTGCGTTCGCTCGCCGCGGTGCTCGGGCAGCAGTTGGACGGCGCTCCGGCGGGCGGGGCGGGGGACACCAACCTGCCGGGCTCGCGCGGGCTTCCGACCCTGGACGGCTTCGGCGCGGTGGGCGCCGGGGCCCACGCCCGGCACGAGCACATCCGGGTCGACCAGATCGCTCCCCGGATCGCCCTGCTGGCGGCGCTGCTCGCGGTGCCGCTGCCGCGACTGCGCGACCGCGCGGAGGGCTGAGCCGGTGGTGAGCCGCTGACGGCCGGGAGCCGGTCGCCGGTCGCCGGCCCCCGGCAGTCGGCGGCGGCGAACGTAGAACGGCGGACAGCGGACAGCGGACGGCGGACGGCGGACGTAGAGCAGCGAATGTAGAGCAGCGAACAGAGAACAGAATACAGCCGACGGATAACAGCTGACAGATTTCAGAATCTGTCAGCTGTTATCTGTTGCGCACCTTGCCATCCCTCAGCCCCTCCGCGCAGAATGGTACCGACCGAACGGTCAGTCGGTTGGCCGGTGCTCCAGGCGGCCTCCGGGCAGGAGACGAGAGGGGACTGTGGTGACAGCAGAGGTGGCCGAGACGGTCCCCGCGCAGACGCTGGAGGACCGGTTCGAGGCGGTCGTCGCCGCCGAGCAGCGGATCGAGCCCAGGGACTGGATGCCCGACGCCTACCGGGCCACCCTGATCCGCCAGATCGCCCAGCACGCCCACTCCGAGATCATCGGCATGCAGCCCGAGGGCAACTGGCTGACCCGGGCCCCGTCCCTGCGCCGCAAGGCCATCCTGCTCGCCAAGGCCCAGGACGAGGCCGGCCACGGCCTCTACCTCTACGCCGCCGCCGAGACCCTGGGCGTCGACCGCGCCGAGCTCACCGAGAAGCTGATCTCCGGCCGCCAGAAGTACTCCTCGATCTTCAACTACCCGACCCTCACCTTCGCCGACGTCGGCGTGATCGGCTGGCTGGTGGACGGCGCCGCGATCTGCAACCAGGTCCCGCTCTGCCGCTGCAGCTACGGCCCGTACGCCCGCGCGATGGTGCGGATCTGCAAGGAGGAGTCCTTCCACCAGCGCCAGGGCTACGAGCTCCTGATGACGCTGATGCGCGGCACCGAGGCCCAGCGCCGGATGGTCCAGGACGCGGTGGACCGCTGGTGGTGGCCGTCGCTGATGATGTTCGGCCCCTCGGACGCCGACTCGCCGAACACCGCCCGCTCGATGGCCTGGCGGATCAAGCGGCACAGCAACGACGAGCTGCGCCGGCGCTTCGTCGACATGACCGTCCCGCAGGCCGAGCACCTGGGCGTCACCCTCCCGGACCCCGAGCTGCGCTGGAACGAGGAGCGCGGCGGCTGGGACTTCGGCGAGCCGGACTGGTCCGAGCTGACCAGGGTCATCCACGGCCAGGGCCCCTGCAACGCCCAGCGGGTCGAACGCCGCCGCACCGCCCACGAGGACGGCGCCTGGGTGCGCGAGGCGGCCGTCGCCTACGCGGCCAAGCGCGCGGCCGAGGCCGCCGGGCCCACGGAAGCCTCCGAAGCCACCAATGTGACCGAACAGGAGAACGGAAAGTGACCGACCCCCAGGTTGGCTCCCCGTCCGGGCCCAAGGCCGGGCCCGAGGCCGGTTCCAAAGCCGGTCCCAAGGCCGGCTGGCCGCTGTACGAGGTGTTCGTGCGTCCCCGGCGCGGGCTGAACCACGTCCACGTCGGCTCGCTGCACGCCGCCGACGACCGGATGGCCCTGCTCGCCGCCCGCGACCTGTACACCCGCCGCAACGAGGGCGTGAGCCTCTGGGTGGTCCGCTCGGACGCGATCACCGCCTCCACCCCGGACGAGCGCGACCCGTTCTTCGAGCCCAGCGGCGACAAGGTCTACCGCCACCCGACCTTCTACGACATCCCCGAGGATGTCCCGCACATCTGACGGGGGAGCCACCGTGCACGACCACACCACCTCCACCACCTCCACCGCCGGCACCGGCCAGGACGACCACGTCTACCTCAGCCTCGCCGACGCCGCCCCCGGCCCCGAGGGCGAGGGCCGCTGGGCGTACGGGACGGGCTTCGCCGACCCCCTGCTCGGCGTGGACACCGCGCTGCCCGCCGGTCTGGACGGCGCCGACCTCGCCGCCTACTGCCAGATGCTGGGCGACGACGCGCTGGTCCTCGCGCAGCGGCTGATCGAGTGGTGCACCCGGGCGCCCGAGCTGGAGGAGGAGGTCGCGCTCGCCAACCTGGGCCTCGACCTGCTCGGCCAGGCCCGCCTGCTGCTCACCCGGGCCGGCCAGGCGGACGGCACCGGCCGCACCGAGGACGACCTGGCGTACTGGCGGGAGGAGCACGAGTTCCGCAACGTCCGCCTGGTGGAGGCCCCGAACGGCGACTTCGCGTACTCGATCGCCCGGCTGCTGCTGTTCGCGACCGCGCGCGGCGCCCTCTACGAGGCGCTGAGCGCGCACCCCGACCCGGTGCTGGCCGCGGTCGCCGCCCGGGGCGTCAAGGAGCTGGCCTACCACCGGGAGTACGCCACCGCCTGGACCCTGCGCCTGGGCGACGGCACGCCGTACTCCGCCGGGCGGATGCAGGCCGGGGTGGACGCGGTCTGGCCGCTGCTGGAGGAGCTGTTCACGGCGCACCCGGTGGAGCTGCGGGCGGGCGTCGACCCGGCGGCCCTGCGCGAACCGGTGCTGCGCTCGCTCGGCGCCGTTCTCGCCGAGGCAGGGCTGACCGTGCCGGACGTACCGCCGCTGGCCACCGTCCTCGGTCTGGCCGGCCGGGACGGTGTGCACACCGAGGCGCTCGGCCCGCTGCTCGCCGAGTTCCAGGTGCTGGCCCGCGCCCACCCGGGGGCGACGTGGTGACCGGCGACGTCGTGACGGGCCCGGGGCCGACGGGCACCGCGGAGCCGACGGGCGGGACGGTCGGGACGGGCACCGCGGACCCGACGACCCGCGAGCTGGCCTGGGCCGTCGCCGCGGCCGTGCCGGACCCGGAGCTGCCCATGCTCACCCTGGCCGACCTGGGCGTCCTCGCCGAGGTCGGGGTGGACGGCGGCAGCGGCACGGTGACCGCGTGGCTGACCCCGACCTACTCGGGCTGCCCCGCCGTCGCCGAGATGGCCGCCGACGTGGACCGCCGGCTGCGCGCGGCCGGGTACCCGGACGTCCGGGTGCGGCTGCGGTTGGACCCGCCGTGGTCCACCGACCTGATCACCGCCGAGGGCCGTCGCAAGCTCGCCGAGGCGGGCATCGCCCCGCCGCGCCCGACCGCCGCCGTCGCCGCGGCCGGACCGGTGGCGCTCACCCTCGGTCCCACCCGCACCGGAACCGCGACCGCGCCCACCACCGTGGCCGCGCCGAGGACCGTCGCCGCGCCCCCCGTGCCGTGCCCGCGCTGCGGCGACGCCGACACGGAGGAGCTGTCCCGCTTCGGTTCCACCGCCTGCAAGGCGCTCTGGCGCTGCCGGGCCTGCCGCGAGCCGTTCGAACGCGTCAAGGAGATCTGAATGCCCGCCGCTTCCTCCGCCGCCCCCGCGTCCTCCGCCGCCGGGTCCGCCCCCGACGCCGAGGGGACCGGCATCCGCCCCGCCCGCCGCCCGACCTTCCACCGGCTGCGGATCGACCGGGTCGAGCGGCTCTGCGAGGACGCCGTCGCGGTGACCTTCGCGGTGCCGGTCGGGCTGGCGGAGGAGTACGCCTTCCGCCCCGGGCAGACCCTGACCCTGCGCAAGCTGGTGGACGGCACCGACGAGCGCCGCTCGTACTCGATCTGCGCCCCGGTCGGCGGGCCGCTGCGGATCGCCGTCCGGGAGGTGCCCGGCGGGCTGTTCTCACGCTGGCTGGTGCGCGAGGCGAAGCCGGGCGAGGAGGTGGAGGTGCTGACGCCGTCCGGCCTGTTCACCCCCGAGCTCGGCGTCCCGGCCGACCACGTGCTGCTCGCGGCCGGCTCCGGGATCACCCCGATGCTGTCGATCGCCGGCTCCGTGCTCGCGGCCGACCGCAGCTCCACCGTCACCCTGCTCTACGGCAACCGGCGCAGTGACAGCGTGATGTTCGCGGACGAGCTGGCCGACCTGAAGGACCGCTACCTCGACCGCTTCCAGCTGGTCCACGTGCTCTCCCGGGAGACCAGGGATGCCGAACTGCTCAGCGGCCGGCTGGACCCGGAGCGGGTACGCGCGCTGCTGGCGGCGCTGGTGGACGTCGGGAGCGTCGGGCACTGGTGGCTGTGCGGCCCGTTCGGCATGGTCGTGGGCGCGAAGGAGCTGCTCGCCGAGCTGGACGTGCCGGGCGAGCGGGTGCACCAGGAGCTGTTCCACGCCGAGGACGAGCCGCTCCCGGAGCGGGACGAGGACTGGGACCGGACGGACGGCTCGTCCGGCGGCTCCGCCGACGGCGTGTCGGGCCCGCGGAGCGAGGTCACCGTCGTCCTCGACGGCCGCGGCAGCACGCTCTGCCTCCCGCGCGACCGCTCGATCCTGGACGGCGCCCAGCGCTCCCGCCCCGACCTGCCGTTCGCCTGCAAGGGCGGAGTGTGCGGCACCTGCCGTGCCCTGGTCACCGAGGGCGAGGTGGAGATGCGCCGCAACTTCGCGCTGGAGGAGAAGGAGCTGGCCGCCGGCTACGTCCTCACCTGCCAGGCCCGCCCGGTCACCGACCGGGTGACCGTGGACTACGACCGCTGAGCGGACCACCACCGCCGACCGGACCACGATCGCGGAGCCTCAGACGGTGGCGGGCTCCATGACCGGGTCACCGGGCGTCGGGCTCCCGACCGTCGGGCCGGCGATCGTCGGGCTCGCGATCGTCGGGCCGGAGATCGTCGGCCGCCCGGGCGCAGGGTCCCCGAGCAGCTTGACGAGGTCGTTGACGGCCGCCCGCCCGGCCCGGTTGGCGCCGACGGTGCTGGCGGACGGGCCGTAGCCGACCAGGTGGACGCGGGGGTCGGCGGTGGCCCGGGTGCCGGTGAGCGCGATGCCGCCGCCGGGGGAGCGCAGCCCGAGCGGAGCGAGGTGCCCGACCTCGGGCCGGAAGCCGGTCGCCCAGACGATCGCGTCCACGGCCAGCTCCTCGTCGCCCCAGGCGACCCCGTGCTCGGTCAGGCGGTCGAACATCGGCCGGCGGTGCAGCGCGCCCAGCTCCTCGGCGCGCCGGTAGGCGACGGACGGGCCGAGCCCGGTCACGCTCACCACGCTGCGCGGCGGAAGCCCCTGCCGGACCCGCTCCTCGACCCTGGCGACCACCGCGCGCCCGTACTCGGGGGTGAACGGCCCGTCGTGGTAGACGGGCTCGGAGCGGGTGACCCACACCGTCTCGCCGACCGCGGCGACCTCCGACAGCACCTGGACCGCCGAGGCGCCGCCGCCCACCACCAGCACCCGCTTGCCCGTGAACTCCTCGGGGCCGCGGTACTCGGCGTAGTGCAGCTGGCGGCCCGCGAAGCGGCCCGGGTAGTGCGGCAGGAACGGGCGGGTCCAGGTGCCGGTGGCGTTGATCAGCGCGCGGGTGGACCAGGTGCCGCGGTCGGTCTCGACCAGCAGCCGGGAGTCCGGGCGCTCGGACTCGGCGCGTACGGCGCGCACCGCGACCGGGCGTACGACCGGGAGCGCGTGCTGCGCCTCGTACGCCGCGAAGTACTCCGGCACCACCTCGCGCGCGGGGGCGTCCGGGGCCGGCGGCGGGAGTTCGGCGTCCGGGAGGTCGTGGACGCCGTGCACGGTGGCCATCCGCAGGGACGGCGAGCGGTACGCCCAGGCACCGCCGGGGACGGCGTTGGCGTCGAGGACGACGAAGCCGCCGTCGACGCCCGTCCGGTGACGGGCGAAGCCGCGGCGGTGCAGGTGGTAGGCGGCGGACAGACCTGCCTGTCCGGCGCCCACCACCAGGACGTCCACCCGTTCCGGAACGCTGTTCGTTGCACCGTAAACAGTCACGCCCGAGAAACATCGGGGGGTCGGCGGGTGTTCCCCGGTCAGGAGAGGAATGTCACAGGAGGAACGTCAGGAGACCGGGGAGATGACCGCGGCGGTGCCGTAGGCGCAGACCTCGGTACCCACGGCGGCCGCCTCCGTGACGTCGAAGCGCATCATCAGGACGGCGTTGCCGCCGCGCGCCTTGGTCTGCTCGATCAGCCGCTGCATCGCCTCGTTGCGGCTCTCGACCAGGGTCTTCGTCAGACCGCGCAGCTCGCCGCCGACCAGTGACTTCAGACCGGCACCGATCTGGCTGCCGACGTGGCGGCTGCGAACGGTCAGCCCGAAGACCTCGCCGATCACGTGGTCGACCCGGTAACCGGGGATGTCGTTGGTGGTCACGACCAGGACGTCGGCGTTCGGGCCCTGCCCGCCGCCGTACTCGTTGATGTCAGCCATGCGGCTCATCCTGCCAAACTCCTGCGTCCGAGTGACAGCGGCGGGGCCGGGCGGTGGCCGAGAAGGCTCCCGGAAGCTGGTCCGGACCGGTGATCGGGCGACCGAAAGGCCGTACCGTTAGCCCCATGGGCGAGCGAAGTGATCATCCACAGGGGCCGGGCGCGGCGGAGGACTCCGGCGCGCAGGAAATCGAGGCGACGGTGGTGCTGGGCCTGCGGATCACCGACTGGCCGGCCCTGCGCGCGGCCGCGATCAGGGCCGTCGAGGAGCTGGACTTCGGGGGCGTCGACCCGGCCGGGCAGCGCCGCGAACTGCTGCGCGAGGTCGCCGAGGACGCCAACGCGGCGCTCGGCGCGCTGCTGCATCCGGACCGGCTGGTGGCCGCCATCCCCGGGGTGGAGGCGATCGGCGGCACGCTGGAGATCAGCGTCACGGAGGACTTCACACCGGACTTCGCCGACCTGTTCCCGCTGGAGGGCGACGAGGAGGAGGGCGGCGCGGGCGCGGACTGGACGCTCACCCCGCGCACGGCCTGCCTGCTCCACGCCCAGCTGATCGGCCTGGCCGACGCCGCGTACGACGACCTCGACGAGCACGGCGACGAGGCGGTCGCCGACAGCGATGACGTGGACTGGACGGTCTTCGCCCGGCTTCCCGAACGCACCTGGCGGATGCACCGGGGCTGGCGCCGCGCGATGGCCCGGGCCTTCGACGACCTCGCCGACGACCTCGCGCTCGGCGAGTGGCCGCTGCCGCGCTGCCTGGCCGAGGACATCGCGCTGCGGATGGCTCTGGTGGACGCCCGGGCGCTGCTCGGTGCGCAGCCCGAGTCGGTGGCGGACATGATGGGCGACCTTCCGGCCGACCTGTACGACTACGACTGGGACGGCTGCCAGGACGAGCTGTTCGGGGTCTACGGGCCGGACGAGGGCGATCCGGAGCTGGCGGCGGAGCAGCGCACCGAGATGCTGCTCGCGGCCACCCACCCGGAGGGCTGGTTCCTGATGTACGAGGACGCGGAGGAGCGGGACCCGCAGCGCGGCTACCGGCGCTGACGGGGCCAGTGCCGGCGGGAGTGCCGGGGTGACCACCGGGGCGGACGGGGCGGGCCGAGTCGGTCGGGGCGGGGCTGGCATCCTGGACGGGTGACTTCTCCTTCCGACGCCCCGACTCCCCTCACCCCGGCCCCCGCTCCGGTGGCCGACCCCGGCGACGCCCCGTCGCGCGAGGACCGCGACGAGCGGCCGCAGTACGTGCTGCCGCTGGTCGTCCGGCTGGAGCGGGCCACTCCGCCGGGCCGGACGGACGCGCTGGAGACCTCGGCGCGGGCGGTGCTCACCCTGCTCGCCGACCCTCGGGTGACCGAGGCGGGCGGCGAGTGGGCGGAGCGGGTCGATGCCTGGGAGGACGCCCGGATCCGCAAGGTGGTCCGGCGGGCCCGGGGCGGGGAGTGGCGCCGGGCCGGCGAGCTGCCGGGCGTCACGGTGCACGGGCGGGAGGCCGAGGTGCGGGTGTTCCCGCCGGTCCCGCTGGACGGCTGGCCGAAGGAACTCGCCAAGCTCCAGGTGTCCGGGACGGACCTCGAGGAGACGGCCGAGGTCGGTGCGCCCGAGCCGGGGCTGCCGGTGCTGTGGCTCAACCCCGAGCTGGAGATGAGCGCGGGCAAGACGATGGCGCAGACCGGGCACGCCGCCCAGCTCGCGTGGTGGCGGCTGGACGAGGCGCGGCGCAAGGAGTGGGCCGAGGCCGGCTTCGCGCTCGCGGTCCGGACCGCCTCGCCGGAGGCATGGGAGGAGCTCGTCCGCAGCGGGCTGCCGGTGGTCCAGGACGCGGGCTTCACCGAGATCGCGCCGGGCAGCTGCACGGTGATCGCGGAGCACCCGGCGCTGCGGTGACGGGCTGACAGGCGACAGCGGACAGCCGACGGCCGACGGCGAACAGCTAACAGCTTGCAGCAAACAGCGAACAGATGACAGATTTCGAAATCTGTCATCTGTTCGCTGTTTGCTGTCGGCTGTCGTCCGTCAGCTGTGCTGGTACCGCCGCATCGCCCGGAGTCCGCCGTAGGCCGCCAGGGCCGTCCAGAGCGCCATGATCAGCAGCCCGGTCCAGTGGCCGTAGTGGATGCCCGGCTCGGTCTGGGTGCGCGTCGCGTAGAGGCCGGCCCGGTCGGGCAGGAACTGGCCGAGTTCCCGGACGCCGGGGATGGCGGCCAGCCAGGTGGTGCCCAGGAACACCATCGGGGTCAGTAGGCCGAGCGCGGCGCTGAAGTTGCCCAGCATCGCGGTCAGTCCGAGGCAGAGCAGCACCATCATCGGGTGGTACAGCACGCCGGCCAGGAAGCTGCGGGCCAGGCCCGGGGTGGAGAGGTCCAGGCCGACGGTGGTGCCGACGGCCAGGAACGAGCCCGCCGTCGAGGCCAGGCCGAGCAGCAGGCCCAGTCCGGCGCCGAGCGCGAGCTTGGCGCCGTACAGTCGGCCGCGCCGGGGGACGGCGGTGAGCGAGGTGCCGATCATGCGGGTGTTGAACTCCTGCCCGATCAGCAGGATGCCGAGGCAGGCCACCGCGACGTGGCCGAAGAGCAGCCCGTAGAAGATCCCGTTGGCCGGGTCCGGGGCGGGCGTGTGGTCCTTCGCCCCGTAGGCGGCGCTGACGGCGGCCGTGACGCCGACGGTCAGCGCCAGGGCGACCAGCGGGGCCGCCCACTGCGAGGGCAGGGTGGTGAACTTGACGCGTTCGGCGCGTAGGGCGCCGGCGAGCGTGCTCATGGTTTTCTCTCGTTTCCCGTTCGTCCGAGGTCACTTGGCGCCGATGCGGCGCAGCGCGCGCAGGCCGCCGTACGCCGCCAGCGCCGTCCAGAGCGCCATGATCAGCAGCCCGGTCCAGTGCCCGTACGCGACTTGCGGGTCGTCGGCGTACCGCAGGGCGTACTGGCCGGCCCGGTCGGGCAGGAACTGGACGACCCGGCGGATCCCGGGCACTCCGCCGAGCAGTGGCGAGAGCAGGAAGACGGTCGGCACCAGCAGTCCCATGGCGGCGGTGAGGTTGCCCAGCAGCGCGGTCGCTCCGAGGCAGAGCACCACCAGCAGCGTCTGGTAGAGCACGCCGGCGACGGCGCTGCGCAGGAGGGCCGGCCCGTCCCAGGCGCCCGGGGCGGTGGCCGCGTAGCCGGCGAAGGCGCCCGCCGTGCCGACGGCGCCGACGGCGAGGCCGACGAGCGCGCCGAGCGCCAACTTGGCGCCGTACAGCCGGTTGCGGCGCGGGACGGCGGTGAGCGACACGTTGATCATGCGGGTGTTGAACTCCTGCCCGATCAGCAGGATGCCGAAGCAGGCCAGGGCCGCCTGGCCGAAGTTGAGCCCGTAGAAGACCCCGACGCTCGGGTCGTCGGTGATGCTGTGGTCCTTGCCGCCGATGGCCGCGCCGATGGCGGTGGTGACCCCGGCGGTCAGCAGCAGGGCGAGCAGCGGGGTGATCCAGAGCGAGCGGAGGGTGGTGAGCTTGATCCGCTCGGCGCGCAGGACGTGCAGGACGTGCGCGGAGCCGGCAACGGGTGTGGTCATGCGGAGGCCTCCGCGCGGTACTCGACGCTGTCGGCGGTCATCCGCATGAACGCCTCTTCCAGCGAGTCTTGTTGGACGGCGATCTCGTACAGCACCACCCCGTTGGCGGCGGCGAGCGCGGCGATCCGCTCGGGTTCGGCGCCGCTCACCTCCCAGGCGCCGCCGTCGACTTCGGTGGCGTCGAGTCCGTGGTCGTGGCCGGGGCCGCCGAGCAGGGCGGCGAGCTTGGCGGGGGCGACGGCGCGGACCCTGATCCGGGTCCGGCCGTGGCGGTCGATGAACTCGGAGGTGGCGGCGTCGGCGAGCAGTCGGCCGCGCCCGATCACCACCAAGTGGTCGGCGGTGAGGGCCATTTCGGTCATCAGGTGAGAGGAGACCAGCACCGCCCGGCCCTCGGCGGCCAGGTCGCGCAGCAGGGTGCGGATCCAGCGGATGCCCTCCGGGTCCAGGCCGTTGACGGGTTCGTCCAGCAGCAGCACCGGCGGGTCGCCGAGCAGGGCGGCGGCCACCCCGAGGCGCTGGCGCATGCCGAGCGAGAAGCCCCGGATCCGCCGTCCGGCCGCGTCCGCCAGGCCGACCTGGCCGAGCACCTCGTCGACCCGGCGGGCCGGCAGCCCGTTGCTCGCGGCGAGCCAGCGCAGGTGGCCGTGCGCGGTCCGGCCGCCGTGCATCGCCTGGGCGTCCAGCAGCGCGCCCACCGTCCGCAGCGGGGCGGGGAGTTCGGCGTACGGGCGGCCGTCGACCAGGGCGTGTCCGGCGGTCGGCCGGTCGAGGCCGAGGACCAGGCGCATGGTGGTGCTCTTGCCGGCGCCGTTCGGGCCGAGGAAGCCGGTCACCACGCCGGGTCGGACCTCGAAGGTCAGGTCGTCGACGACGCGCCGGCCGTCGTACTCCTTGGTCAGGCCCTGGATCTCGATCACGGCCCGCTCCCCTCGTCTCGTCGTCGGTGGTCTCCGCCGGTGCCCGTTGTGGCTGCCCCGGTCGGTGGCTCCATTCGACCGGAGCGGGCCGGTGCGGCGGATCCCGCCGGGGCGGGGAGCCGTCTCCCTCCCAGGAGGGAGGGCGCGGGCGACCGGCGCGGGATCCGGGGACGGGGGGCGACCTGGCAGGATGGCGCAATGTCCAAGATCGCAGCGCTGAGGGGCGCGAGCGCGGTGTCCGGAGGCTCCGCGCCGGGAAGTGCGGTGTCCAGGCTCGTCGCGCCGCTGGCGGCCGGCGTCACGTACGCGCGGCTGCTGCACCTGCTGGTGGGGTGGATCTTCGCGGGCGTGGTGCTGATGATCTATCCGGGGACGTACCGGAAGGGCCTCGGCGAGATCCTCACGGCGAGCGTACTGGTGGACTGCGTGCTGCTCGCGGCGCTCGCGCTCATCCCGGCGGCTCGGCGGGCGGAGGGGGTGCAGGCGCGGCTGCTGCTGGTGCCCGACCGTGAGGAGGACATCGCCGCCGAGCCCTCCCGCACCTGGGCCGACCGGCGGCGGACGGCGGGTTGGCTGATCGGCCGGGTCGCGCTCGGCTCGGTGGCCGGGTTCGTGCTCTCCTTCGGCTCCGCCGCGTGCTACGACCGGCTGACCGGTCCGGACGCGCTCTGGTACCTCCCGTTCGCCCCGTTGCTGGTACTCGGTTTCGGCTGGTTCCTGGTCCTCGCCGGGCGCCTCCAACTCGCCATGGCCGTACGGCTGCTGGGCCCGTCTCCGACCGAGCGGCTGGCGGAGGCGGAGCTGCGGGCCGAACGCCTGCTGGAACGCAACCGGTTGGCCCGGGAGCTGCACGATTCGATCGGCCACGCACTGACGGTGACGGTCCTTCAGGCCGGCGCGGCGCGCGAGGTCGGGGACCCGGCCTTCGTCGCCAAGGCGCTCGAAGTCATCGAGGAGACCGGCCGGCAGGCCATGGAGGACCTCGAACGCACCCTCGTGCTGCTGCGCGAGACCCCGGCCGGGGCGAACGGCGTGGCCACCGAACAGCCCGGGATCGACCAGCTGCCCGCGCTGTTCGACACCGCCCGGGCGGCCGGCAGCCCGGTGGAGGCGCGGATGGAGGTGCCACCCGGCACACTGCCCGGGGTGCTCTCCCGCGAGTCGTACCGGATCGTCCAGGAGGGCGTCACCAACGCGCTCAAGTACGCGCCCGGCGAACCGGTCGACATCCGGATCGCCGTACGGGAAGGGCAGTTGGAGCTGCGCTGCGCCAACCGGCTGCCCGGCGCCGGGCGTTCGGCGGTCGGCGCGGCCGGGCCTGCCGGTTCGGCCGGCTCGGTACGGCCTCCGGCGGGCGGTGCGGGCCGGGGCGCGACGCGCAAGGGCGGCAAGGGGCTGCGCGGCATCCGCGAGCGCGCCACGCTGCTCGGCGGGGAGGCGGCGGCGGGGGTGTCGCAGGAGGGCGGAGGGGAGTGGGTGCTGACCGTCCGGCTGCCCCTACGCTTGGGCTCGTGACGAACAATCCTGTGACGCGAGGCCCGGCCGGAGGAGCCGCGGGGATGACGGACATCCTGCTCGCCGACGACGAGGAACTGGTCCGGGCCGGCCTGCGGGCCGTCCTGGAGGCGCAGGGGGACCTGCGGGTGGTCGGCGAGGCGGCCGACGGCGCGGAAGCGGTCGCGCTGGCCCGCGCGCTGCGCCCGCACGTGGTGCTGATGGACGTCCGGATGCCCGTGCTGGACGGCCTGGCGGCCACCCGCGAGCTGCTGCGCCCCGGCGCACCGGAGGAGCGTCCGCCGAGGATCCTGGTCGTGACCACCTTCGAGAACGACGACTACGTCTACCAGGCGTTGCGCGCGGGCGCCGACGGCTTCCTGCTCAAGCGCACCCGCCCGGCCGAGATCGCCCACGCGGTACGGCTGGTGGCGGCGGGCGAGTCGCTGCTGTTCCCGGCCGCGATCCGCCGGCTGGCGGCCGGGCACGGCAACCCGACCGCCCGGGCCGCCATGGAGCGGGCGGCGCTGACCGGGCGCGAGGCGGAGGTGCTGCGGCTGGTCGCGCGGGGCCTGAGTAACGGGGAGATCGCCGAGCGGCTGTTCCTCGGCGTGCAGACGGTGAAGACGCACGTCAGCAGCGTGCTGGCGAAGCTGGGGGCGCGGGACCGCACCCAGGCGGTGATCGCGGCGTACGAGTCGGGGTTCGTCGAGCCCTCGGAGTGACGCGAGCTGATGACGCGTCAGAAAGAGCCGCTCAGGCCGGGTAGGCGTGGGTCTGGGCGGCCTTGACCGAGGCCCAGACCGCGACGCCGGGCGCCAGCTCCAGCTCCGCGACGGCGGCCGGGGTCAGGTCGGCGGCCATCGGCAGGTCGCCGGCGAGTTCGACGCGGACCTGGTCGCCGTGCAGGTCGAGCCCGGTGACCTCGGCCTCCCAGAGGTTGCGCGCGCTGGTCCGCGGACGCTCCCGGTACAGCGTCACGGCGGAGGGCGGGAAGGCGACGAAGGCCGGACCGTCCAGCTCCTCGGTGGTGGCCAGCACCGTGCCGTCCGGGAGCGTGACCCGGGAGCCCTCGGCCCGGCCCTGGTACAGGTTCAGCCCGACCAGCCGGGCGATGTAGTCGGTGCGCGGGCGCCGGGCGACCTCCGCCGGGCTGCCGGACTGCACCTCGTGCCCGTCCTCGATCACCACCAGTCGGTCGGCCAGCACCATGGCGTCCAGCGGGTCGTGCGTCACCAGCACCGCCACCGCCTCGAACTCGGCCAGGTGGCGCCGCAGTTGGGCGCGTACGTCGAGCTGGGTGCGGGCGTCCAGGGCGGCCAGCGGCTCGTCCAGCAGGAGCAGCCGGGGGCGTACCGCGAGGGCTCGGGCGAGCGCCACCCGCTGGGCCTGGCCGCCGGAGAGCCGGCCGGGGCGGACCGTGGCGTGGTCGGCCAGGCCCATCCGCTCCAGCCAGTCGGCCGCCTCGGCCCGCGCCTCCCGCTTGGGGCGGCCCTGGCAGCGCGGGCCGAAGGCGACGTTGTCGAGCGCGCTCAGGTGCGGGAATAGCAGGTAGTCCTGGAACACCACGCCGACCGGCCGCTCCTCGGCCGGGGTGTGCACGCGCTGCGCCGGGTCCTCCAGGAGGCGGCCGTCCAGGCGCAGGTGGCCGCCGGTGAGCGGGAGCAGCCCGGCGAGGGCGCGCAGGGCGGTGGACTTCCCGGCGCCGTTGGGGCCGAGCAGCGCCACCACCTCGCCGGGGGCGGCGGTCAGCGCGAGGTCGAGGGCGAACGCGGCGCGCTCGACCCGCAGGCGGGCGTCCAGGGCGGGGCCGGGGCGGCTTTCGGTGCTCATCGGGGCGGCGTCCAGGTGTCCAGTGCGTCTGCTGCGTTCAGCGTGTCCGGGATGGCAGGTGGGGATGGGAGGGCGCGTGCGGTCGGGATGGTGCGGGTGGTCGGGATGGCGTGTGCGCTCGGGACGGCGCGGGCGGGCGGGGTCACGGCGTCGACAGCCAGCGGTCACGCAGGCCGACCAGGACGGCGACGGAGACCACCAGCAGCACCAGCGACAGCGCGATCGCCGCCTGCGGGTCCGACTCCATGGCCAGGTAGACGGCCAGCGGCATGGTCTGGGTGCGGCCCGGGAAGTTGCCCGCGAAGGTGATCGTCGCACCGAACTCGCCGAGCGCCCGGGCCCAGGCCAGGACGGCCCCGGCGGCGATCCCCGGCGCGATCAGCGGCAGGGTGACCCGCCGGAACGCGGTCAGCCGGGAGGCGCCCAGGGTCGCGGCGGCCTCCTCGTAGCGGGGGTTGGCGGCCCGCAGCGCGCCCTCGACGCTGATCACCAGGAACGGCATCGCCACGAACGCCTCGGCGATCACGACCCCGGTGGTGGTGAACGGCAGCGTGATGCCGAAGGCCGAGTCCAGCCAGGAGCCGACGATGCCGCGCCGCCCGAGCACCAGCAGCAGCGCCACACCGCCGACCACCGGCGGCAGCACCAGCGGCAGGGTGACCAGCGCCCGGATCACCCGCCGGCCCGGCAGCTCGGTGCGGGCGAGCAGCCAGGCCAGCGGGACGCCCAGGACCAGCGACACGGCGGTGGCCGCGGTCGCGCTGATCAGCGACAGGCGCAGCGCGTCCCAGACGGCGGTGCTGGTGAGCTGCTCGGACAGGTCGCTCCAGGGCGCCCGGATCAGCAGGCCGACCAGCGGCAGGACCAGGAACGCCAACCCGAGCAGCGCCGGGAGCAGCAGGGCGACCGGGGCGCGGTGCGTCCGCGGGCGTCGGTTTCGCGGGGCGCGACTTCGTGGGTCGCGGTTTCGTGGGTCGCGGCGCGGCAGGGCCTTCTCGGCTTCCGCCGCGCCGCCGCCGACGGTGCGGTTCCGACCGGAGTCGCGTCCGGAGCCGTCCCCGGGGCCGGTGGTGCGCTCGCTCACGGTGCCTGGAAGCCCGCCGCGGTCAGCACCTGCTTGGCCTCGGGCGACTGGACGTACGCGACGAAGGCCGCGGCGCCGTCCTTGTTCGGCGCCTTGGCGAGTGCGGCGATCGGGTAGTCGTTCACGGCCTTGTCGGCCTCGGGGAAGTCCACGCCGTCGATCTTCGCAGCATCGGCCTGCACATCGGTCCGGTACACCAGGGACGCGTCGACCTCGCCGAGTTCGACCTTGGTGAGCGCGCCCTTGACGTCCTGCTCCAGGGTGACCGGGGTGAGGTCGACGCCCGCCGCCTTGAGCGCGGTCTGGGCGGCGGCGCCGCACGGCACCTCCTTCGCGCACAGCGCGACCTTCACGCCGGAGGCGGTGAGGTCCTTGAGGCCCGCGATGTGCTTGGGGTTGCCCTTGGGGACGGCGATGGTGAGCGTGTTCCGGACGAAGGTCGTCGGCTGCCCGCTGGCACCGCCCGCGTCCGTCACGGTCTTCATGGTGGCCGGGCTGGCGGCGGCGAACACGTCCGCCGGGGCACCGGAGTTGATGCTGGTGGCGAGGCTGGAGCTGCCGCCGAAGTTGAAGGTGACCTTGGCGCCCGGGTTGGCGGCCTCGAACTTCTTGCCGAGCTCGGTGAAGGTCTCCTTGAGCGAGGCGGCGGCGAAGACGGTGATGGTGCCGGAGGCCTTCGGGACGCTGCTGCCCGCGGCGGAGGCGTTCGCGGAGGTGCTCGAAGAGGCCGAGGAACCGGAGGACTTGCCGCCGTCGCTGCCGCAGGCGCTGACTCCGAGCCCGAGGACGAGGACCGCGGCGGTGGCGACGGCGAGCCTGCGGGCGGTGGGCGTACGGGTGCTCATCGGTGCTTCCCCTCCAGGGTGCGCGCCGGGAGGGGCGCGAGGGACGAGCCGCAGGTGCGGCCATTACGGCGATCATAGTGCCGCATATGCGAGCGATAAATCCCCTGTCGGTTCGCACAGCTGGGGGCCGGGCGGGTCTCGGGGCTGCTGTGGGATGGCTCAACCGGGACTCGCGGGGCGCGGTGAGGACGGTGAGGCGGTGAGGACGGTGAGGCGGTCAGGTTGGTGGGGACGGTGGGCCGGTGTGGGCGCTGGCGAGGGGCGCGCGGTAATTGCGTCGCGCCGTGGGTGGTCGAACGGCCAGAGTGGTCGCCGTCCGTACAGACGGCCGGGCCGGTCGGACACACGGCCGGGGCCGAACCAAGGGGAGGAGTCCGTCCATGTCCACGCTGCGCGTCACCGCCGAGAAGCTGGTCATCCTGGAGCACCCGAACGCCGATGCCCTGGAGCTCGCCCAGGTCGGCCTCTACCGGGCGGTGGTCGCGAAAGGCGCGTACCGGACCGGGGACCACGCCGTCTACATCCCCGAACAGTCCGTCCTCCCCGAGGAGTTGATCGAGGAGCTGGGTCTGACCGGCAAGCTGGCCGGCGCCCGGGCGAACCGGGTGAAGGCGGTACGGCTGCGCGGCGAGCTGTCCCAGGGCGTCGTCTGCCGGCCCGCCGCGCTCGCCGGCACCGACCTGGCCGCCGCGGCCGAGCGCGGCGAGGACTTCGCCGAGCTGCTCGGGGTCGTCAAGTGGCAGCCGCCGGTGCCGACGTCGATGAGCGGTGACGTGGTCAGCGCGCCGGACCTGCTGCCCTGGGTGGACATCGAGAACCTCAAGCGCTACCCCGAGGCCTTCGCGCCGGGCGAGCCGGTCGTGCTGACCGAGAAGCTGCACGGCAGCTGCTGCCTGGTCACGTACACCGCCGTCACTGGCGAGGTGCGGGTGTCGTCCAAGGGCATCGGTGCGCAGGGGCTGGCGCTGGCCGAGGACGCGCGCAACCTCTACTGGCGGGCGGTGCGCGCGTACGACATCCCGGCGGTGGCGGCCCGGCTGGCGGAGCGCCTCGGGGCCGAGCGGGTCGGCATCTTCGGCGAGGTCTTCGGTGAGGGCGTGCAGGACCTGGGCTACGGCGCCTCGGCGCGCACCGAGCGGCCCGGATACGCCGCGTTCGACGTGTCGGCCGTCGTGGACGGGCAGCTGAACTGGCTTTCGGCAGACGTACTGCTGGACGGGGAACTGCCGTTGGTGCCCGAGCTGTGGCGCGGACCGTTCGATCCGGAGACCGTGCTGGGGTTCGCCCGAGGCCGGGAGACCGTCTCCGGGCGTGAACTGCACCTGCGCGAGGGCGTGGTGGTGCGGCCGGTCACCGAGCGCTGGAGCCCGGTGCTCGGCGGGCGGGCGATCGCCAAGGTGGTCAGCGAGGCTTACCTGACCCGCAAGGGGGGCACCGAGTACGAGTGAGACGGGCCCGGATCCGGTGGCCGGGCAGGTCGGCCCGGCCGACCGGTCCGGGTGCGGCTCCTCTCGGTGCTGACCGCCCGTCGGTAGAGGCGGCGGGTGAGTCCCCGTACAGAAGGAGTGCCGATGGCCACCGAAGTCCTCCCCGTTCCCGACCCCGGCCTCGTGCCCGCCCCCACCTCCGCGATACCCGTGCCGGCCGGGAACCCGCTGGTCGGATCGCTGTTCGACCTCACCCGCCGCCCGCTGCGCAGCTACCTCGCGGCCCGCCGCGACCACGGCGACGTGGTGCGCTTCCAGGCCGGGCCGCCCGGGCTGCGGGCCGACTTCTACGGGGTGTTCTCGCCGGAGGGCGTCCGCCAGGTGCTGGCGGGCGAGGCGGCCAACTTCCGCAAGGAGGACCCGTTCTACGACGAGCTCCGGAGCAGCGTCGGCAACGGGCTGCTGACCAGTCAGGACGCCGAGTACCAGCGCCAACGCCGGATGGTGCAGCCGCTGTTCACCCGGCGCCGGGTGGACGGCTACGCGGACGCGCTCGCGCAGGAGGCGCAGTCGCTCGCCGAGCGGTGGCGGGCGGTGCCCGGCGGGGTGGTGGACGCGGCGGACGAGACGTCCCGGTTCGCGCTGCGGGCGGTCGCGCGCATCCTCTTCGGCGCCGACGTGGAGGAGGCGATAGCGGTGGTCCACCGCAGCTTCCCGGTGCTCGGCGAGTACGTGAAGGAGCGCGGCTACGCCCCGGTCCGCCTCCCGCGCACCTGGCCGACGCCGGCCAACCGGCGCGGTGCCGAGGCCCAGCGGGCGCTGTACGGGGTCTGCGACCGGATCATCGCCGAACGGGCCGCGCGGGGCGGCGGCGACGAGGGCGCGGACGACCTGCTCACCCTGCTCGGCCGGGCCCGCGACGACCACGGAGAGCGGCTGGACCCGGCCGAACTCCGGGACCAGGTCCTGGTGTTCCTGCTCGCCGGGCACGAGACCACGGCCACCGCGCTGGCCTTCGCGCTGCACCTGCTGGCCAAGCACCCCGAGCAGCGGCGGCTCGCCCGCGAGGAGGCGCGGACCGTCCTGGCTGGGCGCGCGCCGACGGCGGCGGACCTGGACGCGCTCCCGTACATCACCCGGGTGCTGAAGGAGGCGATGCGGCTCTATCCGTCGGCGGCCCTGGGCGGGCGGCGGGCGGTCGAGGAGACCGTCATCGACGGGTACGTGATCCCGGCGGGGGCGCAGGTCGTCGTCGCGCCGCTGGTCACCCACCGGCACCCGGACCACTGGGAGGATCCGGAGCGCTTCGACCCGGACCGCTTCCTGCCGGAGGCGGAGCGGGCCCGGCACCGCTACGCCTGGTTCCCGTTCGGGGGCGGGCCGCGGGCCTGCATCGGGCAGCACTTCTCGATGCTGGAGGCGGTGCTGGCGCTGGGGGTGCTGCTGCGGGACTTCGAGGTGGAGGCGGTGGACCGGAGGGTGGCGCTCGCCCAGGGGATCACGCTGCGGGCGGCGAGTCCGATGCGGATCCGGGTGACGGCTGACAGCTGACGGGGTTCAGCGAACAACGAACAGCGAACAACGAACAACAGACAGCGGACAGATGACAGATTTCAAACTCTGTTATCTGTCTGTTGTCATCTGTGCGCCGTCCGCTGGGCAGACGACCGGAGCATTCGAACACATCACCCGGGCCTCGCGGGCAGCTTTTCAGATCTTTGTCTGACCGATTCCGGCCCCTCGATAGCGTCCCACGCACCCCAGGCCGGAAGCGCACATGCGGTTGGCATATGCCTTCGTATGCAGTCCGCCCGGCCCGGGGAGCCCGGGCGCACCGCGTACCGCCTCCGGGCCCGACCGGTCGACCGGAGGTCCCATGGGCACCATCAACCACCTCAGCTTCGGCTGGCTGACCCCCGCCCTCTCGTACCTGATGGCCTGCGCCGGCGCGGCCCTCGGGCTGCGCTGCACGCTGCGCGGCCTGGCCGCGAGCGGCCCGGCCCGGCGGAACTGGCTGGTCACGGCCGCCGCCGCGATCGGCTCCGGGATCTGGACCATGCACTTCGTCGCCATGTTCGGCTTCACCGTCGACGGCACCGAGCTGCGCTACAACGTGCCGCTGACCGTCCTCAGCCTCGTGGTCGCGGTGCTGGTCACCGGCCTCGGCCTGACCGTGGTCTGCTACGGCCGGCACCGCGGCCTCTCCCTGCTGTCCGGCGGCGTCACCACCGGTCTCGGCGTCGCCGCGATGCACTACCTGGGCATGGCCGCCCTCCGGATGCACGGCGGGCTGCACTACGACGCCGGGACGGTCGCGCTGTCCGTGCTGGTCGCGGTCGGCGCCGCCACCGCCGCGCTCTGGGCCGCCGTCACCATCCGCAACGTGTACGCGGCCGCGGCCGCCGCGATGGCCATGGGCCTCGCCGTCAGCTGCATGCACTACACCGGCATGGCCGCCGTCCACGTCCGGTTGGAACCGACCCGGACCGGCCTCGGCGGGGTCAGCCCGATGGAGTTCGTCTTCCCGCTCGCCGTCGGTCTCGGCTCGTTCCTCTTCCTCGCCTCGGCCTTCGTCGCGCTCTCGCCGACCGCCCAGGAGCGGGCCGGCTACCGGGAAGCCGGCGAGTTGGCCACCGAGGAGCTCCCCGCCGGGCCCCCGTACCCCGAGCCCCCGTACCCCGAGCCCGCCCGGCAGGAGCTCGCCCCGGCCGAGGCCGGGCGGCGCGGCGGCGAGGGGCGCGACGGCGAACGGCACGGCCGCGCCGCCTGAGCCGCGCCCCCTCCAGCCCCCGCCCGCCTGCCCCCGCCCACCTGCCTCCGTCCTCCAGCCTCTCCCTGCCCGAAAGGCTCCTCACCCATGCGAGAAGACCGCGGTACCGCCCCCGGTGCCCGTCGGGGTGCCCATGCCGGGCCGCCCGCCCGTCCACCGCGGCCCGGCCCGTGGCTGCGCGGCCTGCGCCCCCGGACCGTCCGCGCCCGGATCATCGCCCTGCTGATGGTTCCGGTCGTCTCCGTCATTGCCCTGTGGGGGTTCGCCACCGTCACCACCGCCCAGGGCGTCTGGGGCCTGATGCGCCAGCGCGACGCCCAGCGCACGCTGCTCACGCCGGTCGCGGAGACGGTCGCCGGGCTGCAAGCCGAACGCACGGCCGTCGGTCAGCTGCTGGCCGCCCCGGTGGCCGCCCCCAGCGCCGTCCGGGAGAGCGCCCTGCGCGAGGCGGCGGCGGCCACCGACCGGGCGCTCACTCCGCTGTTCCCGGACCCCCGCCGCCCCGACCGGGGCTACAACCGTGCCGATGCCCAGGGCCTGGGCGGGGACGCGGCCGCCCGACTGGACGCGCTCGGCGGCTCCCTCGCCGCCCTGCCGGTCCTGCGCGACCGGGTCCTGGCCAGGAGCGTCGGCTGGCCCGAGGCGTACGCCGCGTACGGCGAGGCGGTGGACCGGGCGCTCGCCGCCGCCGGTGCCGTCGCGCCGCTCCAGGACCGCCAGGTGGCCGCCGACGCGCGGGTGCTGCTGGAGCTGGCCCGGTCCCGGGAACTGCTCGCCCGGGAGGACGCCCTGCTGCGCGCCGCCCAGCTGTCCGGCGGGCTCGGCGACGACCAGCTGCGGGAGTTCGCCGGCGCGGCCTTCGCCCGGCGCGAGTTCGAGCGAGGCGCCGCCGCCGAGCTGCGCCCCGCCGACCGGGCGGCGCTGCTCGCCGTCACCGGTGGCCAGGACCACCGCGAGCTGGCCGGGTACGAGGACAGGGTGCGGACGGCCGCCGACGGCCGGACGGCGGTCGCGGCGGTGCCGGCCGACCGGTGGGCGATGGTCGCGGGCAATGTGGCCGGCGGCCTGCGGACCTTCGAGGACCAGGCCGGACGGCTCGCCGCCGAGCGCCAGGACCCGTACGCCCTGGGTCTGTTCACCCCGGCGGGGATGGCAGTGCTGCTCGGACTGGTCGGCGTGGTGGCCTCGTTGGTGATCTCGGTGCAGATCGGGCGCGGGCTGGTCACCGATCTGATCGGCCTGCGCAACTCGGCACTTGAGCTGGCCGGGCGCAAACTCCCGGCGACCATACGGAAGTTGCGTGCGGGGGAGGAGGTGGACATCGAGGCCGAGGCGCCCCGGCCGGTGGGGCGGGGCGACGAGATCGGCCAGGTGCAGCGGGCGCTGGGCACCGTCCAGCGGGCGGCCGTCACGGCGGCGGTCGAGCGGGCCGAGGTGCTCTCCGGGGTCTCCGGTGTGTTCGTCAACCTCGCGCGCCGCAGCCAGGTCCTGGTGCACCGCCAACTCACCCTGCTGGACGCGATGGAGCGCCGCACCGACGACCCGTCCGAGCTGGCCGACCTGTTCCGCTTGGACCACCTCACCACCCGGATGCGCCGCCACGCCGAGGGCCTGATCATCCTCTCCGGGGCCGCTCCCGGGCGGGGTTGGCGTCGGCCCGTCCCGCTGGTGGACGTGGTGCGCGCGGCCGTCTCGGAGGTCGAGGAGTACGCCCGGGTCGAGGTCCACCCGCTGCCACGGGCCGCGGTGGTCGGCCACGCCGTCGCCGACCTCACCCACCTGGTGGCCGAACTCGTCGAGAACGCCACCGGGTTCTCCCCGCCGCACACCCGGGTGCACATCCGGGGCGAACGGGTCGGCAACGGCTTCGCGTTGGAGATCGAGGACCGCGGCCTCGGCATGGGCCCGGAGGTGCTGGCCTCGGCCAACCGCCGGATCGCCGCCGCCGAGCAGAGCGACCTCTTCGACAGCGACCGGCTCGGCCTGTTCGTGGTCAGCCGGCTCGCCCGGCGGCAGGACGTCAAGGTCTCGCTGGTGACCTCCGCGTACGGCGGCACCACGGCGGTGGTCCTGCTGCCGACCACGCTGCTGGCCGACGAGACGGCCGACGATACGGCCGAAGTGGAGGCGGAGATGGGGGCGGCGGAGGCGCGGTACGGCTTCGAGCCGGTGCCGCCCCTGCCGCGCGCGGCGGCGCCGGGCGGCGTGGTGGTCGGGGCGGGACCGACGGAGCCGGTGTTCGCCGAGCGGGCACAGCACGGTGGCCCGGAGCGGGAGTTCACGCCGGTGCACGGTCACGCGGGGGAGCCGACGGGCGGTCCCAGCGGTGTCCCGGGTGGCGCCCTGAGCGGCGATCCGAGGCGCCGGGAGCACCCGCGGGACAGGGCAAGTGACGGGCTTCCGGCGGCGGGTGGGCCGCCGCCGGAGGGTGGGGCGCTGCTGCCGTTCGGTGCCCGGGGCAGTGACCCCGGGCCGGTGCGCCGTACCCCCTACCGGGCCTCCGGTGCCCGGGTGGCCGGTCCGGCTGCGGACGGGGGCGCGGGTGCGGCCGCCCGTCCGCAGTCCGGGCCGCCGCAGCCGTACGGTGCGGAGCCGTACCGTACGGAACGCCGTTCGGAGCCGGTGCCCGGACCTGGCTTGCGCGGTCCCCGTCCAGATGGTCAACGACCGGACGGCCATCGACCGGACGGCCCCCAAGTCGACTCGGGCCCCGAGGAGTTGCCGCGCCGGACCCGCCAGGCGAGCCTCGCACCGCAGCTGCGCGAGGGCCCGGCCCGTCCGACCGCGCACAGTCGTCGTACGGCCGCCGCCACTGCAGCCGTGGCCTCGGCCGGGTCCGGCGACGGCTTCGGCGCCGCGGGCCGCAGCCCGGAGGAGGCGCGGGCGGCGATGTCGGCCTTCCAGAACGGATGGGCGCGCGGTCTGCACCCGGAGGTTCGGCGGGACGGGCAGCCCGCCGACGCTCCGCGGCCGCCGCGGGCGCGCCACCCCCAACCCCCGTCCCGACCCGAAGGAGAGCGTCCGTGATCGCCACCACCCACCGCGCGGGGGAGCTGAACTGGCTCCTCGACGAGCTGGTCCAGCGCGCCCCCGAGCTCCGCTTCGCCGTGATGCTCTCCGCCGACGGACTGGCCATGGGCACCTCGGCCGGTCTGGCGCGGGAGGACGGGGAGCATCTGGCGGCCGTCGCCTCCGGCTTCCACAGCCTGGCCAAGGGCGCCGGCCGGCACTTCGGCGCCGGCGAAGTCCGCCAGACCATGGTCGAGTTGGAGGGCGGCTACCTGCTGGTCGCGGCGGCCGGGGAGGGCACCTGCCTCGCCGTGTTCACCACGGCCCGGGCCGACCTCGGCCTGGTCGCCTACGAGATGGCCAGGCTGGTCCGCCGGGTCGGGGAGCACCTGAGCGCCCCGCCGCGGACGGTGGGCGGCCGGTGAGTCCGGTGCCCCACCCGTACCGGGGGCGACATCCCGAGCACCCGAGGGCCGAACCCGACGGTCACCCCCGCAATCCGCTCGCGGCCGCCCACCGGGCCCGCTGGTACGACGACGACGCCGGGCCGCTGGTCCGCCCGTACGCGATGACCAGGGGGCGCACCGGGGCCGGGGAGCAGCGCTTCGACCTGATCGCCGTGGTGGTCGCCGAACTCCCCGACCCGGCGCTCGTACCGGACGCGCCCGAGCCGCCGGTCGGCCCGGAACAGGCGCGCATCCTCGCGCTGTGCCGGGGCACCCCGCTGTCCGTGGCCGAGCTGGCCGCCGAGCTCGACCTGCCGGTGGGCGTCGTGCGGGTGCTGCTCGGCGACCTGCTGGCGGCCGGGCTCATCCGGGTCCGCCGTCCCGTCCCACCCGCCCTGCTCCCCGACGAGCGCATCCTCCAGGAGGTCATCCGTGGACTCCGTGCACTCTGACCACCCGTCCGACCTGCCTGATCCGTCGGTATCGTCCGCCCCGTCCGATCCGTCCGATCCGTACGGCCGGTCCGGTCCGTACGCCGGGTCGGACCCGTTCGATGCCGAGGATCCCGACGACGCCGTGCTGGCGCTCAAGATCCTGGTGGCGGGCGGCTTCGGGGTCGGCAAGACGACGCTGGTCGGCGCGGTCAGCGAGATCCGGCCGCTGCGCACCGAGGAGCGGCTGACCGAGGCCGGGCGGGAGGTGGACGACCTCGACGGCGTGGAGCGCAAGTCGACGACCACGGTGGCGATGGACTTCGGTCGGATCACCATCCGGGAGGGGCTGGCGGTCTACCTGTTCGGCACCCCGGGGCAGGACCGGTTCTGGTTCCTCTGGGACGAGCTGGCCCAGGGGGCGCTCGGTGCGGTGGTGCTCGCCGACACCCGCCGGCTGACCGACTGCTTCCCGGCCGTCGACTTCTTCGAGCACCGGGGCATCCCCTTCGTGGTCGCGGTGAACCGTTTCGCCGGGACACGGGAGTTCAGGCCGGAGGAGGTCGCCCGCGCGCTGGACCTGGACGCGGGTACGCCGGTGCTGTTGTGCGATGCGCGCCACCGGGCCTCGGGCAAGGAGGTGCTGATCAACCTGGTCGAGCACGCGGGCCGGGTGCACGCCGCCCGGCTGCTTGCGGACGTCTCTCCGGTGGGCTGAGGCGGCGGCGGGAGGTGTCGGCGGGCGGACGGCGTGCGGATGACAGCTGACACCTCACAACTAACAGATGACAGCTGACAGATTTCGAAATCTGTCAGCTGTCACCTGTCACCCGTCGACTCTCAGCGGTTCCGGGTCCGGCGGTTCAGCTGTGCCACTGGAACACGATCCGGGTCCAGCTCGACCCGGGGCAGTTGCCCCAGACCGCCCAGGCCTGCGGCCGCGCGCCGATCCACAGGCCGGTGCTCGACGAGCCGTCGGCACAGTAGGTGATGGTGCGCAGTCGTCCGGAGTAGACGTTGCAGGTCCCCTCCCAGCGCCAGCCGTAGTCGGCGGTGATGACGCAGCGGTAGGTCGCGGTCTCGACGGTGTTCCAGTCCGTGTCGGTCTCGGGGGTGATGGCCTGGGTCCGGACCGTCGCCGCGGCGGCCGGCAGGGCGGTGGTCCCGAGCACGCCGAGGGCGGCCGTGGCGGCCAGCCCGAACGTGGCGATCTTCCTGGCGATGCAACCTCGCACGGTGGTTCTCCTTGCTCAGGGGTTCTCGTCGGGCGGAGCCGTCCCCGGTCGCCGGGGTGTCCGCGCGGAGGTGAAGTCCCGCTTCCTGTGCGGTTGGTGACATGGTGCACACGAATGACTGCGCACAGTGAGACGACGAACTATGATGTGACCTGTGTCACAAGTCATTCGGTCGGCTCAAGACCCCTGTGGCCAGGGCGGACCGGGTGCTCGGGGTGCCGATTTCCGGGGAGAGCGGCATGGTGGATTGCAGCGGTCGAAATGCGGGCGGCGGACGGGAAGAGGGCTTCGGTCCGAGTGGGAGTAGCGGTCAATCGGCCGAATTCAACCGAGTGTTCACGGATCTCCTGCCCAGACTCCAGCAGGCGGCGGCCTCCCTCGCCGGCGGTCCGGTCGGCGCCGGGGACGTCGTCCACGAGGCGTACCTGCGGATCGCCCGCCGGCCGGAGCGCTTCCTCGGTCATCCGCAGCCGTACGCCTACGCGTTCACCACGATGGTGAACATCCTGCGCGACCAGTGGCGCCGGGAGCGCCGGCGGGTGTCGATGCCCGAGGTGCCGGAGGTGGGCGACGCCGTCGAGCGGGACCGGGGGGAGTCCGACCCCCGGTCCGGCGGGATGGCCGAGTTGCAGGCGCGCTGGGAGGTGGTCCGCCTGCTGGGCTTCCTGACCGTCAAGCAGGCCCGCGCGGTGGCGCTGGTGGACCTCGACGGCTACAGCGTCGACGAGGCCGCCGAGCTGCTCGGGCTGCACCGCAGCACGCTGGCCGTCACCCGGCGCCGCGCCCACGGCCGACTGCGCGCCGTTCTCCAGCGGGAACGCGAACGCGAGCGGGAGGCGGGGTGCGAACGCGAGCAGGAGCGGGGGTGCGAACAGGAGCGCGAGCGGGAGCACGAGCGGAGCTGAGGGTGCGGAGGTGTGCGGTGGCGGCGGGCGTACGAGCGCCGCCCCGACGCACCGAGCTGACGGCAAGTCAGCTGATGCGCCGCCCCGGCCCGTACCCTGCGAATCGTGATCATCCACCAGCACGGCCGCCTGCGCGCACTGGCCGAGGACGGCCGCTGGCCCGAGCTGCTCGCCGCCTACCGGCAGGGCCGCGCGGCCGCCGTGGCGGAGGCGGGCGAGGAGGCCGCGGCCGTGCTGACCGCGCCGCTCGGCCACCTGATCGCCTACGCGGCGCCGCCCGAGCTGGCCGTCCGGCTGTTCGACCGGGACGGCGGCGCGGGGACGTCCGCCGGAGTGGCCGACCACGACGCCGGCCCGCTCTGGGAGGTGCTGGCGACCCGGCACTCCTGGCTGCGGCTGGCCCCGCTGCTCGGTCCGGTCCCGGTGCGACGGCTGGTCGCGCACACCCGGGCGCTGCTCGGCGAGGACCTCTCGTACGGGGCCGAGCCCGACCCGGAGGGCGTGCCGCTGCGCCTGGAGCCGTGGGAGGCGGCGGGCTGGGACGAGGCGGCCCGGGTACGCGAGTACCTGCCCGGCGGGGGCGCGCGCAGTGCGCTGCTGACCCTGCCGGCCAGCCGGGAGGGCCTGGGCGAGGTGGAGCTGCCCCCGGTGGCGCGGTCGGCCGGACGGCCGGACGGGCCACCGGTCACCCGGGCCCTGGAGGGGCTGGGCGCGCTCGCGCCGTGGGCGGAGACGGCCTGCGTGCGTGGCCAGGCCCCGGCGGCGGCCGCCCTGCTGGCCCGCGACCGGCGGGTGGTCGGCGGGTACCTGCCGTTCGCGCTCGTCTACCCGGCGCTGGTGCGGTCCGCCGCCCTGGAGCGGGCGCGGGGCTGCGCGCACGGGAGGCTGGGGGTGTGGCGGGCGCTGGCCGCGATGACCGGGGCGGACGGCCTGGACGGCCTGGACGGCCTGGACGGCCTGGACGGCCTGGATGGTCCGGACGGTCCGGACGGGGCAGGCGGGGTGGACCGGGGCGAGGTGAACGCGCTGGTGGACCGGATGCGCTGTTTCACCTGGCAGGAGCCGTCGGCCGGGCTGCACCATCTGCACGTCGTGCTGGAGGACCCGGTCGGCGGGGTGTCCTGGGTGGTCAGCGGCTCGCAGGACCTGTGACGAGCGGGCCGGGTACCTGTTCGGGCCCGACCGGGAACGTCGGCCGGACGGGAAAACGAGGACCCCCGGTCCGGCGCCGTTTCCGGGGGTTGGTGGGGGCGCCGGACCGGGGGAGTGCGGGGGTCGCTGCCGGGGTCAGACCCCGGCCGTGGTCGCGCCCTGGGTGGCGGTGCCCCGGGTGGGGACAGCCTCGGGGGCGGTCTCGGGGGCGGTCTCGGGAGTGGCCTCGGGGGCGTCGGCCGTGGGGCCGTCCGACGCGGCGGCGGGACCGGAGGCCGCACCGTGCGAGTCGACCAGCGTCAGCTCGTCGAACGGCAGCTCACCGGCCAGCACCCGCCGGGCGCGCTCGGCGTCGATCTCGCCGGTCCAGTGCCCGATCAGCACGGTCGCGACGGCGTTGCCCGCGAAGTTGGTGAGCGCGCGGGCCTCCGACATGAAGCGGTCGATGCCGACGATCAGGCCGACCCCGTCCACCAGCGCGGGCTTGTGCGACTGAAGCCCGCCCGCGAGGGTGGCCAGGCCGGCGCCGGTGACCCCGGCCGCGCCCTTGCTCGCGATCACCATGAAGACCAGCAGCGAGAGCTGTTCGCCGAGCGACATCGGCTTGTCCATCGCCTCGGAGATGAAGATCGACGACATGGTCAGGTAGATGGCGGTGCCGTCGAGGTTGAAGCTGTAGCCGGTCGGCACGGTGATGCCGACGACCGGGCGGCTGACGCCCAGGTGCTCCATCTTGGCGATCAGGCGGGGCAGCGCGCTCTCGGAGGAGGAGGTGGAGAGGATCAGCAGGAACTCGCGGCCGAGGTACTTCAGCAGCGCGAACACGTTGACCCCGGCGACCAGGCGCAGCAGCGTGCCCAGCACCACGACGACGAAGAGCACGCAGGTGACGTAGAAGCCGATCATGATGACGGCCAGGCTCTTCAGCGCGGCGGTGCCGGTGGCGCCGACCACGGCGGCCATCGCGCCGAAGGCGCCGACTGGCGCGACCCACATGATCATCGACATGACCCGGAAGACCAGCCGCTGCACGTGCTCGATCCCGCGCAGCACCGGCGCGCCGGCCGGGCCCATCGCCTGGAGGGCGAAGCCGGTGAGCAGGGCGACCAGCAGGGTCTGGAGCACCTTGCCCTGGGTCAGGGCGGAGAACAGCGTCTCGGGGATCATCCCGAGCAGGAAGTCGGCGGTCGACTGGGCGCCGCCGGCGGCCGCCTGGGCGTGGCCGGACTTGGCGAGCGCGGCGGTCAGGTGCAGGCCGCCGCCGGGCTCCAGCAGGTTGCCGACGACCATGCCGATGGCCAGCGCGACGGTCGACATGGCGAGGAAGTAGCCGAGGGCGAGGCCGCCGACCTTGCCGACCTTCGCGGCCTTGGTCACCGAGCCGATGCCCAGGACGATGGTGCAGAAGATCACCGGGCTGATCATCATCTTGATCAGGTTGACGAAGCCCGTGCCGATCGGCTTCAGCTCCACGGCGAAACCGGGGGCGGCCAGGCCGACCACCACACCCGCGACCACCGCGGCGATCACGGCGATGTAGAGGTAGTGGGTCCGGTCCTTGCGTCTGGGTCCCGCCGCCGCGGCGGCTCCAGTGATCGACATCTGCGGCTCCCTTGCCGTGCAGTCCTGGTGGCCCCGGGGGGATGGGCCGCTCTGACTATGGGCTCCGAGGTGACGGAGGTCACGTTTGCGTTCATAGAGTTCATGAACGGCGCGGGCGGCCCGGATGTCCGACCCGGCTGTCCGGCCCGGAGGCCCGGCCCGCGAACGGTGCGGGCCGGACGGCCCTCGGGGGCGCCCGGGGGCGTGGTGCACACTGGCAGGCATGTCCGAGCGCACCGCCCCCACCGCCCCGCGCCGCCGCTCGCACCGGCCGACGGGCCGCGGTCCCCGGCGGCTGGTCCGCAGCCTGGCCGGGCAGCTGTTCGTCGTCCAGGTGGTGATCGTCGCCGCCGTGGTCGCCGGTGGCGCGGTGCTCGCGTACCTCTTCACCGCCGACCGGGCCGAGGACGCCGCCCGTCGCCAGGTCACCGCGGTCGCGCACGCCGTCGCCGACTCGCCGTCCGTCCGGGCCGCCGTCGGCGCCCCCGACCCGACCGCGGCGCTCCAGCCGTACGTCGAGCAGGTGCGGGCCGACACCGGGGTCTCCTTCATCACCGTCATGGACACCGACGGCGTGCGCTGGACCCACCCGCTGCCCGAGCAGATCGGCCGGACCTACCTGGGGCACATCGACTGGGCGCTCGCCGGGCAGACCCGCAGCGAGACGTACACCGGCACGCTCGGCCCGTCCGTGCGGGTGGTCGCCCCGGTGTGGGACGAGCGGCACCGGGTGGTCGCGCTGGTCAGCGCGGGCCTCACGGTGGAGTCGATCTCCGCGCAGCTGAGCGGTCCGCTGCTCGCCCTGGTCGGGGTGGCGGTCGCCGCGCTCGCGGTCGGCGGCGTCGGCACCTACCTCGCCAACTCCCGGCTGCGGCGGCACACCCACGGGATGGGGCCGGACCAGCTGAGCCACCTCTACGAGTACCACCAGGCGACCCTGCACGCGGTGCGCGAGGGACTGGTCCTGCTGGACCGCTCGCACCGGGTGGTGCTGTGCAATGACGCCGCCCGTGAACTGCTCGGTCTGACCGGCGACCTGGACGGTCGACCGGTGGTGGAACTGGGCCTGCCGGAGGCGCTGGTGGCGGCCGTGCTGGGGGAGGAGCCCGTCCGGGACGAGGTGCACCTGACCGCCGAGCGCGTCGTGGTGCTGAACACCTCCACCATCGGCACCGGCCCCGGCCTCGGCCGAGTGGTGACCCTTCGGGATCACACCGAACTCCAGGCGCTCAGCGGGGAGTTGGACTCGGTACGGTGCTTCACCGAGGCGCTCGGCGCACAGGCGCACGAAGCCGCCAACCGGTTGCACGCGGTGGTCTCGCTGATCGAACTCGGCCGCCACGAACAGGCGGTGGAGTTCGCCACCGCCGAGCTCGAACTCGCCCAGCAGCTCACCGACCGGGTGGTCGCGGCGGTGGGCGAGCCGGTGCTGGCCGCGCTGCTGCTCGGCAAGGCCGCCCAAGCCGCCGAGCGGGGCGTGGAGTTGACGCTCACCGAGGACAGCCGGATCGACGACGGGGTGCTGCCGCCCGACCTCTCCGCGCGGGACCTGATCACCGTCCTCGGCAACCTGATCGACAACGCCGTGGACGCCGCCATCGCCGGCGCGGCCGAGAGCCCCGTCCCGCCGGAGGTCACCGTCACGGCGCGGATCGCCGGCGGTCGGGACTGCACCGGCGGCGACGGCGAAGGTTGCGACGGCGGCGACGGCGGCGATGGCGGTGACGGCGCCGGGGTGCCCGGCGACTGCCTACTGCTGCGGGTCGCCGACACCGGCGCGGGGATCGACCCGGGCGCGGTCGAGGACGTCTTCCGGCGGGGCTGGAGCACCAAGCAGGACGGGCACGGGCACGGGCTCGGGCTGGCGCTGGTCGCCCAGACCGCCCGGCGCAACGGCGGCACCGTCGAGGTCGGACGGGAGCGCGGCGCGGTGCTCACGGTGCGGCTGCCGCTGGCCGGACGGCCGGGCGGGCCGGGCGGGCCCGGTGGCGAGCCGGGGGAGCCCGCCGACCGGCCCGGTGGGTCGAGCGGTCGGGAGCGGGAAGGGGCCCTGGCGTGAACGGCACCGCCCACACAGCCGCCGCCGGGGCGGGGATCTCCGTCCTGGTGGTCGAGGACGACCCGGTGGCCGCCGCCGCGCACACCCTCTACGTCCGGCGGGAGCCCGGCTTCCACGCCGCCGGGACGGTCCACAGCTGCGCCGACGCGCTGCGCTTCCTGGACCGGGCCCGCGCCGCCGGGACGCCCGTCGACCTCACCCTGCTCGACCTCTACCTGCCGGACGGCCACGGGCTCCAGCTCTGCCGTACGCTGCGCGCGGCCGGCCACAGCACCGACGTCATCGCGGTGACCTCGGCCCGCGACCTCGCGATGGTCCGGCAGGCGGTCTCCGCGGGCGTCGTGCAGTACCTGCTGAAGCCGTTCAGCGCGGCCGCCCTGCACGACCGGCTGGAGCGCTACGCCCGCTACCGCGACAGCCTCGGGCGCAGCGGGGAGGCGACCGGGCAGGAGGAGGTCGACCAGGCGTTCGCCCTGCTCCGTACGCCGGAGCGCAGCACCCTGCCCAAGGGGCTGAGCGCGCCCACCCTGGACACCGTCGCCTCGGTCCTGCGCGAGGCGGCCACCGGGTTGTCGGCGGCGGCCGCGGGCGCGGCGGCCGGGGTCTCCCGGATCACCGCGCGGCGCTACCTGGAGCACCTGGTGGAGACCGGGTGCGCGGTGCGGGAGCCGCAGTACGGGAGCGTCGGGCGGCCGGAGCTCTGCTACCGGTGGCGGCACCGGACCTGAGGGGCGGGGCCCGAGGAGCCGGGCCTGAGGAACCGGACCTGCGGGGCCGGGGCCCGACCGTCGGGTTCGGCCGGTGCGGGCCGGGCCGTGACCTTTCCGCGCGGCGCTCGTTGGAGGAGCCGGGGGAGGTTCACTCACTCGGGTGGTTCTGGGACCCCGAGGGCATTCAGCCAGGTCAAGGGCAGTAAAGTTAGGCTTACCTAACTTCCCCTGGGGGTTTCTCGTGTCGCTCGCTGCCGTACCCGTCCAGGCCGCCTCCGGAGCCCCGGCCGCCGGTGAAGCCATCCTGCGCCGTCAGCGCGTCCGCGAGTCCGCAGCCAGAACCTACGCCCGCTCCTTCCCGATCGTCCCGGTCCGCGCCCACGGCATGACCGTCGAGGGCGCCGACGGGCGGCGCTACCTGGACTGCCTCTCCGGCGCCGGCACGCTCGCCCTCGGCCACAACCACCCGGTGGTGCTGGAGGCGATCCGCCGCACCCTCGACAGCGGCGCCCCGCTGCACCTGCTCGACCTCGCCACCGCCGAGAAGGACGACTTCACCAGCGCGCTCTTCGAGAGCCTGCCCGCCGAGTTCGGCGCCCGCGCCCGGGTGCACTTCTGCGGACCGGCCGGGACGGACGCCGTCGAGGCCGCGCTCAAGCTGATGCAGACCGCCACCGGCCGCTCCTGCGCGCTCGCCTTCACCGGCGCCTACCACGGCATGACCGCCGGCGCCCTCGCGCTCACCGGCAACGTCGCGGTCAAGGAGCCGCTGCCGAGCGGCGGTGAGGTCGCCCGGCTGCCCTACCCGTACGGCTACCGCTGCCCGTTCGGGGTCGGCGGCGAGGCGGGCGCGGACCTCGCCGCGACCTACGTGGAGCGGCTGCTGGACGACCCCTCAGGCGGTGTGGTCGCGCCCGCCGCGATGATCCTGGAAGCCGTCCAGGGCGAGGGCGGGGTCGTCCCCGCGCCCGACGGCTGGCTGCGCGCGATGCGCCGGATCACCGCCGAGCGCGGCATCCCGCTGATCGTCGACGAGGTGCAGACCGGCGTCGGCCGCACCGGCGCGATGTGGGCGATCGAGCACAGCGGCATCGTCCCGGACGCGATGGTCCTCTCCAAGGCCATCGGCGGCAGCCTGCCGCTCGCCGTCGTCGTCTACCGCGAGGACTACGACGGCTGGCGGCCCGGCGCCCACACCGGCACCTTCCGCGGCAACACCCTCGCCATGGCCGCCGGGGCCGCGACGCTGCGCCACGTCGCGGCGAACGGGCTGGTCGAGCGGGCCGCCGTCGTCGGCGAGCGGATGGCGGCCCGGCTGCGCGAACTCGCGGCCGAACTGCCGGTGATCGGCGACGTGCGCGGCCGGGGGCTGATGCTCGGGGTCGAACTGGTCGACCCGGCGGCCGAGCCCGACGCGTGCGGCGCCCGGCCGGCCGACCCGGCGCTCGCGGTGCGGGTCCGGGAGGCGTGCCTGGCGCGGGGGCTGATCGTCGAGCTCGGCGGGCGCCACGACGCGGTGCTGCGACTGCTCCCGCCGCTCACCATCACCGACGAGCAGGTGGCGGCGGTGCTGGAGCGGCTGGCGGAGGCGATCGCGGCGGCGTCCACGGGCGGGCCGACGGGTGGTTCGGCGAGTGGTTCGGCGGGCGCGCCGACGGTGCGGGGCAACCGGTGAGCGGGCCCGGATCCGGCCCCGTCGGGCTCCCCCGGGACGGCGCCGCCACCGACGCCCTGGCGGGCGGCGCGGCCGGTCCTGGCGCGCTCGGACCGCTGCTGGCCACCGTCCTCGACTCCCTGGAGACGGGCGCCGCCATGCGCTCCGGACCGGTGCCGGCGGGCAGCCCGGCCGAGATCGCCGCACTCGTCGACGAGGCCCTGGCCACCGACGACGGACCAGGCGCCCTCGCCCGGCTCACCCAACTGCTCGCCTACGGCGCCGCCGACCCCGCGGACCCGGCCTGCGCCGCGCACCTGCACTGCCCGCCGCTGGCCGTCGCCGCCGCGGCGGACCTCGCGGTCAGCGCCCTCAACCCCTCCCAGGACTCCTGGGACCAGGCCCCCGCCGCCACCGCCCTGGAGAGCACGCTGCTCGCCGAGATCGCCGGGCTCGTCGGCTACGACCCGCAGCGCGCCGCCGGCGTCCTCACCTCCGGCGGCACCGAGTCCAACCTCATGGGGCTCATGCTGGCGCGCGACCAGAAGCTCGACGGCATCGTGGAGCTGGACGGCATCCCGGCCGGCGTCCGGCCCTGCATCCTCGCCTCCGAGGCCGCGCACTTCTCCGTCCAGCGCGCCGCCGCCCTGCTCGGCCTCGGCGAGCGGGCTGTCATCCCCGTCGCGGTCGACCGCGGGCTGCGGATGCGGGAGGACGAACTGGAACGGGCGATGGCCGAGGCCAGCTGGGCCGGACGGACCCCGATCGCCGTGGTCGCCACCGCGGGCACCACCGACACCGGAGCCGTCGACCCGCTCTCCGCCGCCGCCGACCTCGCCGGACGCTACGGCGCCTGGCTGCACGTGGACGCCGCGTACGGCGGCGGGGCGCTGCTCTCCGACCGGCTTGCCCCGCTGCTCGACGGCATCGCCCGCGCCGACTCGGTCTCCCTCGACTGGCACAAGCTCGGCTGGCAGCCGGCCGCGGCCGGGGTCTTCCTGGTGCGCCGCGCCGAGACCTACGTCTCGCTCGCCCGCCGCGCCGAGTACCTCAACCCGGTCGACGACGAGCAGGCCGGCTACCCCAGCCTGCTCGGCCGCTCGCTGCGCACCACCCGCCGGGCCGACGCCTTCAAGCTCGCCGTCACCCTGCGCACCCTCGGCCGGGACGGACTCGGCCGCCTGGTCGACTCCTGCCACGACCTCGCGCTCGCCGCGGCCGACGCCGTGCGCGCGGACCCGGCGCTCGAGCTCTACGCCGAGCCGGTGCTCACCGCCGTCCTCTTCCGCTACCGGCCGCCCGGTGTGACGGACGAGGCCGCGCTGGACGAGGTGAACGGCCGGCTGCGGCGCCTGCTGCTGCGCACCGGCCGGGCGGTGGTCGGCCGCACCGAACTCCCGGGCGACGGTCCGGGCCGGGTCCGGTTGAAGCTCACGCTGCTGAACCCCCACACCACGGTGGGGGAGGTCGGCGCGCTGGTGCGGGAGGTGGTGGGCGCCGGCCGCAAGGTCGCGGGCGAGCGGGCCGGGTAGGGCCGACGGAGGTTCCGCGGGGGCTCCGGGCGGGCGGGCCCCGGCGTCAGCCAGCGAGGAGGATCGACCGGGTGAGCTCCCAGGTCTCGGGGTCGGCGGCGACCAGGAGGCCGTCCTCGCAGCCGGGGGCCTCCGGGCGGTACGGGGTGCCGTCCGGGCGGGCGGAGACGCCGCCGGCCTCGGTGACCAGGAGGGAGCCCGGGGCGTGGTCCCAGGGGAGGGTGCGCCAGTAGAGGAGGAAGTCGAAGCGGCCGTCGACGACGTCCGGGTACTCGATCCCGGCGGCGTGCCGACCGGGGGAGATCTCGCCGAAGGCCGCGATGTTGTCCTGGAGTCGGCGGCGGTGCGCGGCGTCGAGGTAGCGGCTCTTCACCGAGCCGCGCAGCTTCGCGACGTCCTTCGGTGCCGGGGGGCGGGTCAGGCGCACGCCGTCGCGCCAGGCGCCGGAGCCCAGCTCGGCGCAGTAGGCGGTGGCGGTGGCGGGCTGCCAGATCCAGGAGGCGACGGTCCGGCCGGAGCGGACCAGGGAGCACATCACGGCGTACTCGGGTCTGCCGGCGACGAAGTTGGCGGTGCCGTCCACCGGGTCGACCAGCCAGGCGGCCGGCTCGTCGTGGAGGGCCAGGGCGAGCGACGGGTCGGCGGAGACCGCCTCCTCGCCGACCACGGGGACGGGCAGCAGCTCGTGCAGTCGACGGGCGATGATCGCCTCGGCCTCGCGGTCGGCGACCGTGACGATCTCGCCGGGGGCCTTCTCCATCACCTCGCCGGCGGCCAGCGCCCGGAAGCGCGGCTCCACCACCTCGGCCGACGCCTCGGCGAGTATCTCCGCCACCTTGTCCATCAGCACGTTCGCGCTCCCTTCGCTGCCTACCACTCTCCCACGAGCGGAGGAAGGGGGCGGCGGCGGTCCGGGGCGGTGGAACGGCTGACGGCCTACGGTTGATGGCTGACAGATAACAGATAACAGATAACAGCTGACAGATTTCGAAATCTGTCAGCTGTTCGCCCCCGGCCGTCGACGGCCACTTCGGCGCGTCCACGCCCGCGGCCTTCGGGCCACTTCGACCGGCGGGACCGGTGAGCCGACCGGTGGAGTTGGGCATGGTCATCGGGTGCGGTGATGCGTTGTAAGGTGAGCCTCACCTTAATCGATCATGCGGAATCGATCTCGGGAGTGCCCATGGTTCCCGGAACACCCCTGCCCGTAGCACCCTGCGCGTCCTCCGCGCTGGTCGCCGACTACCGGCGGCTGCGGGAGCTCTGCCCGGTGCTGGAGCTGCGCCTGCTCGACGCCGCCGAGCCCGCCCCGGGCCTCGCCGACGGCTGGCACTCCGGAGCCGAACTCGCCACCGACGAACGGGCACTGGCCGCCGTCCTGGCGGGTGCGGAGGCCCGCATCGCCGACGAGCACGGCCGCGCTCCGCGCCCGCACGTCACCGCCTCCCGGTTGCTCCACCACTACGTCTGGTCGGCCTGCCTGCTGATCGCCGGCCCCTGGCACCTCGCCCGCCGGGTCCCCGTCGTCGACCCGGCCGACCTCTGGCTGCACGCCCCCACCGGCGCGCTCGCCCTGCGCCCGCGCGGGTACGTCACCCTCCCCGGCGACGACGAACTGCGCGCCGAGCTGCGGGCCGCCGTGGTCGCGCACCTCGGACCGGTGCTCGCCGCGTTCGCCGGTCCCACCCGGCGCCGCGACCGGGCGCTCTGGGGCATGGTGACGGACGATCTGGCCTCCGCCCTCTGGTACCTGGGGCGGATGCTCGGCGAGGAGGGTGCCGCCGTCGCCGCCGCAGGGGAGGGCGCCGCCGTCGCGGTCGCCGAGGAGGACGCCGCCGTCGCCGCCGCCGAGGCCGTCCTGCCCGGCGGCACCCTGCCGCTCCCCGGCGGCGCCGACTTCCGCCGCCTGCACACCCCCGACGGGCGCGCCCACCACACCCGCACCCGGCTCGCCTGCTGCCTCTACTACGCGGTCGGGCCCGCGGCCACCGCCTGTCTGACCTGCCCGAGGACCTCCGACGAGGAGCGGCTGCGGCGGCTCTGACGGTCCGTCCACAGTCGGGCCGCGCAGCCTGGTTCGCTGTCAGTGGCATCGGCTATGGTCGCCGACATGATCGATTCCACCACGCGGGTCCGGATCGCCCGCCCCTCGCGCGACATCGCGGCGGCCGAGCGCTTCTACGTCGACGCCCTCGGCCTCGCCGTGCAGTGGCGCAGCACCGAGCGGGTGTCCGGCGAGCACGACCTGCTGATGGTCGGCCCGCCCGGCGGCAGTTGGCACTTCGAGCTGACGCACGACCCGGAGCGGCCGCTGGAGCCCACCCCGACGGTGGACGACCTGTTCGTCGTCTACCTCGGCGCCCCGGTGGACGAGGCACTGGTCGCCCGGCTGGAGGAGGCCGGCGGCACCCGGGTCGCGTCCCACAACCCGTACTGGGACGAGCACGGCGTGACGATAGCCGACCCGGACGGCTACCGGCTGGTGCTCTGCTCCCGCACCTGGGGGGCCTGAGCCTCAGGCTCCCGGGGCGCCCGGCCGGCCGTACCCGTTCCGATCCCCTCGCGCTCCGCGGGGCCGGGCGCACGTCCTCCGGCCCCGCCGGGCAGCACCGCCACGCCCCGGTCCAGGTCCACGCCGAAGTGCGGCGGCGCCCCGGCCTGTTCGTCGTCCCGGAGCACGAGCTGCTCCCGCTTCTGCTCGACCTGCACCTGCTTGCCCGGGCTGAACAGCGCGTGCAGCTCCTCCAGCCCGCCGGCACCCGTCCCCACCCCGGGCCCGCGCCGCCGCGGCCGCGACGAGGACTCGTCCTGGACCTGCCACACCGCCAGCAGCACCAGCCCCAGCACCGCCGCGACCGTCGCCGCCACACCCACGATCCACCCCATGCCCGCTCAACGCGCGCACGGGGCCACGGCGTTCCCCCGGGCGCACACGTGGGCGCGCCGCGGGTACGTCGCGGATTCGACGCGGGTTCGACGCGGCCGCACTGTGGCGCAAAGCGCACGGGCGGGCGGCGGGTCCACCGGATACGCTGCCGGACGAATCGGAAGGAGCACCCTCACCATGCTCGTGCGCGGAACCCTCGTGGACATCCCGACGGCGGACGGCACCGCCGACGCCTACCTCGCCCACCCCGACGACGGCCGGGCCCACCCGGGCGTCATCCTCTTCACGGACGCCTTCGGCCTCCGGCCGCACGTGGAGGGCATGGCCGACCGGCTGGCCGCGGCCGGGTACGCCGTACTCGCCCCCAACCTCTTCTACCGCGCCGGCCGCGCGCCGGTCTTCGACCTGCCGGAGCGCATCGACCTGGAGCAGGCCGACGAACTCTTCGGCCGGATCTTCCCGCTGATCGAAACGCTCACCCCGGACGCGAACTCCCGCGACGCGGACGCGTACCTGCGCTGGCTCGCCGAGTCCCCGCTGGTCCAGGACGGCCCGGTCGGCCTGACCGGCTACTGCTTCGGGGCCATGCTGGCGCTGCGCGCCGCCGCCAGCCACCCGGACCGGATCGCCGTCGCGGCCGGGTTCCACGGCGGCAGGCTCGCCACCGACAGCCCGGACAGCCCGCACCTGGGCGCCGACCGGATCACCGCGGAGCTGTACTTCGGCCACGCGGACGAGGACCCGTCGCTGCCGCCCGAGCAGATCGACCGGCTCGCCGCGGCCCTCACCGCCGCCGGTGTCCGGTACCGGGCGGAGGTCTACGCCGGCGCCCCGCACGGCTACACCCAGGCCGACACCAACCGCTACGACGCGGTGGCGGCCGAGCGGCACTGGGAGGCGCTGCTCGGGCTGCTGAAGCGGGCCCTGCCTGCCTGAGGGGCCGTCGGAGAACTGTCCGGGGCCGGTCTGATGATCACCTGAGACCGGTCCCGGACAGGTCTGAGGACTGCCCGAGGCCGCTCGCAGGACGGTCGGAACCAGGCCCGGGGGAAACGGGGCCGAACGAGGGATCCAGGGGGACGGCACATGAACACCAGTCAGGGCACGCGGGGAAAGCCCGCCGGGCCGGGTCTGCGGAGCGTCCAGGAGGCCGTCGCGCGGGCGCTCGGCGAGCACCTGCCCGGCGGCGTGCGCACCGGCGAACTGGACCGGGACGGACGGGCGTTGCGCTGGGTGGAGGCCGGCCGGGGCGGCGCCGTGCCGGTGGTCCTGATCGCGGGCGCCGGGACGTCGGCGCTCACCTGGTCGGCCGTCCTGCCCGAACTCGCCCGGTACGGGAGGGTCGTGGCGTACGACCGGGCCGGGCTGGGGGCCAGCGAGCCCGAGCGGTCCACTGCCCCGACGCTGAACGGCCAGCTCGCCGACCTGGCCGCCCTCGTGCGGCACCTGGACGCGGGCCCGGCCCTCCTGGTCGGGCATAGCTGGGGCGGCCAGCTGTCCCAACTCCTCGCCTGGCAGCGGCCGGAGCTGGTGGCCGGGCAGGTGCTCGTGGACCCGGCGCACGAGGAGTTCCAGCCGCGGTCCATCCAGGTCGCCGAGGCCGTGCTGAACCGGCTCTGGCTGTACCGGCTCTGGCTGTACCGGACGGCGCTGTCGCCGACCTCGCCCGAACCGGAGGAGCCGCTCGCCCGGGCCGAGGCGGCCGTGATCGCGCACCGGCACCAGCGGCGTGCCCTCCTCGCCGAACTGGGGCTGACCGCCGCCGCCGTCCCCGAGCTCCGTCGTCGCCGCGCCGGGGCTCCGCCGACCGAGGCGCCGCTGGCCGTCCTGAGCGCGACCCGGGGGCTGCCCAGGGCGATGCGCGTCCGCTGGACCGCCCTCCAGGCGGGTGTCGCGAGGAGCGCCGTCCGGGGGACGCACGGCACGGTGCTCGGCGCCGGTCACGCCATCCAGGCCGACCGGCCCCACGCGGTCGTCTCGGCCGTCCGGGAAGTCGCGGACCGTGCTCGATATTTCCTCAAGGACTGACAACTCGCGCCCAATTCCTTTTCGGACCTGCACGACTGAGTCCACGACACCCTCTGGCACACTGTGTGCCGACGACCCGCGGGGGTGGGGTCATGACACGGGGGAGCAGGGGTATGAGCGGCGCGGGCACCGTGCTCGGCGGGCGGTACGAGCTGGTCGAGAAGATCGGCGGCGGCGCCATGGGCTCGGTCTGGAAGGCCGAGGACACCGTGCTGGCGCGCAGGGTCGCGGTCAAGATCCTGCGCTCGGAGCTGCTGGAGGACGACACCTCCGCCCAGCGCTTCCGCCGCGAGGCCCAGCTGGTCGCCGCGGTCGACCACCCCGGTGTGGTGGGCGTCCACGACTACGGCGAGAGCGGCGGGGACGGCGAGGAGCGCTGCGCCTACATCGTCATGGAGCTGATCGACGGCCGTCCGCTGGACCGGGTGCTCAAGGACACCGGACCGATGGGCGTCGAGCGCACCCTCGACCTGGTGGCCGGAGCCCTGGACGCGCTGCACGCCGCGCACCAGCGGGAGATCGTCCACCGGGACATCAAGCCGTCCAACCTGATGGTGCGTTCGGACGGCCGGGTGGCCATCACCGACTTCGGCATCGCCCGGGCGCTCGCCAGCACCAAGCTCACCGCCCCGTTCGCGATCATCGGCACCGCGCTCTACATGTCCCCGGAGCAGGCCGAGGGCGTGAACCTCGGGCCGGCCACCGACCTGTACTCGATCGGCGTGGTCTGCTACGAACTGCTGGTCGGCGAGCCGCCGTACTCCGGTGACGGGCCGCTCCAGATTGCGCTCAAGCACGTCAACCAGCCGGTGCCGGAACTGCCGGACACCTTTCCGGCGCCGGTACGGGCACTGGTCGCCCGGGCTCTCGCCAAGAAGCCCGAGGAGCGGTACGCGGACGCGGCGGAGATGGCGAGGGCGGTCCGGGCGGCGCTCGCGGGGGAGGGCTTCGCCGGCGGCGGGCAGACGCCGGGGAAGGCCGGCGCGGCCGACAGCGGGACCCTCCCGCTCCGGCCCGGTGCGGGCCCGGCGGCCAAGGGCGGTGCGGTCTCGGGCGGTGCGGTCCCGGCGGCCGAGGGCGGTGCCGCGGAGCCCGCGAAGGACGGTGCGGCGGGGCCGGCCCAGGGCGGCGCAGCCGTGGCGCTGGTCAAGGGCGGGGCGGTGGTGGTGCCCGCCGCGGGTGGCGCCCCGGCACCGGACGAGGTGGCGAAGGTGGAGCCGCAGGCGCAGACCGAACCCGGTCGGCGGCGGTCCCGGCGCACCCTGCTGGTGCCCGTCGTCATCCCCGTGGTCATCTCGATGGGCACGGCGACCGTCCTGCTGGTCGACCGCGGGGCCGGCGGCACCGACGCGGCCCAGTCGCCCGGCGCCCAGCCGACCGTGGTGGTCACCGCCCCCGTGACCCCGGGCACCGCGACCTCGGCGCCCGCGACCACCACCGCGCCGACCACCCCGGCGCCGACCGACACCCCGGCGGCCACCCCGGGCCCCGACCAGCCGGCGCCCGGCGCCGCCCAGAACCAGCCGCAGGTCCCGGTCCCGCCGGTGTCGGCCACCGGTGGTCAGGGCGGCAGTGGCGGTTCGGGCGCCTCGGCCGGTTCGGGTGGCGCCCGGACCGGTGGTACGGGCGCGGCCGCCGGCGGGGCGTCGTCGGCCGGTCAGGGGAGCCAGCCCGGCGGCGGCAACCCGCCCAACCCGCCCGCCAACCAGAACCCGCAGCCTCCGGCCCAGAGCGCCAACGGCGGGACCACCAGCGTCCCGCAGAGCCCGCCCCGGCCCGCGTCCTGCGGCGGCACCAGCTGGAGCACCATCGTCAGCGCGAAGGACGGCCGCGCGATCGGGATGCGCGACGACAACCTGAACGGCGACAACCCGATCGTCGTCGGCGGTCACGCGCAGTACGGCTGGGTGCGCTCGACCAACCCCGGCATGTGGATCCTGTTCAACGCCTGCAACAACGGCGGCCCGCAGCTGGTCCAGACGATGGACGGGAAGGTCGTGCTGAGCAACGGCCTCAGCTTCCTCACCAACTGGACGATGCGCACCGGCAGTTCGGCCGGCTCGTACACGCTGGGCGACTACCAGAACCAGTCCTGCATGACCAACAACGGCCCCGGCAGCGCCGTCACCATGGTCTCCTGCACCCCCGGCAACGCCGCCCAGGAGTGGCGGCTGCAGTAGGGGCCCGCCCGAGGCATGAGAATTCGCGGCGCGGGGTGCGCGAGCGGCCTGTGAGGCTGCCGGTGACCACCACCACCGCCCCGTGAAGGAGGAGCCGTGGGCTCCAGCGCAGCCGTGCCGTCGCTTCCCTCTGCTGCCGTCCCCCAACTCGCGCGCAGGGAGGTGGCCCTGCGGTCCGGGCGGTGACGGTGCCGGTCGGCTGACTAGCAGACGACCTCCCGGTGTTCAAGGTGGTCCGGGTGGCGGGACCTCGCCACCGGCGTGTCAAGGAACCGTATGGAGTCTTCTACACACATGTAAAAGTCGATCGACGGCCGACCGGGCCCGCTCGTCGGGTCGGCGTGCGGCGTGCGGCGGGTGGATTCCCGTAGGTGCAGGCGACCGGGCGTCGTTCGGGTCGGAGCCCTTGGCGGGATGTGGCGAATTGCCCGGGTTCGTCTGCTGATTGGAGGCTCTTTACCCGATGGCGGGACCTGGCCAATTGCTGAGCAAGACCTGTCAATTCACCTGCTGGATTGTCATGCTTCTGGTCATCCCCCAGCGGTAGCCCCACCCCCACCCATCGGTGGCGAACCGCTCGACTGCACGGGGTTCCCGCACGTCAGTGCCCGTCCCGCCCCACAGGTGCCGACCCGGCCCCCCGGGACGCGGTGCGACCGCGCCCAGACGCGGATTCCCGGAAGGACTCGTACGTGAAGCGTAAGCTCGCGGCCGTCGCCGTACTCTCGGCCACGGCCCTGTTGACCGGTGTGATCCAGGTGAGCACCGCCGCCCAGGCCGCTCCCACCCCCTCGCTGCAGGCCCAGGCCGCCCAGCAGCACGCGACCGCGCTCAAGCTGGCGGCCGGTCAGGCCGGCCCGCTGGCCAAGGCGCTCAAGCTCGGCGACAAGGAGCAGCTGGTCGCCAAGGACGCCGCGGTGGACAAGGACGGCACCCGCCACCTGCGCTTCGAGCGCACCTACGCCGGCCTGCCGGTGATCGGTGGCGACCTGGTCGTCCACCAGAAGGCCGACGGCTCGGTGAAGTCGGTCGACAAGGCGGTCGCCGCCCGGATCGCGCTGCCGAACACGACCCCGAAGATCGCCGCCGACCAGGCCGCCACGCAGGTCACCGCAGGGGTCAAGGCCACCATCGGGGCGCGCGCCGACGCCGACGAGTCGCCGCTCACCGAGGTCCACCAGGCCGGCAAGGCTGAGCTGGTGGTCTGGGCCACCGACGGCAACCCGCGCCTGGCGTACCGCACCACGGTCGAGGGCCGGCGCGCCGACGGCACCCCGAGCCGCCAGATCCTGGTCACCGACGCGGCCGACGGCCGGGTCCTCGCCACCCACGAGACGATCGAGACCGCGGCCGGCACCGGCAACGGCATCTTCGTCGGCCAGGTCCCGCTGGCCACCACCCAGAGCGGCTCGAACTACCAGCTGAAGGACGCCGGTCGCGGCGGCCAGTCCACCAGCGACCTCAACAACGGCACTGACGGCACCGGCTCGCTGTTCGCCAACACCAGCAACAGCTTCGGTGACGGCACCGTCAACAACCGCGAATCCGCCGCCGTGGACGCCCAGTTCGGTGCCGCCACCACCTGGGACTTCTACAAGAGCACCTTCGGCCGCAATGGCATCCGCAACGACGGCGTCGGCGCCCTGAGCCGGGTGCACTACGGCTCCAACTACGTCAACGCCTTCTGGGACGACAGCTGCTTCTGCATGTCGTACGGCGACGGCAGCAACAACACCGCACCGCTCACCGAGATCGACGTGGCCGGCCACGAGATGAGCCACGGCGTGACCGCGGCCACCGCGAACCTCAACTACGCGGGCGAGTCCGGCGGCCTCAACGAGGCGACCTCGGACATCATGGGCACGATGGTCGAGTGGTACGCCAACCTGCCCTCCAACCCGCCGAACTACTGGATCGGCGAGCTGATCAACCTCAACGGCAACGGTACGCCGCTGCGGTACATGGACCAGCCGAGCAAGGACGGCGGCTCGGCGGACTACTGGGACGCGAACGTCGGCAACCTGGACGTGCACTACTCGTCCGGGGTGGCGAACCACTTCTTCTACCTGCTGTCCGAGGGCAGCGGCGCGAAGACGATCAACGGGTTCAGCTACAACAGCCCGACGTACGACAACTCCACGCTCGCGGGCATCGGCCGGGACAAGGCCGCGCAGATCTGGTACCGCGCGCTGACCACGTACTTCACCTCCACCACCGACTACGCGGGCGCCCGTGCGGGCACCCTCAGCGCGGCGGCGGACCTGTACGGGTCGGGCAGCGCGGAGTACAACGCGGTCGCCGCGACCTGGACGGCCGTCAACGTCAACTGATCCAGCTCCGGGGAGACTTCGGGCATGAGTCCAGCCCGGAGCTGAACCGGGCCCGGGCCTGAACCCATCAGGCCCGGGCCCGGGGAGGTGTGGAGGGCCCCGCCGGGCCGTGGGTGCCGGCCGGCGGGGGAGTACGGCGGGGGCGACGGTGAGCGGACCACCGTCGCCCCCGCTGTGTGACGCCTGACGATACGTCAATTTTCCTTTCCGTGCAGCTTCCGTGGCGATTCGTGGCGCACGCGAGGGTGGACAGCAGGGCGCGGGGCCCTGGTAGCACCTCCGGCGGGCCCCCGTACACCCAGAAAACTCGACCATCGCGGCGGTAGCGGACAACCCCCGGGAACGGCAGTGCACTTGGTTCCGGGGCGAACCTCCGGATCCGTAGCGTCCTCGGCATGACGCTACTGACACGAACCCCGCCGAGCGCCGTCCGACGGCGCGGCCTGTTGGTCTACCTGGTGCTCGCCTACGCCGGGATGTGGGCGGCGATGACCCCGCTGCTCGCCGAGGGCTACCAGCGCACCGACGCCCGGGAGGGGGTCGGCGCGCTGGAGCAGATCTGCATCGCGGCCGCCATGCTGGCCCCGGCGCTGGCGGCGCTGCTGGTGGTCCGCCTCGTCGAGCGGGGCGGCGGGGTACGGGAGGCGCTGGCACTGCGCTGGCCGCGGCCCCGGGCCCGCGCGGTCCGGGCCTGCCTGCTGCCGCTCGGGGTGCTCGGCGGGCTGACGGCCGCGACGCTGGCACTCGGCGCGCTGGCGGGCAGCTACCCGTTCGCCGGCTTCGGCTCGCTGGACGCGGGGCGGATCGGAACGTGGGCGGTCCAGGGCCTGATCGGGATGGTGCTCTCGCTGCCGCTGTTCTTCGGCGAGGAGATCGGCTGGCAGGGCTTCCTCTTCCCCCGGCTGCTGCTGCTCGGCCGGCGAGAGGGCGGGGGTGAGGGTGCCGGTGGCAGGGCGGTGCTGGTCCGGGCGTACCTGCTCGCGGGGACGGCCTTCGCACTCTGGCACCTGCCGACGCTGCTGATGGGCGGCCAGTACCCGGGACGGCCGTGGTACCTGGCGGTGCCCGCGCTGACGGTCAGCTGTGTGCTCGTCCTGCCGGTCTTCACCTGGCTGAGGCTGCGCTCGGGGTCGGTGGTCCCGGCGGTGCTGGCGCACGCCTTCACGAGCAGCATGAGCGTGTCGATGGTCCGGGAGTTCGCGGACCCGGACGCCGAGCTGGACCCGCTCACGATGTCGCTGGCGGGCTGGCCCGGCTGGGTCGTCCTCGGCGGGTTCGTGGCCTTCCTCGCCTTCACCGGGCGGCTGCGGCCGGGCCGGTACGGGCAGGGGTGACGCGCGCCGTGGCGGGCGGCGGATGACGGGTGACGGGGTTTCAGATGACAGATTTCATCATCTGTTATCTGAAATCTGTTAGCTGTCGGCTGTCGGCTGTCGCTGTCACCCGTCGTCCGTCACCCGCCCGCCGGTGCCATGTCCTTGCGGATCTCGTCCAGGATCAGCCCGGCCCCGGTGTAGCCGATGCCGAGCATCCACAGGTTGTCGTCCACCCGGAACACCCGCCCGTTGCGCACGGCGTCCAGGTTCTTCCAGAGCGCCCCCTCGGTGATCTTCCCCTGGTCGGACTTGGCCGCGTCCCCGTACACCGCGTAGAAGATGACGTCGGCCGCGGCCTGGTCCACCTGTTCGGGGCTGATCTCCATCGAGAAACCGGGCTTGTCCTGGTTGGCGGGCCGCCCGAGCCCCAGATCCTTGAACAGCGAGCCGACGAAGGTGTCGTTCAGGTAGAGCCTGGTCGGCGCACCCGCCAGGAAGCGGGCCATCTCGACCCGGGTGGCCGCCGCCCTGGCCGGTCCGCCGAGCGCGGTGACCAGGTCCCGCAGCTTCGTCCGGTACGCCGCGTCCGCCGCGTCGGCCTCGGCCTGCCGGCCCAGCGCCTCGGCGTGCAGCCGGACGTTCTCCTTCCAGGTCGGTCCGGTGGTCTTGGAGAGCACCGTCGGCGCGATCTTCGACAGTTCGTCGTACCGCTTGTCGTCGCGGACCTGGTTGCTCAGGATGAGGTCCGGCCGCAGTGCCGCGATCGTCTCCAGGCTGGGCTGGCCGATGGCCCCGACGGGCTTCGTCCCGGACAGCCGCTCGGCGGGCAGGTAGGCGGGGAACGGGGCGCCCGCGGTGACGGTGGTGGCGCCGACCGGGCTGAGGCCGAGGGTGACCACCGAGTCCAGCGCGTCGGTGTCCAGGGCCACCACCCGGCTCGCCCGGGCCGGCACGGTGCTCTCGCCGCGCGCGTGGCGGACCGTCCGGGTGCCGCCGGAGCCGGCCGAACCACCACCGGACGAACCGGAGCCCGACGAACCGGAGCCCGACGAACCACCACCGGACGAACCGCCGCCCGGCGCCGGGGAGTCGGACCCGCACGCGGCGAGCGCGAGCCCCGGGGCGAGCCCGGCGGCGAGGCCGAGAGCGGCGCGGCGGCTGAGCGGTCGGGCCATCGGCGGCACCTCCAACGTACGGGCAGGGCGCGGGAATCCCTGCCCGCGCAGCGGCCCGGTTACGCCTCGGAACCGTTCTCCCGTCGCTGGCGCAGGAGTTCGAGGTACTCGACGTGCACCCGCCGGTCCATGGCGAGGGCGAACTGGGCGTCCGCGACCGTGCGCGCCAGCGGTCGCACCCGCAGGATGCGCTCGGTGAGCCGGGCCGCCTCGCCGGGCGGCAGCGGGGTGTCGGCGGCCAGCGCGCTGAGCAGGTGCTCGCCGACCACCTCGATGAAGATCTCGGCGATGGCGTCCACGTGCTCCCGGGTGCGCCGACTGGCGTCCAGTACCGCCGAGAGCGGCACCCCCTCCGCCACCAGCTCGGTGGTGGCGTCCATCAGCCGGCGGCTGACGTGGGTGATGCCGTCCTCCTCGACGGTGATGTAGCCCTGGGCGATCGACTCGGCGGTGTTCTCCTCGGTCAGCTGGTCGCCGAAGGCGGTCTTGAGCTCGTCCCAGTCCAGCCGCACCGGGGTCTCGTCGGACCACGGCGCGACGATCGCCGCCTCCAGTCCGATCAGCTCGGCGACGTCCCGCCCGCTCTCGCCGGCGCCGATCAGCTCGGCGATGCCGCCCAGGGTGTGGCCGCGTTCGAGCAGTTCGCCGATCATCCGCAGCCGGGCCAGGTGCTCCTCGCCGTACCAGGCGATGCGGCCCTCCTTGCGGGGCGGCTGAAGCAGTTTGCGCTCGCGGTAGAAGCGCAGGGTGCGGGTGGTGATATTGGCGGCCTCGGCCAGTTCCTCCACCCGGTACTCGCGTTTTCTGTCGCCCGCAGCAGCTCTGACCTTGTCCACGGCGATCAGCATAGGTCCGTCGGCTCGGAAGGTTCCCCGAACCGGAGCGGTCGCGCTTCTTCCATCCGGTGTCAGCAAGGGCTACCCTGCCAACCATGCCAGTGATTACTGGCGCGATTGGCGGGGTTCCGGAGGCGGACCCCGGGAGGATCCGGAGACGGGCCCCAGGAGGTTCCGGGGCACGCTCGCCGGGAGAGCGCGACGATCACCGTCCCACCCTCAGGAGGTTGCCGCATGGCATCCAGCAGCAAGCGCCCCCGCTCCGGCGCGTCCGCAGCGACCGACACCACCGCGGCGCAGGAGTCCGTCCCGCACGTCCGGGTGGCGGTGATCGGCTCCGGCTTCGGCGGACTCGGCGCCGCGGTCCGACTGCGCCGTGCCGGGATCACCGACTTCGTGGTCCTGGAGCGGGCGGACTCGGTCGGCGGCACCTGGCGCGACAACAGCTACCCCGGCTGCGCCTGCGACGTGCCCTCGCACCTCTACTCCTTCTCCTTCGCGCCCAACCCCGACTGGCCGCGCAGCTTCTCCGGCCAGCCGGACATCCGCGCCTACCTGGAGAAGGTCGCCACCGTCTTCGGCCTCCGCCCCCACCTGCGCTTCAACACCGAGGTGCTGGAGGCGCGTTGGGAGAGCGAGCAGACCCGCTGGCGGATCACCACCTCGGCCGGCCAGTGGACGGCCGACGCCATCGTCTCCGCCGCCGGACCGCTCGCCGACCCGCAGATCCCCGACCTGCCCGGGCTGGGCGACTTCCCCGGCAAGGTGTTCCACTCCTCCCGCTGGGACCACGACTTCGACCTGACCGGCAAGCGCGTCGCGATGGTCGGCACCGGCGCCTCCGCCGCGCAGATCATCCCGTCGATCCAGCCCAAGGTCGGCAGGCTGACGGTCTTCCAGCGCACCCCGGCCTGGGTGCTGCCGCGCCGCGACCGCGAGATCAGCCAGCTGGAGAAGTGGCTGCACGGCCGCCTGCCGGTCACCGCGAAGATCCGCCGCGGCACCCTGTTCGCCCTCCGCGAGCTCCAGGTGGACGCGTTCGTGCGCCGCCCCGGACTGCTGCGCCTGGTCCAGCAGCTCGCCGAACGCCACATCGCCCAGGGCGTCCCCGACCCGGTGCTGCGGGCCAGGCTCACCCCGGACTACCGGATCGGCTGCAAGCGCATCCTGCTCAGCAACACCTACTACCCGGCGCTCGCCGCGGCCAACACCGAGGTCGTCTCCTCCGGTCTGCGCGAACTGCGCGGCTCCACGCTGGTCGCGGCCGACGGCAGCGAGCACGAGGTGGACGCCATCGTCTTCGGCACCGGCTTCCACGTCACCGACATGCCCATCGGCGCCCGGGTGTTCGGCGCCAACGGGACCAGCCTGGCGGAGGAGTGGAAGGACGGCATGGAGGCGCTGCGCGGCTCGACCGTGCACGGCTTCCCGAACCTCTTCTTCGTCATCGGGCCCAACACCGGCCTCGGCAACAGCTCGATGATCCTGATGATCGAGTCCCAACTGAACTACATGATCGACGCGTTGACCACGCTCGGCTCGATCGGCGCCGCCGCGATGCAGCCCACCGCGCGCGCCCAGCGGCAGTGGAACCTCGAACTCCAGCACCGGATGGACCGCACCGTCTGGACCACCGGCGGCTGTCTTAGCTGGTACCTCGACCCGAGCGGCAGGAACACCGTGCTCTGGCCCGGCTCCACCACCTCGTTCCGCCGGGCCACCCGCAGGGTCGACCTGGGTGAGTACGAGCTGATCATGCGCGCCGCACCGGCGGCCGCCCGCGCCATCCAGGAGGTCTCCGCGTGAACGGCGTCCGGCTGCCCGAGGAGTACGAACCTCCCGTTCCCGTGGAGGAGTTGAGCGTACGGTCGGCGGACGGCATCCGGCTGCACGTCGAGGTGCACGGCCGGTCCGACGCGCCCACCGTGGTGCTCGCCCACGGCTGGACCTGCTCGACCGCCTTCTGGGCCCCGGTGATCCGCCTGCTGGCCGACCGCTACCGGGTGGTGGCCTACGACCAGCGCGGCCACGGGCACAGCGAGATCCCGCCGAGCCGGGCCCGCTACTCGACCAGGGCGCTGGCCGAGGACCTGTCCGCCGTGCTCGCGCGGACCGTGCCGGCGGGCGAGCGGGCCGTGCTCGCCGGGCACAGCATGGGCGGGATGACGATCATGGCCGCCGGTGGCCGCCCCGAGGTCGCCGAGCGCACCGCCGCGGCCGTCCTGATCTCCACCGGGCCGGGCGACCTGGTGGCCGAACTCACCGTCCTGCCACCGGCCGTACGCGCCCGGGGCCTGCGACGCTTCCTGCACCGGCAGCTGCTGCGCTCCCGGATGCCGCTCGGACCGGTCTCGCCGGTCAGCCGGGCGGCGCTCAAGTACGCGACCATGGGCGCCGGTTCACCCGCCGGCCAGGTCGAGGCGACGGCCCGGATCGTGCACGCCTGTCCGACCGCCGTCCGCGCCAACTGGGCCGCGGTCCTCGACCGGCTGGACGTCCACGCCGGGCTCGCCCGGATCGCCGCGCCCACGGCGGTGGTGGTCGGCACCGACGACCGGCTGACCCCGCCGGTGCACGCGCACCGGATGGTCGCCGAACTCCAGGACGCACAGGGGCTGTTGCTGCTGCCCGGGGTCGGGCACATGTCGCCGCTGGAGCGCCCGGCGGAGGTCGCCGCGGAGATCCACCGGATGGCCTCCGCGTACCTGAAGGCCGCGCTTGCCGGCGCCGTTCCCGCTTCCGCTTCCACCGACGAGAGGACCGCTGTCGCATGAACGCCATCCCGCCGTTGTCCGAGCAGGTCGTCGTCGTCACCGGGGCCGCGCGCGGCGTCGGCGCGTCGCTGGCCCGCAAGCTCGCCCGGCGCGGGGCCAAGGTGGCCCTGCTGGGGCTGGAGCCGGAGGAGCTGAAGGCCGTCGCCGCGCAGTGCGGCCCGTCCGCGACCAGCTGGGAGGTGGACGTCACCGACCTCGACGCGCTGGAGGACACCGCCCGGCGGATCAAGGAGCACTACGGGCGGGTCGACACCGTCGTCGCCAATGCCGGGATCGCCCTCGGCGGGCCGCTGGCCGACAGCGACCACCGGGCCTTCAGTCGGGTCATCGAGGTCAACCTGCTCGGCAGCGTGGCCACCGCCCGGGCCTTCCTGCCGGCGCTCGCCGAGAGCCGCGGGTACCTGCTCCAGATCGCCTCGCTCGCCGCGCTGACCCCCGCGCCGCTGATGAGCGCGTACTGCGCCAGCAAGTCCGGGGTGGAGGCCTTCGCCCACTCGATCCGCGCCGAGGTGGCCTACCAGGGGGTCAAGGTCGGTGTCGGGTACCTGAGTTGGACCGACACGGACATGGTGCGCGGGGCCGACGAGGACGCCGTGCTGAAGCAGATGCGCTCCCGGCTGCCGTGGCCGGCGAACAAGACGTATCCGCTGGAGCCCGCGGTGGACCGGATCGTCGCCGGGATCGCCCGCCGGTCCGCCCACGTCTACGCCCAGGCCTGGCTGCGCGGGATGCAGCCGGTCCGCTGGCTGCTGCCGAGCCTGATCGCGGTGGTCGGCTCCCGGGACGTGGCCCGGCTCGCCCCCCAGCTCGCCGCCACCGCCGCCACTCGCCTGCGCGCCGTCGGCGCCGGGGGCGCGGCGGACGACCGACGGCGGACAGTCGACAGCTGACGGATGACAGGCGACGGATAACAGATGACAGCTGACAGATTTCGAAATCTGTCAGCTGTCATCTGTTCGTCGTTCGCCGTCACCCGCCCCCGCCGCGATCCCCGCCAGCGTCTCCAGCGCCCGCGCCAGTACCGGCAGCGGGGGCGAGGCGAGCCCGACCCGGACGGCGGAGGGCGAGCGCCGGGGATCGACGGCGAAGGCCGCCGCGGGCGTGACCGAGATCCCGGCCCGCGCCGCCTCCGCGACGAAGGTCTCCGCCCGTCGGCCGGTCGGCAGCTCCCACCACAGGTAGTACGAGCACGGGTCGGACCGCAGCCGCTGCCCCGCCAGCACCTCGCGCGCCAGCAGCTGCCGGGCCGTCGCGTCGGCCCGCTTCGCCGCCTCCACCGAGGCCAGCGTGCCGTCCCCGATCCAGCGCACCGCCGCCTCCAGTGCGAAGCCGCCCGGCGTCCACCCGCCCGAGCGCAGGGCGCCCGCCACCCGTTCGCGCAGCGCCGCCGGGACGACCGCGAACCCGGTGGTCAGCCCCGGGGCGAGCCGCTTGGAGAGGCTGTCCACGAGGACGGTGCGCTCCGGCGCGAGCGCCGCCAGCGGCACCGACTCCGGCCGCAGGAAGGACCAGACGGCGTCCTCGACCACCGGCAGGTCGAGCCGCCGCAGCAGCGCCACGAGCGCCACCACCCGCTCCTGCGGCAGGCTCGCGCCGAGCGGGTTCTGCAGGCGCGGCTGGATGTACACCGCGCGCAGCGGTCCGGCCCGGTGGGCGGCCGCCACGGCGTCCGGCAGCAGCCCGTACTCGTCCACGGCCAGCGGCACCAGCACGATGCCCAGCCGCTCCGCCGCCGCCTTGACCACCGGATAGGTCAGCTCCTCCACGCCCAGCCGCTGTCCGGGCGGCACCAGCGCGGACAGGGCCCCGGCGATGGCCTGCCGCCCGTTGCCGGCGAACAGCAGGTCCTCCGCCGCGACCTCCCAGGAGCCGGCCGACACCAGTCCGGCGAACGCCCGCCGTGCCGCGCCCGTCCCGGCCGCGCCGACCGGCCGCAGCGCCTCGCCCAGCGCGTCCGGCCGCAGCAGCGGCGCCAGTGCGCCCGCCAGCAGTTCGGCCTGCCCGGCGACGTCGGGGTAGTTGAGCTCCAGGTCCACGGGGGCGGCGGCCGGCTCCGCGAGTGCCACCCGGGTGCCGTCCGGTGCCCGCCCGGCCCGGACGAAGGTCCCGCGCCCGACCTCCCCGACGGTCAGCCCGCGCCGGGCCAGTTCCCGGTAGACGCGCCCCGCCGTCGAGTTGGCGATGCCCCGGCCACGGGCGAACGCCCGTTGGGTGGGCAGCTGCTGGCCGGGCCGCAGTCGTCCGTCCGCGATCTCGGCGGCGATCCGGTCGGCGATCAGGCGGTAGTCGTCCATCGGCGTTCGCTCCTCCAGGGCCTCGGGCGCCGGATTGCACCGAGGGCAAAGTCATCATTGCATTGACCCGATGAGCCGTCCTAGCCTCCTCGCATGGACGCGTTGACATCCGCGGTGGACGGCCGGGCCCTGCTCGGGATCGCCGCCGTGGCCCTGGGCATGGTGCTGTCGCCCGGGCCGAACATGATCTACCTGGTCTCGCGCTCGATCGCGCAGGGCCGCCGCGCCGGGCTGGTCTCGCTGACCGGGGTCGCGGCCGGCTTCCTGGTCTACCTGGTCGCGGTGACGGCGGGGGTGGCCGCGGTGTTCTCGGTGGTGCCCGCCCTCTACACCGCGATCAAGCTGGCCGGTGCCGGGTACCTGCTCTGGCTGGCCTGGAAGGCGGTCAAGCCGGGCGGCACGGCGGTCTTCGCCCCGCAGCAGCTGCCGCCGGACCCGCCGCGCCGGCTGTTCGCGATGGGCTTCCTGACCTGCCTGCTCAACCCCAAGATCGCCATCATGTACATCTCGCTGCTGCCCCAGTTCGTGGCCCCGGAACGCGGTCACGTGGCCCTGCAGAGTCTGCTGCTGGGCCTGACCCAGATCGCGATAGCGATCACCGTCAACGGCCTGATCGCGGTGAGCGCGGGCGGCATCGCGGCCTTCCTCAACCGCCGCCCCGGCTGGCTGCGGATCCAGCGCTACGTGATGGGCACCGTCCTCGCGGGCCTCGCCGTGCACATCGCCGCCGACCGCGCCAAGGCCGTGGCGGTTTAGGGCGTCTCCTCGCCGGCTAGAGCCGGCTGGCGACCCGCAGTGCCTCGTACCCCGCCTGGACGAACCGTCCGTTCAGCGCCGGAGCGGTGTTGGCCACCGCCGCGACGGCCGCCGAACGTTCCGGCGAGAAGCCCACGAAGGCGGTGAACCCCCGGGTGCCCCCGCTGTGGAAGAAGAGGTCCCGGTCGCCCGAGCGGCGGTGCATCCAGACCAGGCCGATCCGGTCGGTCGAGTGCGGCAACCGCAGCCGCAGCCGCCGGACGTCCCGCAGGGCGGCCTTCAGCCCGCTGCCCGGGCCCGCCGCCGGCCCGTCGTCCAGGTGTGCGCGGAGGTATCGCAGCAGATCGGTCCCGTCGGACCGCACCGCGCCGGCTCCGGGCAGCCCGGGGATGTGCCAGGGCGGGAGCGCCTGTCCGCGCCGGTAGCCGGTGGCCCGGCCCGGCGGGTCCGGGGCGCAGGTCGTGGACCGCAGCCCCAGCGGTCCGCAGACCCGGTCGACGAGCAGTTCCCCGTACGGCAGCCCGCCCGTCTCGGCGAGCACCCGGCCGAGCAGTCCGACTCCGTAGTTGGAGTACCCGTACCTGCTACCGGGATTCCCCCGTACGGTCGTTCGGGCCAGTGCGTCCCTCAACTGATCGTCGCCGTACGTCTGGTACGGGTTGCTGAACCAGGCCGGGACGGCCTTCGCGAGCAGTCCCGGGGGCAGTCCGGGCAGGCCCGAGGTGTGAGTGGCCAGGTGCAGCAGCCGGATGGGTTCCGGCGAGTGGACCTTCGCGGCGCGCCAGCGGCGCGGCAGCCTGCTCTCGACCGGGTCGTCCAGGGCGAGTTCACCGCGGGCGACCATCTCCGCGAGCAGCAGTGCGGTGAACGTCTTGCTGACGGATCCGAGTTCGAAGACGGTGTCGGGGGTGCAGGGCGCGGCGGCCGGTCCGCGGTGGACCCGCCCGAAGCAGCGCACCTCCGCCAGGTCGCCGCGGGCCAGGGCGACGGTCACGGCGGTGGCGTAGGGCTCGGCCGCCCGCACCACCGCCGTGACCGCGGCGTCCAACCCGTTCAAGGGGCCACCGGCGTGCCGCCGAGAGCCCGGGAGAGCGCGACGTTGGCGGCCACCACCCCGACCACCGCGGTGTGGCAGTGCTGGCGGAAGTCCTCCTCCGGGTCCTCGTTGTCGGGTGCGGAGCCCTCGCACTTGATCATCCCGTCCGCCTGCTGGGCCGCTGCCAGCGCCTCCCAACCGGTCCGGCCGGTGACCGGTTCGCCGATGCACGAGTCCACGATGAGCAGTTCGCCGGCGAGGTCCCACTGCTCGATCTCCAGCCAGATGTCGAGCCAGACCGGCAGCCAGTCGCGCAGGTAGTCGCGCATCGGCTCGGGCAGGCACTCGGGCCGGGCGCCCCAGTCGGTGAGGTGGAAGACGGTGTGGGTGACCTGGTAGGCGATCACCCAGGCGACGGTCCACGGCTCGGGGAGGGCGCCGAGCCAGGTGTTCCGGGCCAGTCTGGGCCAGTCCGGCTGCGGTTCGAGGCCCGAGATCCGCCGGGCGTTGGCGAGGGCGAGGTGGCGGCTGCCCTGGATCTCGACGGCGTGCACGGCGCGGAGCCGGCCGATCGAGGTGAGCAACTCCTCCATGGCGGCGTGGCGGTAGCCGGACCGGGCGAAGTGGCCGTACGTCTCCAGCGGGTCGACGAGGGTGACGTGCCGCAGCTGTCGTTCGAGCAGCAGGTCGCCCTCGCCCAGCTGGGCCCAGGCGGCTTCGAGGAGTTCCCGCGCGAGGCGGGCGTCGTGCGGGCCGGTGACGCCGTCGCGCAGGACCAGGGAAGAGGCCAACGCGGCTTCGCAGAGCGGCTTGTAGACGTCCTCAGGGTCGGCCAGGTCGACGATGGTGCTTTCCTCCAGCCGGCTGTAGCCGCGCTGGTAGCCGGCGTGCAGCCAGGCCAGTGACCGGGAGCCGAGCTGTTGGGCGGTGGCGAGCACCGAGGTTTCGGTCATTTCGGCGCTCCTTCCAACATGCGCTGGGCGATGGTGAGTTCGAGCACGGAGCGGGACGTCCCGTCGCCGGCCAGGCGGATCCGGTCCAGGACGGGTTCGATCTCCAGCCGGAGCGGCCGGCCGTCGGCCCGGGCCCAGGAGAGCCACCGGGCGAGCCGTACGGCGGTGGTGGGGTCGCGCCGGAGCATGCTGCGGACGGCGCCGCGGGCGAGGTGCAGGGTGTTCGCGCGGGCGGCGTCGTGCACCGGGCCGTCCAGCGTCGGCAGTGCCAGGGAGGACAGTTGGGCCATCCGCTTCGACCACGCCTGCCAGCCGACGGCCTCCGGGTCGGACAGTGGCGCGGGGGTCTGTGCGGCCGCCCCGTACGGCGTGCGGGCGAGCAGTCCTCCGGCCGCCCAGTCCTGCCATCCGATCACCAGCGCGGCCTCCGCGGAGGAGGGTGCGGGTGCGGGGAAGGCCGTTCGTGCCTCGGCCAGCAGGGCGGCGGTGGTGTCGTCGGGCTGCGCGCCGGTGAGCAGTTGCGGTGCGAAGAGGTCCGCGCCGAGCACCCGGACTGCGGCCAGCAGCGGGCGGGGCACCACGGTGTCGGGGTCCGCGAGTGCGGCCGTGCCCTCGCCGTCCCGGAGGACGGCGAGGGTCCGGTCCGCCACCCGCTCGACCGCCGCGGCGTACTCGTCACGGAGAGGGGTCTCGGCGGTTGGCATGGTGATCTGGTCCCCCTTCAGGAGGGTCGGTCACGGGCGCGAGGCCCGACAGGGGGGAAGTCGCCCTACCGGGTCGGCTTCTCCTTGGGGCCCTTCGGCGAGAGGAGCAGCAGCGCGGCGAGCAGCACCGCGCCGGCGGCCTCGGGCAGGTACGTGGGCGCGTCGGACACGACGGCCTCGTCCTCCACCATCAGGCTCGCGAGTGTCTCGGCTTCGAGTGTCGCGCTGTGCGACGTCGTAGCCGTTTCGGTCCGGAACTGAGTAAGCATCAGAAGTGCCTCCTCGTCTGGATTTCACCGCCCGGTCGGACGATGCCCCCGTTCGACAGTACGAGCACCTCCCGGGGGCTGCATCCGCAACTCTCTGAGCTGGGAAATCGCCCTTGGTGTGGGTCCCGAAGCGGCGAGTCGGTACGGTCTGGGGCATGACCACAGCCTTGATCACCGGCGCGACCGCCGGCATCGGAGCCGCCTTCGCGCGACGGCTCGCCCGCAGCGGCTACCAGCTCGTCCTGGTGGCCCGGGACACCGAGCGCCTGGAGCGCGCCGCCGCCGACCTGCACGGCAGGTACGGCATCGAGACGGAGGTGCTGACCGCCGACCTCGCGACCGACGAGGGCATCGGCGCCGTCGAGGCCCGGCTCGCCGACCCCGCCCGCCCGGTGGACCTCCTGGTCAACAACGCGGGCTTCGGCAACAAGGGCGCCTTCGGGACCGTCCCGCTCCAGGACGAGCTGGCCATGCTGAAGGTGCACATCGAGGCGATCCTGCGGCTGACCACGGCCGCCCTGCCCGGAATGCGGGAGCGCGGCCGCGGTGCGATCGTCAATGTGGCCTCGGTGGCGGCCTTCCTGCCGCGCGGCACGTACGGCGCGAGCAAGGCCTGGGTGGTCAGTTTCACCCAGGGCGTGCTGCGCGACCTCGGCGGTACGGGCGTTCGGATGATGGCGCTCTGCCCGGGCTTCACCCGGACCGAGTTCCACCAGCGGGCCGGCATGGGCACCGGGAACATCCCGTCCTGGTCCTGGCTGTCCGCCGAGCGGGTGGTGGACGAGGCGATGCGCGACCTGGCGCGCGGCCGGGCCGTGTCCGTGCCGGGCAAGCGGTACAAGGTCGCCGTGACCATCGCCCGGATGCTGCCCTCCGGCAAGCTCGGCGGGGTCTCCTCGAAGGCGGCGCGCACCTACCGGACCAACTGAGGCCCGGGGCGGTCGGGACGATCGCGCGCTCCGCGGGGCCCGTACGGGCGCTCCGCGGAGCCTGTACGGACGAGGAATAGGGCAACAGTCACTATTAGCTTATCTAACTATGAGCTATCCTCGCTATATTGCCCCGCACCCGACCGCCCCACCCAGGGAGGCCCGTCCTTGAGGCCCACCGCCATCGACTGGACCCCGCCCGAGCGAGCCGAGGGCGAACCCCGCCCACCGGCCGAGTGGCGCCGCATCCTCGCGCTCTTCCGCCCGTACCGGGCCCGCCTGGCCGTCGTCGGGCTGCTGGTCGCCGCCTCGGCCGTGGTCTCGGTCGTCTCGCCCTTCCTGCTCAGGGCCGTCCTGGACACCGCCATCCCGCAGGGCCGCACCGGGCTGCTCAGCCTGCTCGCGCTCGGGATGATCCTGACCGCCGTGGTGAACAGCATCTTCAACGTCCTCCAGACGCTGATCTCCACCACCGTCGGCCAGCGCGTGATGCACGACCTGCGCACCGCCGTCTACGGCCACCTCCAGCGGCAGTCGCTGGCCTTCTTCACCCGCACCCGCACCGGTGAGGTGCAGTCCCGGATCGCCAACGACATCGGCGGCATGCAGTCCACGGTGACCTCCACCGCGACCAGCCTGGTCTCCAACCTGACCGCCGTGGTCGCCTCCGTCGTCGCCATGGTCGCCCTCGACTGGCGGCTGACCGTCGTCTCGCTGCTGCTGCTCCCGCTGTTCGTCTGGATCAGCCGCAGGGTCGGGCAGGAGCGCAAGAAGATCACCACCGAGCGGCAGAAGCAGCTGGCCGCGATGAGCTCGGCGGTCCAGGAGTCGCTCTCGGTCAGCGGCATCCTGCTCGGCCGCACCATGGGCCGCTCCGGCTCGCTCGCCCGGGAGTTCACCGGGCAGTCCGACCAGCTCGCCGACCTGGAGGTGCGGGCCAGCATGGCCGGGCGCTGGCGGATGAACACCATCCAGATCGTGATGGCCGCGATGCCCGCGCTGATCTACTGGGCGGCCGGGCTGACCTCCGCCGCCGGTGCGCCGATCGTCTCGGTCGGCACCCTGGTCGCCTTCGTCACCCTCCAGCAGGGCCTCTTCCGGCCCACCGTCAGCCTGCTCTCCACCGGCGTGGACGTGCAGACCTCGCTCGCCCTCTTCCAGCGCATCTTCGAGTACCTCGACCTGCCGGTGGAGATCGACGAGCCGGCCGACCCGGTCACCCTGACCGACATCCGCGGCGAGGTCCGCTTCAAGGACGTCGACTTCCGCTACGACCCGGCGCAGGAGCGCCCCACCCTGGCCGGCGTCGACCTCACCGTCCCGGCCGGGAGCTCGCTGGCCGTGGTCGGCGAGACCGGCTCGGGCAAGACCACCCTCAGCTACCTCGTCCCGCGGCTGTACGACGTCACCGGCGGAAGCGTCACCCTGGACGGCGTGGACGTGCGCGAACTGTCCTTCGACACCCTGGCCCGCGCGGTCGGCGTGGTCTCCCAGGAGACCTACCTCTTCCACGCCTCGGTCGCCGAGAACCTGCGCTTCGCCAAGCCCGGCGCCAGCGACGCCGAACTGGTCGAGGCCGCCCGGGCCGCACAGGTCCACGACACCATCGCCGCCCTCCCGGACGGCTACGACACCCTGGTCGGCGAGCGCGGCTACCGTTTCTCCGGCGGCGAGAAGCAGCGCCTCGCACTCGCCCGGACGATCCTGCGCAACCCGCCGGTGCTCATCCTCGACGAGGCCACCAGCGCGCTCGACAACCGCACCGAGCACGCCGTCCAGCAGGCCGTGGACACCCTGGCCGCCGGCCGCACCACCATCACCATCGCGCACCGGCTCTCCACCGTCCGCGCCGCCGACCAGATCGCCGTCCTGGACCACGGCGAGGTGGTCGAACTCGGCACCCACGAGGAGCTGGTGGCGCTGGACGGACGGTACGCGGCGCTGCTGCGCCGGGAGGTGCCGGAGGCCGCCCGGCAGCCCGAACCGGCCGCACTCGGGCACGTGTGACGGGACGGGCGCGCCCGGGTCCGTGTCGAGTCGGGCCGACGGGGCGGACGTCGCGCTCGGACGCGCGGGACGGGCCGGCGTGCGAGCGCGTGCGCCCGGGACGGGCCGGCGGTCAGGCCGCCTTCGGGACCTCGTTGTAGCTCTCCGCGACCTCCTGGCCGGAGAGCCGCTGGATGGCCGCCATCACCTCGTCGGTCACCTGCCGACGGGCCTTCAGCGAGCGGGCCTGCCCGTGCAGCTCGTCGAAGTGCAGCGGCTCGCCGAAGCGGACCGTCACCTTCTTCAGCCGCGGCAGCCGCTTGCCCACCGGCAGGATCTGCTCCGGACCCTCCAGCGCCACCGGCACCACCGGCACGCCCGCGGTCAGCGCGAGCCAGGCGACGCCCGTCTTGCCCCGGTAGAGCCGGCCGTCCAGGGAGCGGGTGCCCTCGGGGTAGATGCCGAAGGCCTTGCCGTCCTCCAGGATCTCCAGCGCCGACTCCAGCGAGGCCTGAGCGGAACGGTAGGTGCCGCGCTCGACCGGCACGGCGCCGATGGCCTCGAAGAAGCCCTTGGAGAGCCGGCCCTTGAGCCCGGTGCCGGTGAAGTACTCGGCCTTGGCGAGGAAGTGGACCCGGCGCGGGGCGGTCAGCGGGATCACCACGCTGTCGATGAAGGACAGGTGGTTGCTGGCCAGGATCACCCCGCCCTTGCGCGGTACGTTCCCGATTCCCTCGATGACCGGCCGCCAGATCCCCCGCGAGACCGGTTTCAGCACCAACTTGGTGGCGAGGTCGAGCACGATTCCCTCCCTGGACGAACGATCGCCCGGGAGGAGCCCGGGCCTGCAATCAGATCCGCAGACTACGACACCGACCCCGGCGCGCGTCCACTCCCGGCGACCGTGGCGAACACCACGGCCGGGTAGGGTACGGCCGTCCGAACCGAGCGACACCCCGCAGTACCCAGGAGGGCACCATGGAGACCACCGAGGCGATCAAGGCCTTTTTCGACCGCTTCGACAAGGACGGCGACGGCAAGATCACCCCGGCCGAGTACGCTCTGGCCGCCAACGAGATGGGCGACCACGACGTCACCATCTCGATGGCCGAGGCGCTGATCCACAGCATGGACACCAACCACGACGGCGTCCTGACCTTCGAGGAGTTCCTGGCCGCCCGCCGGCGCTGAGCCCGTGCCGACGGGGCCGGTCGCCGTACCGGCGGCGCCGGCCCCGTCCGGAGGTCCCGCGGACGCTCCCGCGCCGCTCCTCCTACTTCTCCTTCTCCACCGGGAACACCCGGCGCACCACCCGCTCCGCGGCCCCGCCGTCGTCCCAGACGCAGAACTTCGCCCGGAAGTCGGCCCGCGCCGCCGGCTCTGGGTCGCCCGCCAGCAGCGCCCGCGCCAGCCCGTCCGCGTCCACCGTGACCGCGCCCGGCGGCTCCGCGAACAGGTCGAAGTAGACGCCGCGTTCCCGCTGGTACTCCTCCCAGTCCGGGGCGAAGACCACCACCGGCCGGTCCAGCACCGCGTAGTCGAACATCATCGACGAGTAGTCCGTCACCAGCACGTCCGCCGCGAGGTAGAGGTCCTCGACGGTCGGGTGCGCCGAGACGTCCACGATCCGAGCCGACTCCGCACCGGCCGCCGTCAGGTCGCCCGGGCCGTCCGCGTGGAAGTAGTGGGTGCGCACCAGCAGCGTGAAGTCCGGGCCCAGTCGCCGGGCCAGCTCCGCCACGTCGAGCAGCGGCACGTAGCCGCCCTTGCTGCCGCGGTGGGTCGGCGCGTACAGCACCGCCCGGGTGTCCGGCCGCAGCCCGAGCAGCTCGCGCATCGCCCGGACCTCGTCCGAAGTGGCGTTCGCCAGCCGGTCGTTGCGCGGGTAGCCGGTGTCCAGCATCTCGTACCGGCCGGGGAAGGCGCGGGCGAAGTGCCCGCTGGTGTGCGGGTTGGGGGAGACCAGGAAGTCCCAGCGGTCGACGGCCTCCTGGAGCAGGTCGAAGTCCATCCCCTCGGCCGCCGCCGGATGGTCGCGCAGGTCCATGCCCATCGCCTTGAGCGGGGTGCCGTGCTGGGTCTGGACGTGCACCGTGCCCGCCCGCTTCGTCATGGTGCGGGGGAAGTTGACGTTGTTGACGAAGTACTTGGCGGTCGCCATCGCCCTGAGGTAGGCGGGGGTGTTGACGATCACGTACGGCACCCCGGGCGGCAGCGTGGCGGCCTGGGCGCGGTTCTCCACCACCCACACGCCCCGCACCCGCGGGGCGAGTTCCTTCGCCTTCTCGTAGATCGCCGCCGGGCTGCACGCGTAACCCCGGTGCCAGTACGCGGCGTAGACCGCGAGGTGCTGGTCCAGCGGCAGCCGGCGGAACGCGTTGTACGCGGTGAACCGGGCGCCGCTGCGCATCCCCTTCTTCACCGCGGGCGCCACCGCCCGTGCCCCGCGCTTGAGTTCGCGCGGCAGCCGGCCGGTGCGGCGCAGCTCGGCGTACGCGATCCGGGCGCCGCGGGCGGCCAGCCGGTACTGCACGCCGCGCACCCCGCCGGGGAAGCGGTAGCCGGCCGGGCGGTGGCGGTCGAAGTGCCGGGCGATCCGCTGGAAGAAGTCCTTGCGCAGGTCGGTGGGGACCAGCCCGGGGGTGTCGTAGACGTTCAGGGCCTGGCGGACGGTCCGGTCGAAGACCAGGGTGCGCAGCGAGTCCGGGACGGGCCGGCCGGGGCGGTCCGGGCGGTCCAGGAAGGCGAAGATCGCGTCGTACTGGGCGAACACGTCGGCGTGCTTGGGGGAGGCGGTGGCGGTGATCGCGCCGTCCCGGCCGCGCCGGTAGAAGTAGCAGGGGCGGTCCAGGTAGCGCAGCCGCTCGGCGGCCAGCAGCGCCGGGTAGGTGACCGAGATGTCCTCGTAGTAGCCGCGGCCGAAGGAGACGCCGAGGCCGTCCAGGAACGCGCGGCGGAACAGCTTGTTCCACACCGACATCACGGTCTGGAACAGCGCCGGGTGCTCGGCCAGGGTGCAGCCCTCGACCAGCGGGGAGTCGGCCAGCACGTGGCGCCAGGGGTTGGGCTCCGTCCCGCCGTCCGGGTAGACGTGGGTGAAGCCGGTGAGCAGCACGTCGGCGGGGCTCTCCCGGAGACGCTCCCGCGCCAGCTCGTCCAGCAGCGTGCCGACCGTCCCCTCGGGCGCCCAGTCGTCGCTGTCCACGAACCAGACGTACTCGCCGCGGGCCTGCGGCAGGGCGGCGGTGCGGGCGCCGCCGAGGCCCTGGTTCTCGGTGAGGTGCAGCACCCGCAGCCGGCTGTCGCGGGCCGCGTAGGCGTCCAGGATCGCGCCGGAGCCGTCGGGGGAGAGGTCGTCGACCGCGATCACCTCGAAACGGGTCTCGGCGGCGGGGACGTCGCCGAGGATCGAGTCGAGGCAGCGCGGGAGGTACCGCTCCACGCCGTGGACCGGGAGCACGATGCTGAGGAGGAGGGACACGCTGGCCGAGTGTACCGATCCACCGGGCGCGACCTGCGCGGACGTCCGGTGCGGGCCTTCCGGGGCCCTGCGGCCCTTGGGGGGCCTGGGCGGCGGTGACGGCGGCGCGGCTGCGGCGGGGGCTCGGGGGGTGTCCGGGAAGGGTGTCCGTGAAAGCCGTCCGTGGCGGACCCGGAACCGCCGGTGCCGGGCCCCTCGCGGGGCGGCACCGGCAGTCAGGTGGCGATCCGGCCGACCCTCGACGGCCGACCGCCGGTCCGGGCACCGCGCGAGCCTGGCCACCGCAGCGTCGAGGCGGCCGGGCAGTGGCTCGCGGGAGCCGGAGTTCTTCATCACTCGAACACACGCTTGAGTGCGGTGCGGGCACTGGCGTGTGCATCCGATATTGCTTGGAGGTTCGGCGGGAGTCAATCCCTCGAATGTGTTCACTTCCTGAAGTCGGTCGGTCACGGTGTCATCGGGGTCCGCGCTCGGACGGGTCGTTCCCGGGGCGGGCCGTGCCCGATGGGCCGGTCGGTGATCGCTTTGTCGATGTGGCGGCTGTCCCCTTAATAGGGGGGCGCGGGCGGGGAGCGGTCGGTGCGGTCGGTGCGGGCGGTCGGTGCCGGCGGTGCCGGCGGTGCCAGCGGTGCGTGGGCGGGGTGCCGCCGGGGCGCCGCCGTGCGCCGGGCGCGCGTCATGCGCAGGGTTGCCGCACTCGCGCCCGCCCGCCCTGGTGACGGATGGCCGGTCGTGCACCATCATTGATGCCTAGTCGTGACCGGCCGGGCGGCCCCTGGTGCTTCGTCAGTTGACGCCGCACGATACGGTGGCACAACACCAAGGACGGTTGCGCGAAGGCCGTCCTTCACGGATAGTCTTCGCCTCACGGCCCTGGCGCCTCGTAGGGGTGGGAAAAACTGATGGAACACATGCAAGTGCGGACTCGGCCCCGCGTGCCGGCGATCCAGTGCGGTGTCGGCACGACCGGCCGCCGGATCGACCGACACCTGGCCGTGCTCGGCGCGCCCGCACTCCCGGCGGTGGACACCGCCGAGGCGCTCGGGTTGATAAGGGAGCTCACGCCGCGCGGCGCCGAGGCCCCGACGACCCGTCGTCGCCACACCAGGATCTCGCTGCTGACGCCGCTGCGTCGGCTGCGGCGGAGCCTTTTCGGCGGGCGCGGCTAGTCCGACCGGTGCGGCACGGGTCCCTCCCCGCCGCCCGGTCGGAACCGACCCGGTGGACCGTCCGGTCCGCCGGGTCTTCAGTGTGTCCGGACGGCGTCCGGGCGGTGCCGGGGGGAGCGTCGCGGCCGTCCGGGGTGATGTGGTCTGAACCTTTCAGCCTATGCGAGTTTGCCCGCCCGGCACGGCCAGACGGCGAGGGAGTACGCCCGGCCCGCTGACCTGGGACAGGATGGCGCCATGGCGGACAACAACCACTCCACCCAGACCGGCTCGTTCCCGACCACCACCTTCCAGAGCAGCACTTTCGAGATCACCACCGGCTCCCGCGAGGTCGCACTCGACATCACCGACCGCTGCGTCGAGTTCCTCGACGAACGGGCCACCGGGCGCGACGGCCTGCTCAACATCTTCGTCCCGCACGCCACCGCGGGGATCGCGGTACTGGAGACCGGTTCGGGCAGCGACGACGACTTCCTCGCCACCCTGCGCGACCTGCTCCCGGCCGACGACCGCTGGCGCCACCGGCACGGCAGCCCGGGCCACGGCCGGGACCACGTGGTGCCCGGACTGGTCGCCCCGCACGCGACCCTGCCGGTGCTCGGCGGTCAACTGGCCCTCGGCGTCTGGCAGTCGGTGGTCCTGGTCGACACCAACGGGGACAACCCGCGCCGGACCGTCCGGCTGTCCTTCCTCGGCTGACGCGCGGGAACGGCGGGCGCTCCGGCGGGCGGCGGTCTCGCGGGTGGAGGTCCGGCGGGTGGCCTCGGCGGACCCGGTGGCTCAGCGGACGTGCGCGGCCACCGCGGCGAGGTAGCGCTCGATCGCCAGGTGCTGGCAGAGCAGGGCCACCGGCCGGCCGAGCCTGGCGTACCAGGCGGACAGCCGGGAGAACGCGGTGACCTCGAACCACACCTCGCCGCCGGCGTCCATCGACACCAGGAACGCCTCCTCGCCGCACTCCGGGTGCCCGGGGAGGGTGCCGTACCCGAAGCCGATCCGGTCCGGCTCCTCCACCGTCCACACCACCCGGCAGGGGATCACCAGTCGGGGCCACCGGCTCCCCGGCAGGTTCAGCCGCAGCAGTACCGTCCCGCCCTCCCGGGCCGGGCCGGCCGGGTGCACCGCGAAGCCGGTGCCCAACTGGCTGCCCCAGCCGAGCACGTAGCGCCCGGCCCGCTCCAGCACCTCCGGCCCGTGCCCCAGGTGGACCCGCCGCCGCAGGTGGGCGTAGCCGTCCGGGAGCCGCCCGCCCCCGTCCCGGGTGGCACCCACCTCGGGGTACGACGGGGTGGTGGCGCGGGCGGCGAGCAGGCGTCGGTGCAGGTCGGTGGGCATGCCGGCCACGGTAACCGCCAGGTGGGAGGGGGCCGTCGGCGGGGCGGGGGCGTACCTCTGGCGGGCTTCGGCGAACAGGTTTCAGCGAACGAACGTCAGCGAACAGAGTTCAGACGACAGCTTTCAGCGAACGTTTTCTGACATCTGTTCGCCGTTGGCGAGGCGGGGCGGGGGAGAGAGGGGCGGGCGGCGGCCCGGTCACCTGCGGCGTGTTGCGGCAGGGCGGCGGCGCGGAGTAGGAAGTCGGTATGAGCGATACCGGCACGAACCAGGAAGCGGGCGTCTGCGAACTCGCGCCCGACGGCGGAGCGGAGGCGGCGCTGCGGCACGACCCGCGGGCGGCCGGCCCGCGCGCCGACTGCGTCCTGTGCGGCGAGCCGACCGAACTGCCCGCCGACCAGCCGGGCAGCACCCTCTGCCCGGTGTGCGCCTGGCAGCAGGCGCAGCGGATCGCCTGCTCGGGCTGAACCTCCGAACCCGGGTCCGGGGGTTCAGGCCCTACGCGTCCTCCCGCCCGGCCAGCGCCAGGATCGAGCCGTGCCGTCCCTTGCGGACCAGCAACTGGGCGGGGATGCGGCTGCGCAGGTCGGCGACGTGGCTGACGATGCCGACCGCGCGGTCCCGCTCGCGCAGTCCGTCCAGGACGTCCATGACCTCCTCCAGGGCGTGCTCGTCGAGGGTTCCGAAGCCCTCGTCGATGAAGAGGGTGTCCAGCGGCATGCCGCCCGCCTCGTCGGTGACCACGTCGGCCAGGCCCAGGGCGAGGGAGAGCGAGGCGAAGAAGCTCTCGCCGCCGGAGAGGGTCGCGGTGTCCCGCTCGGTGCCTGTCCAGGCGTCGACCACCCGCAGGGCCAGGCCCGAGCGCTTGGTCCCGGTGCCCCGGTCGTCGCTGTGCACCAGGGTGTAGCGCCCGCCGGACATCCGGACCAGCCGGTCGCTGGCCGCCGCCGCGACCTGCTCCAGCCGGGCCGCCAGGACGTACGACTCCAGGCGCATCCGCAGCCGGTTGTCGGCCGAGGTGCCGGCCGCGAGCGCGGCGAGCCGGTTGATCCGCCCGTACCTGTCCAGCGCCGGGGCCAGTTCGGCGGCGAGCCCGGTCAGCTGCCGCCCGATCGCGGCCAGCGCCCCGCAGCGCTCGCGGGCGGCCGCGTGGGCGGCGTGCGCCCGGCCGAGCCGGTCGGTCGCGGTGCCGAGCGCGGCTGCCACGGCGGGCAGGTCCACCGGCGGACGGACCGCGGCCTCGGCCAGCTCCGGCAGCGCCAGCTCGCGGCGGACGGCGGCGGTCTCCGCGCGGTGCCGCTCCAGCCGGGCCTCCAGCCGCTCGCGCTCCTCGCGCGGCAGCAGCACCGCCAGCGCCGCCGCGGCGTCCGGGAAGCCCGCCGCGGCGGCGGCCTTGCCCAGCTCCTCCTCGGCCTCGCCGAGCCGGGCCGCCGCCTCCGCGTACGCCCGGGCGGCGTCCGCAGCCGCGGCGACCGCCTCGGTGAGCCGGGTGAGGGCCGTGGCCCGGTCGGCGACCGAGGCCGCCTCGCCCCGGGCGGCCGCCACCCGGGCGGTCAGCGCTTGCTGCTCGGTGTCGAGCGCCAGCAGCCGGTCGGAGAGGACGGCCGCGCGCTCCTTGGCCTCGTGCAGCTCGTCGACCCGGCGGGCACGGTCCTGCGACAGCCGGGCGATCTCCTGCTCGACCCGGCCGAGCGCCTCCGCCGCGTGCCGCGCCTCGCGGTGCTCGCGCTCCAGCCCGGCGAGGGCCTGCGCGAGCGCCTCCGTACCGTCCGGCCCGGCCGCGCCGGACGCGGTGGCCTCGCGCACCCGCAGCGCGGTGAGCGCCTGGTCGGCCTCCGTCCAGACCCGCTCGGCGGCGGCCTGCGCCCGGCGCGCCCGCTCCTCGTCCTCGGCGCCGACCCGGCTGCCGGGCGCGGCCTCGGCGGGCGCCGGGTGCTCGGGTGAGCCGCAGACCCGGCAGGCCTGGCCCGCCCGCAGCTGCTCGGCCAGCTCGGCGGCCATGCCGCTGAGCCGGCGGTCCCGCAGGTCCAGGCTGTGCTCGCGGGCGTCCAGCGCGGCGGTGCGCAGAGCGACCACCCGGGGCTCCGCCGCGGCGATCTCGGCGCGCAGGCCGTCGCGCTCCCGGGCCGCGCCCAGGCGGACGGTCAACTCGGCGCGCTGCCCGTCCAGTTGCTCGACCCGGGAGGTCGCCGACCGGGCCTCGGTGTGCTGCTGCTCCAGGCGGGCCAGCCCGTCCTCGAACTCGGCGAGCCAGTCCTCGGCCTCCTCGGCCAGCTCCTCGGCGGCTCGCCGGTCCTCCGTCAGGGAGCGCTGCTCGCGGGCGAGTTCGGCGCAGCGCCGCTCCTCCGCCCGGGCCGCCTCCAGCCGGACCACCTCGGCCCGCAGCCGCAGCTCGGCCTCGGTCAGCCCGGCGGTGTCCGCCCCGGCGAGCTCCCGGCCCTCGCCACCGGAGCCGGCCAGCGCCTCGCGGTGCCGGCGCTCCGCCAGCCGGGCGCGACCGAGCGCCTCGGCCGCGCTCTCCCGCAGCCGCAGCGCCGACTCCACCCCGACGGCCTCCTGCGCGGCGGCCAGCCGCTGCCGGTCCGCGGCCGCGGCGGGCTCGAAGCCGGCCAGCCGCTCGGCCAGGCCCACTGCCTCCCGGTGCCGGCGCTGGCGGCCGGCCAGCTCCTCGGCGGCCTCGCGCCGCTCCTGGGCGGCGCGCTGGGCCGCCCCGGCGCCCGCGAGGGCGGCCTCGGCGACGGCGAGCTGCTCGGCCGCGCCGCTGCGCAGGACCGCCGCCCAGCCCAGCACCCCGGCGGCCAGGCCGGCGGCGTCGTCCTCGGCCGGCACCCAGCCCGCGGCGGGCTCGGCGTCCGGGCCGGCCGCCTGCTCGGCCTTGCTGGCGAGGTCCCGCAGCCGCCGCCGGCCGGCCTGGACGGCGGCCTCCTGGCCGCGCCGCTGCTCGGCCAGCCAGGCCTCCACGTACTGGAACCGCTCGGTGTCGAACAGCCGCCGCAGCAGCTTGCCGCGCTCCTCCGAGTCGGCCTTGAGGAAGCGGGCGAAGTCGCCCTGCGGCAGTAGCACCACCTGGCAGAACTGCTCCCGGTTCATGCCGACCAGCCGGTGGATCTCCTCCCCGGCCTCCTGATGCGACTTGCTGAGCCCCCGCCAGCCGGGCGTGCCGTCGCCCGTGTCGGCGACCCACTCGCGCAGCAGGGTCTGCGCCCGCTCCACGGTGGTGCCGGTGCCGACCTTCTTCGGCCGGCGCTGCTCCGGCAGCCGGGTGACCTGGAGCCGCCGCCCGCCGAGGGTCAGCTCCAGCTCCACCGAGGTCAGCCGCTTCGGGTCGGCGTGGTCGCTGCGCAGCCGGTTGGCCCGGCGCGCGCCCGGCGTCTCGCCGTACAGGGCGAAGCAGACCGCGTCCAGCACGCTGGTCTTGCCCGCGCCCGTGGCGCCGCGCAGCAGGAACAGCCCGCCGGCGGCGAGCGCGTCGAAGTCCACCGTCTCGCTGCCCGCGAACGGGCCGAAGGCGGTGACGGTGAGCTTGTGCAGCCTCATCGGGGCAGGTCCGCCTTCCGGTCGGTGGTCTCCCGGACGTGCTCGAAGCCCTCGCGCAGCCAGCCGAGCTCGTCCGGCTCCGGCTCGGCACCGGGGCGGACGTGCCGCAGGAAGCCCTCCGCGATCTCCAGGTCCCCGCGGCCGCTGACCCGCGCCGCGTACGACTGCGAGGGCTCGGCCTCGCTCCGCTCGGGGTCGAACAGCAGCTGGAGGGTGTGCGGGAAGCGGCGGCGCAACCGCTCCATCGGCTCGCTCGGCCGGGCCGCGTCGGTGAGCGTGGCCTGCACCCAGGACTGCTCGTGCTCGGCGTACCCCTCCTCGGTGAGCAGCGCGTCGAGGGTGCCGCGCAGCGTCGCCAGCCGGCGCGGCTCGGGGCAGGGGACGCGTTCGGCCGTCACCGAGCCGTCGGCGGCCAGGTCGACCAGCCACATGGTCTTGCGCTGCTTCACCTCGGAGAAGGAGTAGGCGAGCGGGGAGCCGCTGTAGCGCAGGTGCGGGGCGAGCGTCTGGCAGCCGTGCAGGTGGCCGAGCGCCGCGTAGTGCACCCCGTCGAAGACCGACGCGGGTACGGAGGCCACGCCGCCGACCGCGATGTCCCGTTCGCTGTCGCTCGGCGCGCCGCCGGTGACGAAGGCGTGCGCCAGCACCACCGCCCGGGTGCCGGACGGGCGCGCCGCGAGATCCGCCCGGACCTGGTCCATCGCGGCGCCGAGCACCGCCGCGTGCCCGCCCTTGGCCAGCCCGAACCGCTCGCGCACCAGCGTCGGCTCCAGGTAGGGGAGCCCGTACACCGCCACCGGGCCGTGCTCGTCCGCCAGCAGGACGGGCTCGGCGCACTCGCCCGGGTCGGTCCGCAGGTGGATGCCGGCCCGCCCGATCAGCCCCGCCCCGACGCCGAGGCGGCGGGCCGAGTCGTGGTTGCCGCTGATGAAGACCGTCGGCACCCCGAGGTCCGCCAGCCGGTGCAGCACGTCGTCGAACAGCGCGATCGCTTCCAGCCCGGGCAGCGCCCGGTCGTACACGTCCCCCGCGACCAGCACGGCGTCCACGCCCTCGGACCGGACCACTTCCACCAGGTGGTCCAGGAAGGCGCGCTGGGCGTCGTGCAGGCTCTCCCGGTGGAACGAGCGCCCGAGATGCCAGTCGGAGGTATGCAGCAGTCGCATGGTCCCCGACCCTAACGCGCAGCACTGACAATCCCGCCCGGCCCGGTGGAAACCACACACCCCGGGGGTCCCGGGGGTCCCGGGGGTCCCGGGGGTCCCGGGAGTCCCGGGAGTCCCGGGGGGACGGCGGGCCGCGGGTGCCGTGCGGTGCCGGTGAGGGTGGCGCTGAGCTTGTTCGATTACTTGGGGTGAATTGTCAGTGGCTCTGTGTATGTTCCTCGGCGTCGGCCACCCCCGGTCGGGGCGGCCGACGAGGTCCGGAGTCGGGCGAGCGAGAAGGAGGAGTCATGACTGTCGTGCGGGAGTCGGTGTGCGAGGCGCTGGGCGCTGCGGCGGGGCGTCCGTCGCGGGGGCGGCGGCGGGTGCTGGTGATGGCCGGGCGGAGGCCGGGCGGCGGTGTCGGCGGGGTGTCGGCCGCCGGGCCCGGCGGGGCGGCGCCGCCCGGGGGCGGCCGGCCGCCGGGGGCCCGTGCGGGAGGGGACGGTGCGCGGGCGGTCGGGCTCGGCGGGCGGGTCCGGGGCGCGCCGCCGCCCCAGCCGGTGGCGGTGGCCCTGGCCGTCGACGCCGGGGACTTCGCCGGGCTTACGCGGTACGGGCTGTTCGGCGGGCTCGGGCACCAGGCCTACCTGCGGCGGGCGGAGGAGCAGCTCACGGCCCTGCACCGGCAGGGGCTGGAGGTGCACCTGCGGGTCCTGGAGGCGGGCGACTTCGAGGACTACTGCGAGGCGCTCGGCCTCGATCCTCGGATGCCCGCCGCCCGGGTCGCCTACGCGGGCGATCCCGAGCTGGCGGGGGAGCCGTTCGTCTACGCGGGGGAGCGGCTGGCCGAGCTGCTCCCGGTGCTGCTGGACGACCACCGGGCGCGGGTGCGGATGTCCGTGGCCTGCGCGGCCCTGCTGGACGCCGTCGGCGAGGACCCGGACGGGCAGTTCCGGATGGCGGCCGTGATGCGGTACGTGACGTCCGTCTACCTGGCGCTCGCCGAGGGCGCGGGGGAGGGGTGCCACCTGCTGACGCTGCGCTGCCACGGCCCGGAGGACGGCGAGGAGCTCACCTCGGCGGTGGACGTCTGCGTGGAGGAGGGGCGGCTGTACCCGGCCGGGCGGGACGCCGAGGCGTTCTGCGTCACGCTCGCGGCGGGCGTCGCCCTGGGCGGGGAGGGGGCGTTGCTGCTGCACGGCGATCCGTCGGCGGGTGTCCGGGCCGCCGGTCAGGCCGACGGCCGGTCCGCCTCGGCCAGGGGTCCGGCCTCCCCGGCCGACGACGCCGGGCTCCGGCCGCCGGTGCTCGGCTGGGCGTTGACCGGCGGGCGGCTGCGGCCGATGACGGCGCACGAGGTGTTCGACGAGCTGGCCGACGACGCCGCGCGTGGGATGCCGTTCCCGCCCGGGGTGGATCCTCGGCCCGGGTTCCCGCTGCCCGGCTTCGGGGGCGCCGGTGAAGGGGGTGGGCCGCTGGGGTGATCGGGGGGCTCGTCGCCTCCGCGTCCACCGGGTTCACCGCCTCCGCGTCCACCATGCGGCGCTGGGGACTGTTCATCGACCGCCTGTTCGGGGAAGATTCGGAGAAGATCAACAGCAGGAGCGTGCGGTGCCCCACGCCGCCGCTCCGGCCGCTCCGTACCGCGCCCTGCAGGTCCTCCCCGCGCACCGCCGGTCCGGCGAAGCCCGACAGCGAGAGGGGGACGGATGAGCGAGCGGAGCGAGCTCGGTGCCAGGGGGTGCGCAGGGGCGAGCACCCCCGCCGAGCGCCGCGGGGCGAGAGCATGAGCCCGATCGAGTACAGCGCGGAGATCGCCGAACTGCTCGGGAAGGTGCGGCGGCGTCCCACCGCGGGCTGGCCGTGGCGGCCGGGTGAGCAGGTGCCGGAGGGGCTGCCGGTCAAGCAGTCCTGGGGGTGGCTGTTCGCACCGGACGGGCGGGTGCTGACGCTGGTGAACCCCCGGGACGGGATCTGCTCGCTGCCCGGTGGGTCGCTGGAGCCGGAGGACGGCGGTGATCCGGCGGCCGCCCTGGCCCGGGAGGCCGCCGAGGAGGCGCAGGCCGTGATCGGCCGGCCGTACTACCTCGGCTACCTCTACGACCGGGTCGGTTCGGCGAACGGCGGGCACGAGTGTGCGCGGGTCCGGATGGCGGCGGCGCTGCGGGCGGTCGGCCCGAGCGTGGCCGACCCGGCCTCGGGGCGGCACTACCGGCGGCTGCTGGTCGCGCCGGGCCTCGCCGTCGAGCTGCTCGGCTGGGGCGCGCCCGGGCTGCGCCAGGCTCGGGCGGCGGTCGCCACCGCCGCGCGCTGGCTCGGCGTGCCCGCGGCCGCGAACGAGGCGATCGAGGAGCTGCCGGTCGAGGGCTGCACGGTCTCCCCGGGTGCCGTGCACCTCGGTGGTGGCCGCCCCGGCGTGCACGGCTGACCACGCGCGTCGCCGTACTCCTGCGCGACCTCCTGGCGGGGCGCTCTGATGCGCTGCCCTGGCGTGGTGTCCCGCCGTGCTGCCTTGACGCGCTGCCACATCGCGCGGCACGTACGGCAGGCGCGGCAGGCGCGGCCATGGCGGACGTCAACCGTCAGCCGCACGCGTCCAATCAGCCGCACGGGTCCGATCAGGCTCACCGGTGAATTTCACCGGTTCCGCCGATGCCCTGTTCCGCCCACCTTCTGACGTGCCTTGAGGTGTTCCGTCAGCCCCCCCTGTGCCCCTCGGCACCCGCTTCGAATCTGACTCGGCGGTAACCGGGCGGAAGCCCCCCGCTTACCGTGCACAGAACTTCCGCAAGTTGCCGGTCTACGCGCGCTGCGCTACGCGCGTCACCGCGTACCCCCGCTGACCTGGGCGAAATCCCGGACTGTCGGCGGCAATTCATCTCCGGGCTGTCGGACGGCCCGTCAATATCCTTGGCATGACCGCTTCCGGGTTTGGCTACCGCCTGGTATCACTTCTGTGACCCTCGCCACGCCACCCCACTGGAGATGCGATGATCCGCCCTGCCCGTGCCCTGTCCATCGCCGCCGTAGCGGCAGGCCTCACCATGACGACGCTCTTCGCCGCGTCGTCCGCGAACGCCGCCGGTGTCAACTACGTGGCCCTCGGGGACTCGTACTCCTCCGGCGTCGGTGCCGGCAGCTACCTGAGCGACAGCGGCAGCTGCAAGCGCAGCACCAACGCGTACGCGTACCTCTGGAAGAACGCGCACGCGCCGTCCTCCTTCAAGTTCGTGGCCTGTTCGGGCGCCAAGACCGGTGACATCCTCAACAGCCAGATCTCCGCCCTGGACGCCAGCACCACGCTGGTCAGCATCTCGGTCGGCGGCAACGACGCCGGTTTCGCCGACACCATGCAGACCTGTGTCCTCGGTTCGGAGTCCGACTGCGTCAACGCCGTCAACACCGCCAAGAACTACGCCACCACCACCCTGCCCGGCCAGCTGGACAAGGTGTACTCGGCGATCAAGTCGAAGTCCCCCAACGCCCACGTCGTGGTGATGGGCTACCCGCACATCTACAAGATCGGCGGCAGCTGCATCTTCGGTATCGGCGACACGGCTCGCGCCGCCATCAACAGTGCCGCCGACACCCTGGACGGCGTCCTCGCCAAGCGGGCCGCCAACGCCGGCTTCGCCTTCGGCGACGTCCGCAACGTCTTCACCGAGCACGAGATCTGCGGCTCGCTGACCACCTGGCTGAACAGTGCCACCCTGCCGGTCGACGAGAGCTACCACCCGAAGGCGGCCGGCCAGTCCGGCGGCTACCTGCCGGTGTTCTCGGCCTCCTGAGGACGGTAGGCCGTAAGGGCCGCAGGAGCCGGATCGGCCCACAGCGGTCGTCGTGGCGGACCGCCGTAGCGAACCGCTTTGGCGGACCGTCGTCACGGACGGGCTCCGACGGGCACCGTCCCGTCCTGGGGCATGCCGGTGCCGCCGTCCCCTCCCACGTTTCGGGAGGGGGCGGCGGCACCGCCGTTTCAGCGGCCGTTCGGTGCCGATCCGTTCGGCGCGGGCCTGCCCGGGGCCGGTCCGGTCGGCGGGAAGGGGATGCCGGCGAGGACCGGCAGGAGTTCCGCCTCCTCGAAGTCGAGGTGCGCCTCCAGTTCGGCGGACATCCGGTCCAGCTCCGTACGGAGCCGCTCCGGTTCGGTGACCGTGATCCCGGCCAGCAGGGCCACCAACTCCTCTTTGATCCGCCCGATGGCCCGGTGCTGCTCGTCGAGCCGCGCCAGGACGTCGGCCAGCTCCGGGTGGCTGCGCGCGAGGGCGGGGAACACGGCGGTGTCCTCCCCGGTGTGGTGGTGCGTCAGCCCGTCGCAGAAGGCCAGGCAGTGCTGGCGCAGCTGCAGCCCGAGCGGGGCCGGTCGACCCGGGAGGTGGGCGTGCGCTTCCTCCCGTACGTGGCGCAGCTGTGCGCGCAGCCAGGTGTGCGCCTCCAGCAGCTTGTCGGCGAGGCTGCGCACCACCAGGGCGGGGCTGACGGAGGGCGGCTCGGGGCGTTCCAGGACGACGACCGGCAACTCCCGGTCGGTGTGCGCCTGGTAGTCGCCGTAGCCCGGAGCCTGCCGGACGACGGCGGCGAACAGCCGTTCCCGGCGGTCGCCTTCGGCGGGCACGGCGACGGTGTCGAAGGCCTCGACGCCGGATCCTGTGCTGTCGAAGGCCTCGGCGCCGATCTCGACCCGGACCACCGGGTGGGCGAGGAGGTTGCGGTACCACTGGGGGTGTTCCGGCGCCCCGGCGGCCGAGGCGACGACCAGGAGCAGCCCCTCCGCCCGGACGTACCCGAGCGGCACGGTGTGCGGCCGCCCGGAGCGTGCCCCGGTGGTGGTCAGCAACAGCAGGTCGCCGCCCTCGAACGGGCCGCCGACCCGCCCGCCGTTGGCGCGGAACTCCTCGATGACGTTCTGGTTGAAGGACATGGGCATGCGTGTGTGGTGGGTCTCCAGAGAGGAAAGGGGAAGTCGCGGTCACCTGCGCTGCCGAGTGCCGAGGACCGGGCGCCGAGTTCCGGAGCCGGTGATACGGCTGGTCGCGCGTCCGGCGAGGTCCGCAGACATCCGTCGGCGTCCGTCACGGGGCACGGTTCGCGCACGCGGGCAGCGGGGTGACCGCCCGGCGTCAGATCAGGGAAGCGGAGAGAGTGCTCATCGCGCATCGTCCCTTCGGAAAGGTGCTCGCTCGGCTGTCGGCCGGCCCACTACTCTGTGGCCGACGCCGCGCTGCACGCCCCCATTAGAGCCAGGCCGCGGACGCGCTGTCAACGAGGACGATCGCCGCCGGAGAGAAACCGGAAGCTGCCGTGGAACGTGTGGTGGACCTCGACGACGCCGCCGCGCGGATCGCCGCCCGGGCCCCGGGATGGCGTGCGGCCCGGCTGACGGTGGGCCCGCTCACCTGGCGCGATCGGCTCGCCCCGTGGCCGCAGCCGCTGGAGACGGACCGTGCCCGGGTCGTCGAACCGGACTCGGTCGGCCTGCGGCTGGCAGACCCGCTGACCGGTGCGGAACTGGAGGTGGTGCTCTTCCGCGGGGGCTGGGCGGACGTGTCCTACCTGGCCGCCGGATGGGAGGAGAAGCTGGTCACGGCGGGGGAGCACGAGGCGGGCGGTGTGATCCCGGCCCAGGACATCACCTCCGCGGCCGACTTCGAAGCGCGCCTGATCGGATGGACGGGAGACGTCTTCGGCGGCTGAGCGCCGGAGCGCGGGAGCGCGGGAGCGCCCGAGCGAACGGCAACGCGCCGCCGCCCCCTTCGGAGGCGGCGGCGCGTCCGTCAGGCCCGGACGGTGCCCGTCAGCGGAGGTAGTCGACCAGGCCGGCCGGCTTGAGCCCGGCGGCGTCGGCGGCGGCGAGGGCGCGCTGGAGGTCGGAGGCGAGGGTGTCGGTCCAGTGCATCAGGACGACGTCGCCCGGCTGCAGCAGGCCCGGGTGCCAGATGTTGGCGGCGCCCCAGCTGAAGTCCGCGTCGGCGGTGAGCACGGTGCGGATGCCGCAGTTGGCGGCGGCCTGCAGGGTGTCGGCGTTCCAGGTGAAGTACGGCGGGCGGAAGAACGTCGGCGTGGTGCCGAAGATGCGGGTCATGGAGTCGCGGGCGTCGCAGATCTCGACCTGCTGCCGTTCCAGCGGGAGCGTGCTGAGGTCGGTGTGGGAGACGCTGTGGTCCTGGACCGAGGAGCCGGGTACGGCGGTGACCCGCCGGAAGAAGTCCGGGTCGGTGGCGGCCGGCATCGGCAGCGGGAAGGCGGTGATCGGCAGCCGGTGGTCGGCGATGAACCGTTCCGCCTCGGGGGTGCGCTGCCAGCCGTCGTCCACGGTGAAGAAGACGACCTTGTCGTTGGTGGGGACGGAGCCGGCGGCGACGGCCGGGGCGGGTGCGGGGCCGTCCACCCGGACGTCGTCCACGGAGAACGGGCCCTGCTGGTACCAGCCGTGGACGTACAGCCGGATGCTGCGCGCGTTCGGGCCGGTGGTGAACCGGGTGCTCAGCCGCTGCCAGCCGCCGCCGGTGGTCTCCGTCCAGGCGGGTGCGACGTCCTTGCCGGTGCCGGTGGCGCCCAGGTAGACGAAGTTGCCGCGCACCCATGCGGAGGCCGTGTAGGTGGTGTTGGGCTGGACCGCGACGGTCTGCGCGCACTCCCCGGTGGAGTCGGCGTTCGCGGGGGTGACGGTCAGCGCGGAGGCGCCGGTGTGCGGGGCGTTGGCGGTGACGGCCGCTTCGGCCGGTCCGCCGGTGCAGCTCCAGCCGGGGACGCTGCCCCAGTCGGCGAGGTCGGGGGAGGGCAGTTCGAAGCCGGGGTTGGTGGCGAGGTTGACGGTCGGGGCGGCCTGGGCGCTCGGACCGCCGGCCGGGGCGGCGTCGGCCGAGGCCGCCGGTGCGGCGAGGCCGGTGAGCAGGGCGACCGAGGCGGCCAGCGCGGACAGGCGCGCGGACAGGCGTGTGGACGGGCGTGTGGACATCGACACGTGAGGACTCCAGCAGGTGGGGGTACGCCCGTGGGGAGGGCGTGAGCGGAATCGGACCGTGGAACTCTGGATCGTCGCAACAATGGACTAGACCAATAAGGCCGTCAAGGGAACGGCGGATGAACCAATTCGCCGCTGCGCGGTCATCACGCCTGTGGCACAAGGGACAAGACGGTACGTCAAGGACCAGACGGACAACCCCGGTTCAGGGCAGGTACAACTCCTCGATGTCCGTCGAGTAGTGCTCGGCGATCGCCGCCCGCCGCAGCTTGAGCGAGGGCGTCAGCAGCCCCTGCTCCTGGCTGAACTCCCGTGGCAGCAGCCGGAACGCGCGGATCGACTCGGCCCGCGAGACGGCCGTGTTCGCGGCCGCCACCGCACGCTGGACCTCCACGTGCAGCTCCTCGTCCGCGAGCACCGTCCACGGGTCCGCCTGCTCCCGCCTGTGGGTCTTCAGCCAGTGCGCCAGGGCGGCCGGGTCGAGCGTGATCAGTGCGGCCACGTACGGGCGGTCGTCGCCCACCACCAGGCACTGGGAGACCAGCGGGTGCGCCTCGACCCGTTCCTCCAGGGCCGCCGGGGCCAGGTTCTTGCCGCTGCTGGTGACGATCAGGTCCTTCTTGCGGCCGGTGATGCTGAGGTAGCCGTCCTCGTCCAGCCGGCCCAGGTCGCCGGTCGCGAACCACCCGTCGACCAGGGACTCGGCGGTGCACCGCGGATGGTTGAGGTAGCCGCCGAAGACCGAGCCGCCGCGCACCCACACCTCGCCGTCGTCGGCGATCGCCACCGAGGCGCCCGGCACCGGCTGTCCGACCGTGCCGAGCTTCTGCCGGCCGGCCGGGTTGGCGGTGATCGCGGCGGTGGTCTCGGTCAGCCCGTAGCCCTCGTACAGCTGGAGGCCGGCGCCGGTGAAGAACAGGCCCAGCTCGCGCCGGAGCGTGGAGCCGCCGCACATCACGCTGCGCACCCGGCCGCCGAGCACCGCCCGCAGCCTCGGGTAGACGGTCCGCTCGTACGCGAGGTGGCGCAGTCGCAGGGCCGCGCCCGGTCCGGGGCCGCGGCCGAAGGCCTTCTGCTCCCGGGCGGCGGCCCAGTCGACGGCCACCTGCCGGGCCTGCTCGAAGAGTTCGCCGCGCCCGGCGTCCTCGGCGGCCCGCCGGGCCTGCTGGAAGATCTTCTCGAAGACGTACGGGACGGCGTGCAGGAAGGTCGGGCGGAAGGTCTCCAGCGCGGGCAGCAGCGCGTCGGTGGAGACCTCGGGGATGTGCCCGATCCGGAAGCCGCCGCGGATCGCCGCGATCTGCACGGCCCGCCCGTAGACGTGCGCGAGCGGCAGGAACAGCAGGGTGGCGGGGCGGCCGCCGCCGGTGTCGCGCAGGACGTCCCCCCAGCCGGCGAGCAGGGCGTCCGCCTCGGCGGCCAGGTTGGCGTGGGTGATCAGGCAGCCCTTGGGGCGGCCGGTGGTGCCCGAGGTGTAGACGACGGTGGCGATGTTCCCGGCGGCGACGCCGAGGCGCTGGCGGTGCACCAGGGAGTCGGGCACGCCGAGGCCGTCCTCGGTGATCGCGGCGACGCAGTCGCGGTCCAGTTGCCAGATGCCGGTGAGGTCGGGCAGCGCGTCGCAGACCGCGCCGACGGTCATCGCGGCGTCCTCGTCCTCGACCAGGCAGGCCACGGCCTGGGTCTCGGCGAGGATCCAGCGCACCTGCTCGGGGGAGGCGGTGGGGTAGACCGGCACGGTGATCGCGCCGATCGACCAGAGTGCGTAGTCGAACAGCGTCCACTCGTAGCGGGTGCGGGACATCAGGGCGACCCGGTCGCCGTAACGCACGCCGTGGGTGAGCAGACCCTTGGCCAGGGCGAGCACCTGGTCCCGGAACTCCCGGGCGGTGACGTCCTGCCACTGCCCGTCCTCGGTCCGCCGGGACAGCTGGACCAGGTCGGGGGTGCGCCCGGCGGTGTCGTAGAGGGAGTCGGCGAGTCCTCCGGAGGCCTCGGGCACGGCCGGGGCGGGGGTGGTGAACTCGCGCACAGTCCTCCCCAGTTCGGTGCCGGTAGTACGGGGTGGGCCGAAACTATCGGATCACCCTGTCACTGCCCAGGGTTGTGGCGGTGACACGACGAGATCGGCACCGGCCTCCTCCGGTGGTGTCGTCCCCGGGGAGGTGCGGAGGAGGAACCGCCGAGGGTGCGGGGGCCTCGTGTCAATCCCGTATTTCCGGGCACGAACGGACATTCCGGACGCGAAGCGGAGGAGGGGGAGGCCGGTTTCTGACGTGTGCGGGACGAGACCGGTCGGTGGACCGGTTCGCCCCTCGAACGAGTGGTGAGGGCGTAGTAGAGTCTCGCAGACCTGTGGCCGGAAACCCCTCCTCCGACCTTGCCCTCGGCACCCTCCATGCCGTCCCGCGCCACCCCCCGTACCAGCCCCGTACCAGCACCGACCCGGCTCCGCCTCGGCCCAGATCCGGCCCTGAACCGGCGCCTCGACACCGTCCCTCCACCGCTCCCGCCGTTCCTACCGTTCCCACCGCTCCCCGTCCGCGCCTGGCACTTCCCGACCGAGGACTCCATGCGTCTGCGCAGCAGCTCGATCCGCGCGAAGATCATCGCGCTGCTCCTGGTGCCCATCGTCGCGCTCGCCGCGCTGTGGGCCTACGCGACGATCGCCACCACCGGGGACGTCTGGAACCAGCTCGGGATCAGCCGTACGTACAAGGAGTTCGCGGGCCCGGTCGACCAGTACACCGGGGACCTGCAGAACGAGCGCCGCGCCGCCGTCCAGCGCCTGGCCGACCCGCGCTCGCCGGCCGCCAGGGACGGCTACGAGCGGGCCAAGGCCGCCACCGACCGCAGCCTGGACGTGCTGCGGCAGAAGAAGGACACCTCCGCGGGCAAGCTCTCCGCCCCGCAGCGCGGCCGCTTCGTGCAGATCGTCGCCGCCGCCGACCAGCTCGGACCGCTCCGCGCCCAGGTCGGCCGCTCCGCGCTGAACTGGGAGTTCGCGCTGGGCCAGTACAGCGACCTGGTCAAGCCGGTGTTCGGCTTCCGGTCCGCCTACGTCGCCCGGCAGAGCGGCCAACTCCCGCGTCAGGGCACCATCCTGATCGAGCTGGTGCGCGCCCGCGAGTACCTGTCGCAGGAGGACGCGGCGATGGAGGGCCTGCGCACCGGCGTCGCCAAGCCCACCGCCGAGCAGTACCAGGTCGCGCTGGACGCCCTGCACAACCAGCAGGCGCTGTTCACCGTCTACGTCGCCGAACTCGACCCCGCCGACCAGTCCGACTACGTCGCGCTGCGCGGCGGCGAGGCCTGGGGCGCGCTGGCCCGCGCCGAGGCGGACTTCGTCGGCGCCGGCGGCCCCGAGCGGGTGGTCCAGGCGCTCAACAGCGACTCCTGGCGGGTGACCGCCGACCGGGCGCTCGGCGACCTTGCCTCGATCAACAGCCGGATCTCCGCCGGGCTGGACGAGCGCGCGCGGTCCGCCTCGATGGGACTGCTGTGGCGCGGCGGCATCGCCGGTGCCATCGGCCTGGTCGCCGTGGTGCTGTCGATCATGATCTCGTTCCGGATCGGCCGCGGCCTCGCCCGCCAGCTGATCGGCCTGCGCAACGCTGCCCACGAGCTGGCCGGCACCCGGCTGCCGTCCGTCATGCTGCGGCTGCGCCGCGGCGAGCCGGTGGACGTGGCCACCGAGGCCCCCGAGCTGCACTTCGGGGACGCCGAGATCGGCCAGGTCGGCCAGGCCTTCAACGCGGTGCAACGCGCCGCCGTCGAGGCCGCCGTCGAACAGGCCGAACTGCGGCGCGGGGTCTCGGCGGTGTTCGTCAACCTGGCCCGGCGCAGCCAGGTGCTGCTGCACCGCCAGCTCACCCTGCTCGACACCATGGAGCGCCGCACCGAGGACCCGGCGGAGCTGGAGGACCTCTTCAAGGTCGACCACCTCACCACCCGCATGCGCCGGCACGCCGAGGGCCTGATCATCCTGGCCGGCGGCTCGCCCGGGCGCGCCTGGCGCAAGCCGGTCCGGATGGTGGACGTGGTCCGGGCGGCGGTCGGCGAGGTCGAGGACTACGCCCGGGTGATCGTCCGGCCGTTCCCCGGCACCGGCCTGCTCGGCAGCGCCGTCGCGGACGTCACCCACCTGGTCGCCGAACTCGTCGAGAACGCCGCCGTGTTCTCCCCGCCGAGCACCCAGGTCACCGTCCAGGGCGAGGTGGTGGCGCACGGCTTCGCGCTGGAGATCGACGACCGCGGCCTCGGGCTGAGCGAGCAGCTGCTCGCCGAGATCAACGAACGCCTCGCCGTGGAGCAGGAGTTCGACCTCGCCGACACCGACCGGCTGGGCCTGTTCGTGGTCAGCCGGCTGGCCCGCCGGCACGGCATCCGGGTGCACCTGCGGCCGTCCCCGTACGGCGGGACGACGGCGGTGGTGCTGATCCCGCGCGAGCTGCTCGCGGAGGCGCCGGACGGGCGGCCGGAGCCGGGCACGGCCGGGCAGCGGCCCGCGGCGGGCGGCCGGCGCGGGCAGCGGGACCTGGTCGCGGTGCCCGGGTCGGGTGGTGCTTCCCCGTCGGCGGCTCCGTCGGCACGCCCGTCGGCTCCCTCGTCGGCGTCCGCGGTCGGTTCCGTCGGTTCCGCCGGTGCCGGTGGTGACGCGGACGGCAGGCACCGCGGGGCGACGGGAGGGCCGCGCCCCTCCGCGCCGGACGCGGGCCGGACGGCGGGCGGACTGCCGCGCCGGGTCTCGCGCGGCAAGGGCGGGCCGGTGCTGGTCCCCGCGCCCGCGGCGGACACCGAGGACGCGCCGGGGCCGGGGCGGCACCGGCGGGAGGACGTCGTGGTGGCCGCGGCCGAGGCGGCCGTCGCGGCTGCCGAGGCCGGCGGAGCTACCGGGGCCAGTGGAGTCGGCGGCTCCGTCGGGCGGACCGACCCGGCCGCGGTTCCGCCCGCGGGTGCCGCTCCCCGGACGGCGGGCGGCCTGCCCCGGCGGGTCCGGCAGGCGAACCTGGCGCCGCAGCTCAGGGAGCAGCTCACGGAACAGCTGAAGGAACGGTTCCGCAACGGAGCCGGTACCGGAGCCGATGGCGAGGCCGGAGGCGCGTCGGCCGGAGGCACCCAGGACGGCGGGGAGGTCCGGGAACGCTCGCCCGAGGAGGCGAGGGCCACCTTCGCCTCCTTCCAGCGCGGCTTCACCCGGGGGCGAGGGGCCACGGCCCCGGCGGACCGTACGGTCGGCTCCCCGGGCCGCGCCGGTGCGCCGACGGACCGGACCGGCGCTCCGTTGACGGATCGTCCCGGCGCACCCGACGATCGTGCCGTGCGGGGGACCGGACGGCCCACCGCCGTACCGGCCTGGCAGCCGCCCGACCGGTCCCGGCGGGCGATCGCCCCGGCGCCCGCCCCGGCGGCGCTGCCCGCGCCGCGGGACACCGGCCGGGCGCCGCTCGTCCGGCGGGTACCGCCGGGGCAGCCGGTCCGCCGGACCCCGGACACCGCCGTACCCGCACCACCCGCTTCATCCGCACCACCTGCACCACCTGCACCACCCGCTCCACACGCACCACCCGCTCCAGCGGAAGGAACTGATTCATGACCACGTCGATGCAGTCGTCAGGGGACCTCAACTGGCTCCTGGACGACCTGGTGGGGCGCGTCGCGGCCCTGCGGCACGCGGTGATCCTCTCCAACGACGGCCTGGCCACCGGCGCCTCCCGCGACCTCGACCGCGAGGACGCCGAGCACCTGGCCGCCGTCGCCGCCGGGTTCCACAGCCTGGCGAAGGGCGCCGGCGGGCACTTCAAGGTCGGCGGCGTCCGGCAGACCATGGTGGAGCTGGACGAGGCCTTCCTGTTCATCACGGCCGCCGGCGACGGCAGCTGCCTGGCCGTGCTGAGCGAGGCCGAGGCGGACATCGGCCAGATCGCGTACGAGATGGCGCTGCTGGTCAAGCGGGTCGGCGAGCACATGGCCGCCGAGCCGCGCACCGAAACCGCCCCGCCGGTGAGATGAGCGGTCCGATGGCGGATCCGAAGGCGGATGAGCCGGACGGCCCGGAGACGCCGGACGGCCCCCAGGTGCCGGTGGGTACGGCCGGGCCGTCGGGCACCGGCGGTTCCTCCGGTGCCGGCGGGCCGTCCGGCAGTGGCGGTTCGGACGCCGTCGACCGCCCGGACGGCCAGGACGGCCAGGACGGCGAGGTCGACCCGGACGGGCCCGACGTCGACCTGTTCCGGCCGCGCACCCCGGTCGACGACCGCTGGTTCGACGACGAGGCCGGCCCGGTGGTGCGGCTCTACTCGATGACCCGCGGCCGCACCCGGCCGGTCGAGGAGGGGCTGTTCGACCTGATCTCACTGGTCACCGCCGTCGATCCCGGGCCGGTCGCGGGGGCCGTGCCCGCGCACGTCCTCGACCCGGAGCACCAGACGCTGCTCACCCTGTGCCGCCGCGAGCCGCTCTCCGTCGCCGAGCTCGGCTCCTACACCGACCTGCCGGTCAGCGTGGTGCGGGTGTTGCTCGGCGACCTCTACGACGCCGAGCTGATCAGCGTCACCCGACCCGTTCCGCTCGCCGAGCTGCCGGACGAGCGCCTGCTGCGAGACGTGATCAATGGACTCCGTGCGCTCTGACCCCCGCCCCCGCCCGGAGGGCACCGTGCCCGATCCGAACGGCACCGCGTCCCACCCGGCGAACGCCAACGACCCGCGCTGGCGCGGCGGTCCGGCCGTCGCGGTGAAGATCCTGGTCGCGGGCGGCTTCGGCGCGGGCAAGACCACGCTGGTCGGATCGGTCAGCGAGATCCGGCCGTTGCGGACCGAGGAGGAGCTCAGCGAGCTGGGCCGCCCGGTCGACGACACCTCGGGGGTGGAGGCGAAGCGCACCACCACCGTCGCGATGGACTTCGGCCGGATCGATCTGCGGCCGGGCCTCGCGCTCTACCTGTTCGGCACGCCCGGGCAGGACCGGTTCTGGTTCGTCTGGGACGAGTTGGCCCGCGGCGCGCTCGGCGCCCTGGTGCTCGCGGACACCCGGCGGCTGGCCGACTGCTTCCCGTCGGTGGACTTCTTCGAGCAGCGCGGCATCCCGTTCCTGGTCGCGGTGAACTGCTTCGAGGGCACCGAGCGGTTCTCTCCGGACGAGGTCCGCGAGGCACTCGACCTCGACCCGGACATCCCGGTGGTGCTCTGCGACGCGCGGCTGCGGCAGGACGGCAAGGACCTGCTCGTCGCGCTGGTCGAGCACGCCGCCGCCGGCCGGCACCGCCGCGCCCCGGTCGGCGCCTGAGGGCGGCTCGGCCCCGGCCGGACCCGGCTCGGTCCGGTCGGAGCAGGTCCAGCTCCGGCCGGGGTCGGCCCGCGCTCCGGCTCGACAACGGGTGAAGGACGGCTGGGCGACCGCCGTACGACGGGTGTGCGAAGAGTCGGCAGGTCAGCGCGCCGACCTGCCCCTTCTGCCCGCCGTCTCATTTCACCGTCCGCATCGTGGACGATCACTGCGCCGAAGGTTGCCTAGACCGGCCCGGCCGTGGAAGGCTCTGTGGACGAAGGCCGCCCGGCCATGCCGTCGGGGGCGCCGGAAACGCCCCGTTCGTACGGGCGTTGCAACCGGCGGACGGCCTTCGACGAACCGGCGAGGCATCGTCGGCGGGCACCGTCAACGGTGCGCCGCCGTGTGGAGAACGAGGGGGAGGGCAGCAGGATGACCGTCGGTCGACGACGCATCACCACCGCCGTGCCCGGCTCCCCGCTGCCCGGTGCCCCCATGCCCGGCGTCGCCGTGACCGGTGCCGCCGATCCGGCGCTCACCGTCCGCCGCTACATCGACCACGCGCTGATCTGCAGCGCGTGTTGTCGCTGACCGGCCTGACCTTCCCGACCTTCCCGGTACGTCCCCGGAGCTGACGGCCCACCCGGCCCTCTCGGTCCACCGTCCGACGCACCGCCGAAACCCGTCGACCAGGCCGTAGCGGACCGCCCGTCCGGCGTGCCCGCGGCCGACCAACCGGACCCGCCCAGCGGAGAGACCACCAGTGAACATCGTCTGCCCCAGCGCCACCCCCGGCATCGTCGGCCGTACCCGAACGGCCGGGTCGGCCCCCGCGATGCGCGCGGGTGGACGGACCGGACGGTGGAACCGGTGCGGGAGCCGCGCCGTGGACAGCCGGCGGGGTCGCCTCGACCTCGAGCCGTTCTGGCCGTCCCGGCAGCCGCACCTGTTCGATCAGACGTGTCCCGGCTCGCCCAGCGCGTCCCGGCCCTCCGCCCGCTGATCCGGTTCGTTCCGGTCCAGCCCAGGCAGTACGCCCGGTCGACGCGCAGACGACTCCACCCCGTCCGTCACGCGCGAAATGAGCGGCACACCATGTCTTCTTCCTCCACGGCCACCCTGCCCCTGCCCACCGCGACCCCGCACCTGCGCGCGGTCCGCTCCGTCCCGCCGGCCTCCTCCGTCCCCGCCACCGCGCCGGTCGGTCCCGGCGCGTCCGGGGCCGCGGGACCGTCCGTCCCCCCGGCGTCGCTGTCCGACCGATGGCCCGGGGTGGCGGCCCGTCCGCCCTATGCCGGACCGACCCACGCCGGAACGGCCCATGTCGGACCGACCCGTCCGGCGACCGGCCCGGCACCCGCAGCCGCGCAGCCGGGAGTGACCGTCCCGCAGGTGCCCCAGGCGCTGCTCGCCGCGCTGCCGGAGGGGGCGGCCGTCGTCGCCACCCTGCCGCAGGGCGCGCTGCCGCAGGGTCTGCTCGCCCAGTACGGAATCCAGTTCGGCGGCGTGAACGGCGGCGCGATGGTCGGGTACCTGGTGCTGGTGCCGACCGAGGGCCCGGCGGCGCAGGTCGTCGGCCTGCCGGGGGCTCCGGCCGGTGTCGGGGCCGCCGCCCAGCCCGGGGCCCACACGCTCCCTGGGGCCCACCCGGCCCACGGGGCGCAGCCGACGACCGGCGGGCCCGCCGGCCAGACCGTGGCGGGGGTCCGTCCGGTCCGCCCGGCCGGGCGCGGCATCGCCGTCGACACCGAGCGGCGCAACGCCTACGTCGACGGGCGGCTGCTCGACCTCACCTACCTGGAGTTCGAGCTGCTGGCGCACCTCACCGAGCACCCGCAGCGGGTGCACACCCGGGACCACCTGGTCTCCGCGGTCTGGGGCTACGGCCATGTCGGGGACGGGCGGACGGTCGACGTGCACGTCGCCCGGCTGCGCCGCAAGCTCGGACCGGCCTACCGGGACACCATCGTGACGGTCCGCCGGGTCGGCTACAAGTACACCCCGGCCGCGGTCTGACGGCTGGTTCCGGCCTGACGGCGGATCTGACGGCCGATCTGACGGCCGGTCCGGCGTCCGATCTGGCAGCAGATCGCCAACGGCCTCTTGCCGCCGGTCGGTTGACCATCGGCCGGTCGAAGCAGCGGACCGCTCGTCCTGGACACGGACGGGCGGCCCGCTGCTTCGTCGCGTTCCTGCGGCGCGGAAGGAGCGCCGGGAGCGTCAGCCGCGCTGGTCCGGCGGGAGCAGGAGGACGGCGAGGGCGTCGGCGCAGCCGCGGGCGTGGCCGAGGAACCAGTCCAGCCGGTCGTCGGTGAGGTGCGCGGGCGTCGAACGGACCGCCAGCGCGAACCGCGCCTGCCCGGCACCGTCCAGGACGGGCACGGCCACCGTCCGCACCCCGGCGGTCGACTCGCCGTCGTTGAGCGCGTACCCGGCCGTCCGGACCTTCGCCAACTCCTCCTCCAGGACCGCCGGTTCGGTGATCGTGCGGTCGGTGAAGGAGGCCAGCGGGCCGAGTGTCGAGGGCGTCGTCTCGCCCGGGCGGGGCCAGGCCAGCAGGACCTTGCCGAGCGCCGTGGAGTGCAGTGGGCGGCGCAGGCCCAGTCCGGTGTCCGGGCGGACCGATCCGCCGACCAGGATCACCGCGTGCGCGCCGCTGCGGATCGCCAGGTCGGCGGTGGCCTTGGTGCGCCGGGACAGCAGCTCCAGCTCGGGCCCGGCGAGGTGCAACCCGCGCTGGTGGAAGGTGAGCTGGCCGAGTTCGGCGACGGCCGGACCGAGCCGGTAGCGGGCGGTCTGCTCGTCCTGCTCCAGGAACCCGGCGCTGACCAGCGTGCGGGCCAGCCGGTGCGCGGTGGAGACCGACAGGCCCATCCGGCGGGCCAGGTCCGAGGCGCTCAGGTCGGGGCCGTTGTCATGGAAGCAGTGCAGCAGTCCGAGCGCGCGCTGGACGGCCTGCGCACCGGCCGGCGGACTCTGGACGGCGGTGGCGGCCCCGGGCATGGCACCTCGCGTTTCGGTTCGGAACTCCGGCCCGGCGGCCGGAGGCGGTCTCAGCGTAGGGCAGCCGGTGCTGCGGGAATGTGTCGACGACGTTGCAATGGAATGGCGTTGATGAACAACCGATCCCATCATGTGGCAAAGACTTGCCTCGGGCTCGTCCGCCGTGGAACGCTCCTGGCATCGCGCCGGACGGCCACTCGGTCCAGGCGGCGCCTGCCCCGACTCTGCGGAAGGAGAAGCACCGTGACGTCCCACCGGTGTCTCCCCTCCCGTGCGTGTTGTCGCTGACCGACGCCTCCTGCGCCACCTGCCTTCCTCCCTGCATCGTGGCGTACAACTTCCTTGCGCACCAGGCTTCCTGTGCCTTCGTTCGGTAATCGATCCCGAGCTCCTCCGGCTGTCGTCGGAGCCCCCGTAGAGGACCAACTCCGTTGTCCAGTCGCATCCAGAACGCCTCCCCGCTTCCCGACACCCTCTGGTTCACCCGCTGCCCGGTGCCCACCGCGACCGGGATCGCCGCCGACCAGGGGTGGCTCGCCCGGGAGTTCGCCGCCGACGGCATCGCCGTCCGCTCCTTGCAGGACGCTCCGCCGGAGGTGGCGGCGGACCACCACTACACCCACGCGCTGACCGGACTGTTCCGGGAGGGCGGCAACGTCCCCGCACTGTGGGCCCGTTCGCGCGGCGAGGCGACCAGGCTGATCGGCCTCACCTGGATCGAGGAGCGCCAGGTGGTGCTGGTGCGGGCCGGCAGCGGCGTGACCGAACCGGCGCAGCTGCGCGGACTGCGGCTGGCGGTGCCGCATCATGACATCGGCATCGACTTCTGGCGGGCGATGGCGCTGGCCGGCCTCCGCGGCGCCCTCGGGCTCGCGGGCCTCACCCTGGCGGACGCCGAGCTGGTGGACGTCCCCGGCGTCCCGGGTGGCGGGCAGTGGTCCGCGGAGCTGGCCGCCCTGCGGGACGGGGTGGTGGACGCGGTGTACGTGAAGGGGGCGCTCGCCGTCGAGGCGGCCCGCCGGATCGGTGCGGAGGTGGCCGTGGAGCTGGACGCGGCGCCGGACCGCCGGGCCCGGGTCAACAACGGCACCCCGCGGCCGATTACCGTCCACCAGCGGCTGCTGGACGAGCAGCCCGAGCTGGTCGCCCGGTTCCTCGCGGTGCTGCTGGAGGCCGCCGACTGGGCGGCGGAGCACCCGGAGGAGGTGGTCCGGATCCTGCGGGCCGAGACCGGTGCCGGGGCCGAGGGCGTCGCCGGGGCCTATGCGCCGGGCAGTCACCGCACCCTGCACCTGGACCTGTCGGCGGAGCGGCTGGAGCTGCTGGCGCTGCAGGAACGGTTCCTCAGGGAGCAGGGCTTCCTCGCCGCGCCGGTGGACGTCCGGGCGTGGGCCGACCCGGAGCCGCTCCGTGCGGCCCGCGAGCTGCTGCGTGTGCGGCGTGCGGGTGAGGGCGCGGGTGTCGCTGCCGGCACCGACACGAGCGGCGCCGCAGGTTCGGGTGCGGGCGCCGACAGCGTTCGGATCACAGACTTCAGGTAACAGCGTTCAGCTAACAGATTTCAAAAGTTGTCAGCTGTCGGCTGTCATCTGTCACTCACATGGAGACCCCCGTGAAGACCCCCCGCCTCGCCCTCGCCGCCACCGCGTTGCTCGCCTCCACCGCCCTGGCCGCCTGCGGCTCGTCCGCCGACGGAGCCAAGGCCTCCGCCGAAGGCGGGGCCGGTGGCAAGGCCGACGTGGTGCTCCGCCTGCCCGACCCCGGCAACAACGGCTTCCTCGCCCGCGGCAAGAAGGACGGTTCGCTGGACCGGGCCCTGGCGGCCGTCCACGCCAAGGTCGCCTGGACCGGCAGCGCCGGCCCCTTCGCCCCCGCCGCCCAGGCCCTCTCCGCCGACCAGCTGGACGTCGCCCAGGGCTCGATCACCTCGGCCGTCGCCGCGCTCGCCCAGAAGCCCGGCTTCAAGCTGTTCGCCCAGACCGCGCCCGACGGCGTCGGCGAGGGGATCCTGGTGAAGAACGACTCGCCCGTCAAGTCCGTCCAGGACCTGGTCGGCCGGAAGGTCGCCGTCTCCCAGGGCGGGACCAGCGAGTACCTGCTGCTCAAGGCGCTGGCGAAGAACGGCATCTCGGCCGACAAGGTGGAGCGGGTCTACCTGCGCGCCGACCAGACCTCCGGGGTCTTCAACTCCGGCCAGGTGGACGCCTGGGCGACCTGGAACACCTTCTCGACGCCCGCCATCGCCAACGCCGGCGCGCACTTCCTGGTCAACGGCCAGGAGGTCGGCTCCGACAACTACGCCGTCTGGGCGGTGCGCAACGGCTTCGCCGACAAGCACCCCGAGGTGGTCAAGGCGTTCTACACCTACCTGCGCGAGAACGGCGAGAAGGAGAAGGCCGACCCGGCCGGCTACCTCAACGTGTTCACCGACGCCGGCCCGACCGCCGTCACCCCCGCCGAGAAGGACGTCGCGGTGAACGTCAGCAGGCAGGGGACCCCGGCCGACGCCATCTCCGACGCCGACACCGCCCGGTTCGGGACGGTCGCCCAGTTCTTCGCCGACCAGAAGGTCACCAAGCAGCTGGTGGACGTCAAGCCCTACCTGATCGACGTCAACAGGCTCGGGGACGGTGCCAAGTGACCACCACGACAGAGAAGTTCACCCCCGAGGACACCCGGGCCGCCCTTGACGCCGGCCTGGTCGCCCCGCAGAGCCGGCGGAACCGGCCCCGCCCCCGCGCGCTGGCCGTGACCCTGCGCACCGTCGGTCCGCTCGCCCTGCTCGGTGGCTGGGCGCTCGCGTCCGCCACCGGCGCGCTGACCCAGGACGTGCTCGCCTCGCCCGCCCAGGTCGCCCAGGCCGTGGGGGAGTTGTGGGGCAACGGTCAGCTGACCGACGCCCTGTCCGTCTCCCTCACCCGGGCCGGGCTCGGCCTGTTCTTCGGCGCGACCACCGGCCTGGTGCTCGGCGTGGTCACCGGATTCACCCGGCTCGGCGAGGAGTTGCTCGACTCCGCGATCCAGATCCTGCGGACCGTCCCGTTCCTGGCCCTCGTCCCGCTGTTCATGGTGTGGTTCGGTATCACGGAGACCGCGAAGGTGGCCCTGATCGGGGTCGCCACCAGCTTCCCGATGTACGTGTCAGCCTCGGGCGGGGTCCGCAGCACCGACCGCAAACTGGTCGAGGCGATGCGCAGCTTCGGCCTCGGCCGCTGGGCGATCGTGCGCACCGTCGTGCTGCCCGGTGCGCTGCCCTCGCTGCTGTCCGGACTGCGCCTGTCGATGACGCTCAGCGTGATCGCCCTGATCGCCGCCGAGGAGATCAACTCCACCGAGGGCATCGGGTACTTGATGGCCCAGGCGCAGAACTACTCGCGCACCGACGTCCTCGCCGTCTGCATCCTGATCTACGGGCTGCTCGGCCTCGCCGCCGACGGCATCGTCCGAGCCCTGGAGCGCGTGCTGATGCCGTGGCGCCAGGCCGTCCAGGGAGCGGCCCGATGACCGCCGACACGACCACCGCCGCCACCCGCGCCCCCTCCTCGCCCCGTTCGCCCGCTCCTCCCTCGGCGTCCGAGCGGACGGCCCCGGCCGTCCACCTGCGCGGCCTGCGCCGGGTGTTCGGCACCCGGGCGGTCCTCGACGGGGTCGACCTCTCCATCGCCCGCGGCGAGTTCGTCGCCCTGCTCGGCGCCAGCGGTACCGGCAAGACCACGCTGCTGCGCATCCTCGGGGCGCTCGACCAGGCCGACGAGGGCACCGTGCTCGTCCCGCCGGTCCGTACCGTGGTGTTCCAGGAGCCCCGGCTGGTGCCGTCCAAGCGGGTGCTGGCCAATGTCACGGTCGGCCTCCCGCGCGGCGCCGCGACCCGGGAGACCGGGCTGAAGGCACTCGCCGAGGTCGGCCTGGAGCGGCACGCCGAGGCCTGGCCGGCCACCCTCTCCGGCGGTGAGGCGCAGCGCGTCGCGCTCGCCCGGGCACTCGTCCGCGAGCCGCAACTCCTTCTACTGGACGAACCGTTCGCCGCCCTGGACGCGCTCACCCGACTGCGCATGCAGGACCTCGTCGGCGACCTGGTGCGCCGCCACCGCCCGGCGGTCCTGCTGGTCACCCACGACGTGGACGAGGCCGTACGGCTCGCCGACCGGGTCGTGGTCCTGCGCGACGGCCTGCTCGCCCGGGACGAGGCCGTCACCGTCGAGAGCCCGCGCGATCCGGCCGACCCCGCCTTCGCCGACCTGCGGCGCCGTCTGCTCGCCGACCTCGGCGTCCACTGACGTCCACGACCCCCCGCTTTCCCCGACCTTCCCCCGATCCCGCCTGCCTTCCCACAAGTCAGGCCCGCACCACCGGAGTTGACCAGATGACCGTCACCCTCGGCGTCCACGCCAGCAACCCCTCGCTCTACTACCTCGCCCGACTCCCGTACCTGGACGAGGAGCTGGCCCCGCTCGGCGAGACCGGCGCCTTCCACCACTACGCGGACGGCACCCGCACCGGCGCCCTGCTCGCCGAGGGCGTCATCGACTTCGGCGGCACCGGCTCCACCCCGCCGATCACCGCCCAGGCGGCCGGCCACGACCTGGTCTACGCGGCGGTCTCGGCGCCCCGACCGGACCACGGCGCCCTGCTGGTGCTGGACTCCGGTCCGGTGCGGACGGTCGCGGACCTCAAGGGCGGCACCGTCGTCCTCTCCGTCGGTTCCTGGCAGACCCACCTGCTCGCCAAGGCCCTGCACGCCCAGGGGCTCTCGTACGGCGAGGACGTCACCCCGGCGCGCCCGGCGGCCGGTGAGGACCAGGCCCGGCGGCTGCGCGACGGCGAGATCGCCGGCTGGATCGCCCAGGGTGCCGAACTCGCCGCGGCCCGCCGCACCGGGGAGTTCCGTGAACTGGTCCGCACCGGTGACGTCATCACCGACCGCTCGGTGTTCTTCACCCGTCGGGACTTCGCGACCGGGCGCCCCGAGGTGGTCGCCGCGATCGCGACCGCGCTGCGCCGGGCGGACGCCTGGGTGGCCGCCAACCCGGCCGAGGCCGCCGCGATCGCCGCCGAGGACCTGGGCGGCACGGCCGCCGACTGGCAGTCCGCGCTGGTTGCACTGCCCTGGCGACTGGAGCCCGCCACGGCCGGGTTCGTCGCCGAGCAGCAGGAGGCCGCGGACATCTTCCACGGCGTGGGCTTCATCGACCGGGCGCTGACCGTCGCCGACGCCCACCTCTCCGCGCTGGAGGCCCCGGTGGCCGCCGCGCTCGCGAAGGCGGTCTGACCCATGGCCTCCGAAGTCCTCTGGTACATCATCCCGCGCGAGGGCCACTACCCCTGGGAGCCGGCCGGGCGCCGCCCGGTGGACCTCCGCTACCTCCAGCAACTGGCGGGCAGCGTCGAGCGTTTGGGCTACACCGGCGCCCTGCTCGCGACCGACCTGTACGACGTCTGGACGCTCGGCAGCGCGCTCGCCGCCGCCACCACCCCGGCCTTCAAGCCGCTGCTGGCCGTCCACCCGGGGCTGGTCTCACCCACCCTGCTGGCCAAGATGGCGCTCAGCTTCGACCACCTGCACGGCGGCCGACTGCGCTTCAACGTGGTGAACGGCTCGACCGCGCAACTGCGCGAGTACGGCCTGGACGTCGAGCACGACGACCGCTACCGGCTCAGCGGCGAGTACTGGTCGATCGTCAAGCGTCTCACGGCGGGCGAAGTCTTCGACCACAAGGGCGAGTTCTACGAGCTGAAGAACGCGGGCGCGAGCCTGCGCGAGCTGGCCCCGGCGCAGCCCGGCGGCATTCCGCTCTGGTTCGGCGGCAGTTCGGCGGCCGGCATCGAGATGGCGGCCGAGCACGTGGACGTCTACCTGACCTGGGGCGAGCCGCCGCACCTGCTCAAGGAGAAGCTGGACCTGGTCCGCGAGCGCGCCGCCGCCCACGGCCGGAGCCTGCGGATCGGACTGCGGCTGCACCTGATCGTCCGCGACACCGAGGACGAGGCCTGGGCGGCCGCCGACCGGCTGCTGGACGTCACCAGCGAGGCCACCTACGCGCGCCAGCTGGGCGGGGCGAAGGGGGAGGACGGGGTCGGCTGGCAGCGGCAGTTCCGCCAGCACGGGGGCAAGGTGCCGGCCCGGGCCCGCGAGCTGGAGGCCTACCCCAACCTCTGGCCGGGGATGAGCCTGTTCCGCCCCGGCCCCGGCACCGCGGTGGTCGGCTCGACGGCCCAGGTGATCGAGCGCCTGCAGGAGTTCGAGGCGCTGGGTGTCGACACCTTCATCCTGTCGGGCAACCCGCTGCTGGAGGAGGCCCACCGGGTTGCAGAAACGGTCCTGCCGGCCCTGGGTATCAAGCGGCCGGCAGCGAACAGCTGACGGCTGACAAGTAACAGATATCAGCGAACAGATAACAGATGACAGCTGACAGATTTCGAAATCTGTCAGCTGTCATCCGTCGATCGTCAGCCAACGCCTCCCGCTCCGCCGGAGGCGTCTCGGCTCAGCGGCTCAGCCGGTCGATCTCCGCCAGCTCCTCAGCCGTCAGCGGGCCGCCCGCCAGCGCGTCGAGGTTCTGGTCCAGCTGGGCCACGCTGCTCGCGCCGATGATCACCGAGACCACCCGCGGGTCCCGCAGCACCCAGCACAGCGCCAGTTGCGCCAGCGTCTGCCCGCGCCCCTCGGCGACCTTGGCCAGCGCCCGCAGCCGGTCCAGCTTCGGCCCGGTCAGCGCCTCCTCGGTGAGGAACTTCCCGACCGACATCCGCGAGCCCGCCGGCACCTCCCCGGTCAGGTAGCGGTCGGTCAGCAGCCCCTGGGCCAGCGGCGAGTAGGCGATGAGGCTGGTCCGGGTGTCGCCCACCGCGTCCAGCACGCCGTGGTCCTCCACGTACCGGTTGAGGATCGAGTACGCCGACTGGTTCATCAGCACCGGCGTCCCCAGCTCGCGCAGGATCGCCACCGCCTCCCGGTGCTGCTCCGCCGGGTAGTTGGAGATCGCGGCGTACAGCGCCTTGCCCGAGCGCACCGCGCTGTCGAGCGCCCCCATCGTCTCCTCGATCGGGGTGTCCGGGTCGTACCGGTGCGAGTAGAAGACGTCGACGTAGTCCAGGCCCATCCGGTCCAGCGACTGGTCGAGGCTGGCCAGCAGGTACTTGCGGCTGCCGCCGTTGCCGTACGGGCCGGGCCACATGTCCCAGCCGGCCTTGGTGGCGATGAACAGCTCGTCCCGGTACGGCCGGAAGTCCTGGGCGAACAGGTAGCCGAAGTTGCGCTCGGCGCTGCCGTACGGCGGGCCGTAGTTGTTCGCCAGGTCGAAGTGGGTGACACCCCGGTCGAAGGCCCGGCGGAGCACCGCCCGCTGCACCTCCAGCGGCTGGGCGTCACCGAAGTTGTGCCAGAGCCCGAGCGATACGGCGGGCAGCTGGACGCCGCTGTGGCCGGCCTTCCGATAGGTCATCGAGTCATAGCGGTCATCCGCGGCGAGGTAGCTCATGCCGGACATCTTGCCAGTCGGCCGTGGCGGATCAAGCCCTTGCCCCGTCCCCGGCCGGTGCCTATGCTCGCGGAGGATCGTGCGCGTGCGAGGCGAGGGGGAGGCGAGATGGCAGTCCGGACCGTGACCGCCGCCGCAGCCCGCTGTTGTTGTCGCCGCCACCGCAGCACCGTCCGCTGACGCCACCCGCGTGCCCTGCCGCCTGAGCGGCGCGCCGCCCGTCCCGTCAGCCGCTCCGCCGGTGCCCGCCCGTGGGAGTGCGGCGCCGGACCACGTACCGGCTCCCCGTGCTCCGCGCGGCCCGTCGGCTCCCGGGGCTCCACCGGCCTCGTCAAGCCCGGCCCGGTCTGCGCCGAACCCCTTCCCGAGGGCTCGTCCTCGAGCCCCTCCGACTCTTCCCGAGCCCCTCCGACTCTTCCCGAGCCCTTCCCGAGCCCCTCCCGAGCCCCTCCCGAGCCCCTCCCGAGCGTTCAAGGAGACCGCCGTGCGGTTCACCGTCTCGTCCCTCGTCGCCAACGCCCCCGATCCGGTCACCGGCGTCCGGCGCACCCCGGAGCAGAAGCTCCACAACGTCATCGACCAGGCGGTCCTCGCCGAGCGGCTCGGCTACGACGGCTACGGGGTGGGGGAGCGGCACGGCGAGCCGTTCCTCTCCCCGGCCCCGCCTCTGCTGCTCAGCGCGATCGCCGCCCGCACCTCCACCATCCGGCTGTTCACCACGGTGACGGTGCTCAGCATCCTCGACCCGGTCCGGGTCGCCGAGGACTACGCGATGCTCGACCAACTCTCCGGTGGCCGACTTGAGTTGATCGTCGGCAAGGGCAACGACCCGCGCCACTTCGGGCTGTTCGGCCTTCCCGAGGAGCGTCAGTGGGAGGCGCTCGCCGAGAACTACGGTCTGCTGCGCAGGCTCTGGCGGGAGGAGAAGGTGACCTGGGAGGGCTCGACCCGCCCGCCGCTCCGGGATGCCACCGTCTGGCCGCGCCCGCTCCAGGACCCGATCCCGGTGTGGCACGGCAGCGCGACCAGCACGCGGTCCACCGACCTCGCGGCCCGCCACGGCGACCCGCTCTTCTCCGCCAACTCCTTCCACCCGCTGGAGAAGTACCGGGCGCTGGTCGACCACTACCGCGAGCGCTGGGAGTACTACGGGCACGACCCGGAGCGGGCCAGGGTGGGCGCGAGCTTCGGCGGACTGTACGTTGCCAAGCGCTCGCAGGACGCGGTCGAGGGCTTCCGCCCGTACTGGAACGCCCTGTTCGACTCGGCCGCCGGTCGGCACAACAACTCGCCGTTCACGTCGCTGGAGGACGCGCTGGAGCGCGGTTCGGCCCTGGTCGGCAGTCCGCAGCAGGTGATCGAGAAGATCCACCGCTACCACGAGGCCTTCGGCAACGAGGTGGTCGGCATCGGGGTGGACGCACTCACCGAGGGGGCGCAGCGCGAGCAACTGGAGCTGTTCGCGAGCGAGGTGGCCCCGGAGGTCCGCCGCGCGCTGCCGTAGTCGCCCGCGTCCGGCGCCCGCCCGCGCAGTGCGCCGTGCACCCCCTACGCGGCGTGACGCCGGCCACCGTCCGTGACGTGACGCGCGCCACCAGGCGCGCCGGAATGCCGCTCGGCGGTGCGGGGGATGACGAACGGTCGAGGGGCCGTGGCCGCCGGGGGGCGGCGCACGGCCCTCAACCGTTCCGCGAGGAGGATCCGGGCGCCCCGGGGCGCCCGGGCGGAGTCAGCGCTGGTCTTCTGTACCTACTGGTATGTACAGTGAGCCGCATGAGCACCCAGGACCGTCTCATCGAGAGCACCCAGGCCCTCCTCTGGGAGCGCGGCTACGTCGGCACCAGCCCCAAGGCCATCCAGCAGCGCTCCGGGGTCGGCCAGGGCAGCATGTACCACCACTTCACCGGCAAGCCCGACCTCGCGGCCGCCGCCCTGCGCCGCAGCGCCGAGCAGATGCGGGGCGTCGCCGAGGCCGACCTCGCCGCCCCCGGCACCGCCTACGACCGGATCGCCGCCTACCTGCACCGCGACCGCGACGTCCTGCGCGGCTGCCGGATCGGCCGGATGGCCCAGGACCCCGACGTCGTCGCCGACCCGCGGCTGCGCGCGCCCGTCGAGGAGACCTTCGACTGGCTGCGCGGCCGGATCGCCGAACTGGTCGCCCAGGGCCAGGCGGACGGCGAGTTCGCCCCCGGCCTCGACCCGGCCGACACGGCCGCCGCCGTGGTCGCCGTCGTCCAGGGCGGCTACGTCCTGGCCCGCGCCGCCGACAGCGCCGAGCCGTTCGACCGGGCCGTCCGCGGCGCCCTCGGCCTGCTCGCGGCACACCGCACGGCCTGACCCGCACGGCCTGACCCGCACGACCCCGGGCGCGCCGCCGCACCCGTACGGCCGAACCCTCGCGGCCGAACCCGTACGACCAGAGCCGACGCGCCTGCCGAAAACCAGGACGTCCGCCGTCAGACCGGCCAGAACCCGAGGAGCCCCGCCGTGCACGCCATGCAGTACGAGATCACCCTCCCCGCCGACTACGACATGGGCGTCATCCGCAAGCGCGTCGCCGACAAGGGCCACCTGCTCGACGCGCACCCGGGCCTCGGCCTCAAGGCCTACCTGGTCCGCGAGCGCGGTCGGCAGGGCTCGCCCGTCAACCAGTACGCGCCGTTCTACCTCTGGCGCACCGCCGAGGGCATGAACGGCTTCCTCTGGGGCCCGGGCTTCCGCGGCCTGAGCGCCGACTTCGGCCGCCCCGCCGTCCGGCACTGGCTCGGCGCGGGCCTGACCCGCGGCGCGTCGTCAGTAGCGGGGGAGAGGACCGAGCAGCCCAGCACCGCCACCCGGGCGACCGTACGGCTGCCGGAAGGCGCCGACCCGGCCGTGGCCGTCGAGCGGGCGCTCGCGGACCTGCCCGCGCACCCGGACCTGCACACCGCCGCCGTGGCCGTCGACCCGAGCCGCTGGGAGCTGCTCCGCTTCGCCCTCTGGAACGGCCCGGCCCCCGAGGACGCGCCCGGCGTCCGGTACCAGGTGCTGCACCTGTCCCGCCCCGAACTGGACCGGCTGCCCGCCGGCCGCCACTGGTGAAAGGACCCACCGCCCCGATGTCCCCCGCGACCGCCCCCGCCGGCCCCGACCTCACCCCGGCCCCGCTCGACCGCGCGGCCGGCCACGCCCTGCTCGCCGACCTGGCCGGTCCGGGCGCCGCCGCCACCCTCGGCGGCCTGGACGCCCTCGCCCCCGGCTTCCCCGACTGGATCGTCACCAGCCTCTTCGGCGGCACCTACCAGCGCCCCGGCCTCGCCCTGCGCGACCGCCAGATCGCCAACCTGGCAGCCCTCACCGCCCTCGGCGGCGTCGAGCCGCAGCTCGCCGACCACGTCCGCTACAGCCGGCGGATCGGCCTGACGGAGGCGGAGATCACCGAGGTCATGGTCCACCTCGCCCCGTACGTCGGCCTCCCCAAGGCGCTGGCCGGCCTGCGGGTCGCCACCGCGACCTTCGCCGAGAGCACCGAGAGCGCCGAGAGCACCGAGAGCACCGAGAGCGCCGAGGCCACCAAGGCCGCCGAGAGCGCCGCCGGGACCGTCACCAAGGAGGCCGGGGCATGAGCCGCACCGTCCGCACCGTCCTCGGCGACCTGGACCCCGCCGCCCTCGGCGTCACCGACGCCCACGACCACCTCTTCATTCGCAGCCCGCTGCTCCCCGGCCAGGAACTGGACGACCCGGCCGCCGCCGAGGACGTCCTGCGCGCCTACGCCGCCGCCGGCGGCCGCACCCTCGTCCAGTGGACCCCGCTCGGCCTGGGCCGGGGCGCGGACTCGCTCGCCGCGCTCTCCCGTACGACCGGCGTGCGGATCGTCGCCGCCACCGGCGCGCACCAGGCGGTCCACTACGCGCCGGGCTCCTTCTCCGCCATCGGCGCCGGGGCGGAGGACCGCCCCGGCCCGTACGCCGACCTGGCAGAACGTTTCGTCGCCGAGCTCACCACCGGTCTGCCCGGCGCGCCCGAGGGGGTCCGGGCCGGGCTGATCAAGGTCGCGGCCGACGCGGGGCCCGACAGTCGCCACACCCGGTGGACGATGGCCGCCGCCGCCGAGGCCCACCACGCCACCGGCGCCCCGATCGCCGTCCACCTCGAAGCCGACGGCGCCCCGCTCGGGGTGGTGCACCGGCTGTGCCACCGGCACGGCGTCCGGCCCGACCGGGTCATCCTCGGCCACCTCACCCGGCTCCCCGACCGTGCGCTGCACCGCCACCTGGCCGCCGAGGGCGTGTACCTCGCCCTGGACAGCCCCTCCCGGGCCGGCCACGCCGACGACCACCAGGCCTTCGAGGTCATCGCCGACCTGGTCGAGGCGGGCCACGCCGCCCAGCTGCTGCTCGGCGCCGACACCACGACCCGGACCGCCCGCGCGGCCGGCGGCCCGGTCCGGCTGCTCACCGAGCTCGCCCCGCGCCTCGCCCGCAGCCACGGCCCCGAACTGCCCGAGCTGCTCCTCACCGCCAACCCGGCCGCCGCCTTCGCCGCCGACTGGCGCACGCCGTAGGGCACCCGCCGTAGGGCGCCCGCCGGGCCGTCGAACCCCGCCGAACCGCCGGGGCCGGTGGCGCGCGGGCCCGCAGGTACGGGAAACGGACTGACGGCCGCCGGTCGGGCCCTCTACGGTGCCGGACATGGTGACGCTGACACTCCGAACCCTCGCGACCGCCGACTGGCAGCTCTGGCGGGACCTCCGCCTCGCCGCCCTGACCGACGCACCGGAGGCCTTCAAGGCCGGCCTCGCCGACTGGCACCGGGGCGGCGAGGAGCGCTGGCGCGACCGGCTCGGCATCCCGGGCGCCCACCACGTCGCGGCCCTGCTGGACGAGGACCCGGTCGGGCTCGTCGGCGGCCTGCCCGGATCGCCGGACGGGGTACGGGAGTTGCGCTCGCTCTGGGTCGCCCCGCGGGCGCGCGGCCGGGGCGTCGCCGACCGGCTCGTCGAGGAGGTCGAGCGCTGGGCCCGCGCCACCGGCGGGACCACGCTGCGCCTCGCCGTGCTCCCCGGCAACGAAGCGGCGCTCGCCCTCTACCGCCGCCACGGCTTCGCCCCGCTCGCGGAGCCGGGCGACCTGCTCGCCGACGGGGTCACCCGGGAACTCCTGCTCGGGAAGCCCCTGCGGTGACCTGACCGACCGCCGCCGCACCCGGCTCCGGCTCCGGCAGCGACAGCGACAGCGACGCGAAGGCGGGGCCTGCGCCGTACGGGGGACGGCACAGGCCCCGCCTTCGACCGGATCGCGGGGGCGATCAGCCGGTCACATGTGGGTGCCGCCGTCGATGCGCAGCTCGGTACCGGTGACGAAGGCGCCGTCGTCGGAGGCGAGCATGGCGATCACGCCGGCCACCGTCTCCGGGCCGGCGAAGCCCTGGCCGAGGGCGGGGGAGAGCTTGGCCAGCAGGCTGAAGTCGGCGTCGGCGGGCAGGCCCGGGTTGTGGGTCATGCCGCTGTCGATGCTGCCCGGCGCGACGCAGACCGCGCGCAGGCCCTGCTTCGAGTACTCCGAGGCGATGGCGTGGGTGAAGGACTGGATGCCGCCCTTGGTCGCGGCGTACGCGGCCATGTACGGGTGGGCGAAGCTCGCGGAGGTGGAGCTGAAGTTGACCACCACGCCCCGGCCGCCCGCGAGCAGCGCGGGGAGCGCCTCGCGGGTCATCAGGAAGGTGCCGGTCAGGTTCACTGCGAGGAGCTTGTTCCAGAACTCCAGGCTGGTCTCGTGGGTGTGCGAGGAGCGGAGGATGCCGGCCGCGTTGACCAGCACGTCCAGGCCGCCCAGGCCGGTGGTCGCCTCGGCGACGCCCGCGACGACGGCCGCCTCGTCCGAGATGTCCAGAACCTGAATGCTCAGGCGGTCCGCGGTGCCCTCGGCGGTGGCGCGGTCCAGGGTCTTCTTCAGGCCGTCCTCGTTGACGTCGACGGCGACGACCTTCCCGCCCTCGGCGAGGATCCGGTGCACGGTGGCCTGGCCGATGCCCGAGCCGCCGCCGGTGATCAGGACGTTCCGTCCGCTGAAGCGCTCCATGGTGGTACTCCGTTCGTTCGTGGTCTCTCGACCTCGGGGACCACGGTACGCCTGAGTGGCACGTTGTGCCAAAAAGGCTTGATGTGCCAGATCGTCGTGACGTGCCACCTTGGCATGCGTCCGCGTAGGCTGGCCCTGTGACCGGACGCCCGACCCTGACCCAGCGCCGCCGTGAGGCCACCCGACTGGAGATCGCCCGTACCGCCGCCGCGCTCTTCGCCGAGCGGGGAGCCGAGGCGGTCACCGCCGAGGAGATCGCCCTCGCCGCGGGCATCTCGCTGCGCACCTTCTACCGGTACTTCTCCGTCAAGGAGGACGCCGTCGCCCCGCTGCTCGCGTCGGGCGGGCAGGAGTGGGTGGAGCTGTTCGCGGCGAGCCCGGCCGACCTGCCGCTGCGCGAGGCGCTGGAGCGTGCGGCGGTCGCGTCGCTGACCCCGGCCGACGAGGCGCGGGCGGAGATGATGCGGTGGGCCCGCGGCCTGCTGCGCGACCCGAAGCTGAACGCCACCTGGCAGCGGGTCCACGCCGACTCGGAGGCGCGGCTGCGGGTCGCCCTCACCGGGCGCTGCCCGGACGGCACCGATCCGCTGGAGATCCGGCTGGCCGCCGCCGCCGCGACCGCGGCGATCCGGGTGGCCCTGGAGCAGTGGGCCTCCTCCGAGGCGCCCCTCGCCGGTCCGGGCTCCCCGCAGGACCTCGGCGCGCGCTGCATGCGCGAGCTCACGGCGGGGCTGCGGCTCTGGGGGCGGGTGGGCTGAGCCCGGGCGCAGCCCACCTCGCCCGCTCCGGCTGACGGAGGACAGCCGACCGCTGACAGATGTCAGATGACAACTTTCGAAATCTGTTATCTGAACGTTGTCATCTGTCAGCCCGGCTCCCCGTCACCTCCCAGCCGCGGTCAGCTTCCTCCCAGCTGGCGTTAGGGTTGGTCCTCGCGCCCCGGCGGGGGAACCGGGGTGACCTCCTCGGATGTCCCCAGCGGAGGGGACTGGAGTTCGAGGCGTGGGAGCAAGCGGGACATGGGTCTGACGAGCCACAAGGTGCTGGCGCTGACCGCACTGATCGCGGTCGTGATGATGGTCGCCACGGTCTGGCTGTGGCCCAGACTCGCGAAGAAGACCTGGCAGTCGGTGCTCGGCCGGATCGGCGCACTGCTCGCCACCCAGCTCGCGGTGCTCGCCGCGCTCGGCCTGGTCGCGAACAACTACTTCGCCTTCTACAGCAGTTGGGACGACCTGCTGGGCACCGGCGACACCGGCCCGGTGGTCATCCACAACAAGGCGGACGCCTCCGGCCGGCTGATGGTGGAGACGATGGGCCAGGCCGCGGTCAAGGGCGGCGGCGCGATGGGCCGCGAGCCCGCCCAGTCCGGTGAGATCCGCAAGGTCCGGATAGACGGCGCGGCCAGCCGGCTGTCCACCGAGGGCTACGTCTACCTGCCCCCGCAGTACTTCCAGCCGGAGTACGCCCAGAAGCAGTTCCCGGCCGTGATCGTCAGCACCGGATTCCCAGGAATCGCCGAGAACCTGATCACCCGCTTCAACTACCCGGGCGCCGCGCTCAAGCTGCTGCAGGAGGGGCGGATGCAGCCGACCGTCATGGTCCTGGTGCGCCCCTCGCCCGCGCTGCCCCAGGACACCGAGTGCGAGGACGTCCCGAACGGCCCGCAGTCCGACACCTACTTCACCAAGGACGTGCCCTCGGCGATCCAGGCCAGCTACCGGGTCTCCACCGACCCGCAGGCCTGGGCCTTCATGGGCAACTCGACCGGCGGCTACTGCGCGCTCAAGCTGGCCATGCGCCACCCGGACGTCTTCCCGACCGCCGTCGCCCTCTCCGCCTACTACGACGCCGCCGACGACCCGACCACGGGCGACCTCTTCGGCGGCAGCAAGCAGCGCCGCGACGAGGCCAACCTGCTGTGGCGGCTGAAGAACCTGCCGCAGCCGAAGGTGTCCGTGCTGCTGGCCGGCACCAAGAAGGGCGACGGCGACTACCGGCAGCAGACCGAGGCCTTCGTCGACGGGGTGCAGAGCCCGATGAAGGTCTCGTACAGCATGCTGGAGAACGGCGGCCACAACTTCGAGACCTGGAGCGCCCTGCTGCCCTCCTCGCTGGAGTGGCTGTCCCAGCACCTCAAGGTGCCGAACCAGTCCGCATGAGCCTGAATGACCGATCCTGAACGACCGATCCTGAACGACCGAGCCTGAACGACCGAACCCCCGGAGCCATGGCACCGGGGGTTCGGTCATTCAGGAGCCGTACGGCGGTCCCGCCGCTCAGGCCACCCGCTCCAGCGTCCCGGTGTGCAGCTGGCCGACCCGGCCGCCCTCGCCCTCGAAGGTCCAGAAGGCCCGCACGGTCAGCCTGCCGAGGTCCATCACGTGGCTGACGGTGATCCCGCTCTGCTCGGTCCAGCTGACGAAGTAGATCGAGGGCGCGACCTCGGCGACGTGCAGGCGCACGTCCTCCCACTGGCCCGCCGACTCGCCGAGGCCCTCCCAGCGCAGCCGCGTACCGTCGGCCGAGTAGGTGTTGCGGAAGGCCGCGCCGTTGTCGACCCGGAAGAGGTAGGTGCGGCCGGCGAAGGCGGGCAGGGGCGCGGTCATGGTGGGGCGGGTCCTCGTCTCTGTCAGGTCGTGGCGAGCACCCGGTCGGGCTCGCCGCTCTTGTGCACGGCGGATGATGTCAGGCTTCCAATTTATCCGACCGGGCGCACTCGGTCAGGCAAAGGCCACGGTACGGTCCGCCACCACGCGGCGGCCCGGGTGTGCGACCGGCACATGGGCAGGGCCGCGCGCCGGCCCTAGCGTCCGGCCATGAGACGTACCCCCACACGCCCCGGCCCCGCGAGACGCGTCCCCACCGCCCTCGCCGCCGTGCTCCTGACCCTCGCCGCCGCCCTGCTCGGCACCCCCACCGCCGCGCAGGCGGGCACGGCCCGGGCCGCGGCCGCCGCCCCCCTCACCCTGGAAGCGACCTTCCCCGCCCCCGGCAACGGCTGGGCCAAGGTCGAGCGCTACCTCGACACCACCCCCGGCTTCGGCGCCGAGCAGTTCCCCGCCGATGGCCGCGGCGACCAGGACGGCGCCCGCCGGACGTACTTCGGCACCGGTCGGCCCTCCTCCGCCCGGTTCCTGCTCTACTCCGCCGCGGGCTGGGACACCGGCGCCCAGGCCACCCCCGTCCTGCTGGTCCACGGCGCCAACGACAACGCCGACCGGGCCTGGGCGAACCCGGGGGAGAGCGGCGCCTGCGGTGCCGTGAACTGCCCGTCCACCGGGCTCGCCCAGTACCTGGCCGGCACCGGCCACCGGGTCTTCGCGATCGGCTTCGCCCACAAGCACGGCGACAACCTGCTCCAGGCGCAGGCGGTCGGCGACGCGGTCGCGCTGATCCGGGCCCGGCTCGGGGTCCCCCAGGTCGACGTGGTGGCCTGGAGCAAGGGCGAGGTCGCCGCCCGGGCGTACGTGTCCTCGGTGAAGCCCTCCTGGGGGAGGGCGTACGCGGGCGACGTGCGCCGGCTGGTCACGCTGGGCGGGCCGCACGGCGGGCTCGACTACGTGTACGCGCACGGCTGGGACTTCGACCTGGTGACCTGGCCCGCCTGCGGCGGCACCGCCAACGCACCGTCCCCTCACCTCTCCATGACCTGCTACGGCACGTACACCGCGCAGCCCTGCCTCGGGGTGCTGCCGAGCGGCGGCTACGACTGCTACCCGGGCCAGCGCCAGCTGCTCGCCCGCTGGGACGGCACCTACGGGGTGGACAGCAGTGCGCAGGACTGGTGGACCACCTACTACGGCGGCCAGGGCTTCTACACCTCCGGCCAGGGCATCCAGGCGGCGATCGACGCGGGCTCGCTGATCGCCCCGCTCCGGCAGGCCGGCATCCCGGCCGCGGTGCGCACCTACCTGTTGGCGGGCGGGTCCGCCGACATCCCGGGCGTGCTCAACGAGGGCCGCGGGCCGAGCGACGGCCTGGTCTTCACCGCGAGCGCGCTGGACACCACCGGCATCGCGACGGTCGGCGGCACCCGGCTGCTCGGCGGCCTGAACCACCTGGAGCTCGCCTGGGCGCCGGACGCGGCGAGCCAGGTCAACACCTGGCTGGGCTGAGCCTCAAGCCGGTCAACTCGGCTGCCGCACGGGGCTGTTGGTCGGCATCTCGGCGGGGATGGCGCCCCGCCCGCCGCCGGCAGGACGGTCCCGTCGGCAGGGCCGACCCCGCCGACGGGACCGCGCGGCCCACACGGCTCAGGAACCGGCGGCCGTCCCGGCCACCGTGATGTCGAACGGCTGCCGGTTGTTGCCCTCGTACCGGTCGTCCGCGCTGCGCACCGCGACCGAGCCGCCGCTCAGCCTGCCCTCCGGCAGGTCCGGGGCGAGCCGGACCGGGATGAGGGCGGTCGCGCTGCGCCCCTCCCGCAGTCCGGGCGCGAACACGCACCGCACGACGCGGCCGCGGCTCACCACCTGGCAGGTGGACGGGAAGAACGGGCCCTCCGGGCTGACGCCCTCCGGCAGGGTGATCGCGACCGTGAACGGGGAGGCGGTGGTCTCCGGGCCGCCGTTGCCGACGAAGGCGTGGATGGTGGTGGTGCCGCCGGGCGCGGCCGCGTCCGGGTCGATCCGGACCACCTCCAGGTCGGAGTCGGACGGTCGCGCGGCGGCCTCGGCCGTCCCAGGCCCGGCGGTGGACCCGGCCCCGGACCCGGCTCCGGGCTTGGCCGGGGCCGGCAGGGTCGAGGCGGTGGGCGTCGCCGGTGCGGGCAGGGTGGACGGCGAGGGCGCACCGGCCGCGACGACCTCCACGGCGGGCCGGGGCTCGGGCCGCCGCAGCGCCCAGACCGGGTCGGTGGCCAGTACCGTCACCGCGCACCCCGCCGCCACGGCCGCGACCAGCCCGGCCCCGCCGAACCCCCGGCCCCTCGCGGCGCGCCGTACGCCACCGGCCCGTACGCCATCGGTCCGGACCTCACCTCCCCGGACCCCACCGCCCCGCGCGCCCTCCCATGCGTCCCGGTACTGCTGCTCCATCCCCGCTCACCCTGCCCTCGCGTCCCGGCCGCCCGCGCCGTTGCGGGCCGCGTCGGCACCAGGGTGGCGGAGCCACTGCCGCAGCTGGGCGGCAACCCGCCCGTCGTCCGCCCGAACGGATGACGCGGCACGCCGTGCCAACCGGGTCGGCGGGCAAGGGAGGTTGACGTTCCGTCAGGGAGCGAGGACCTGGCCCAGCCGGGTCGCGATCTGGTGCATCACCGGTACCAGCGAGGCGGCTCCGGCCTGCTCCTCCAGCGCCCGGATGCGGGCCTCCGGGCCGGAGACCGAGAGCGCGGTGGGCGTCGGCGCGCCCGGGACGGCGAGCGCGATGCAGCGGACGCCGATCTCCTGCTCCTGGTCGTCGACCACGTAGCCGCGCTCGCGCGCCTCGGCGAGCTGGCGCATCAGCTCCTGCGGGTCGGTGACCGTGTACTCGGTGTGCGCTGGCAGCGGGTTGGGGCCGAGCACGGCGCGGGCCTCGTCCTCGGGCAGCTGGGCGAGCAGCGCCTTGCCGACGCCGGTGCAGTGCGGCTGCACCCGTCGGCCGACCTCGGTGAACATCCGCATCGAGCGGCGCGACTGCACCTGGCCGACGTACACCACCTCGCCGCCCTCCAGCACCGCCAGGTTGGCGGTCTCGCCGGTGGCCTCCATGAGCTCGGCCAGGTACGGGCGGGCCCAGCTGCCGAGCAGCCGGCCGGCCGTCTCGCCGAGCCGGATCAGCCGGGGGCCGAGGGTGTAGCGGCGCGCGGTGTCCTGGCGGACATAGCCCTGCTGCACGAGGGTACGAACCAACCGGTGGATGGTCGGCATCGGGAGGCCGGACGTGGTGGAGAGCTCGCTGAGGGTGGCCACGCCGCCGGAGTCGGCCAGCGCCTCCAGGAGTTGGAAGGCGCGTTCGACGGACTGCACGCCGCCGCCCGCGCGGTCGGCGCCTGTCGTCGATGCTGGGTCGGGGGTCGCAACCACCGGCGTTTCCTTCACTGTCGGGGAGGAGTAGAGTCCCGGCGATCTCTTCAACAAACCGTTGAAATTCTGTATCGCGGAAACTAGTCTCCACCTTACAGAATCGAACTCGCCGGCAGGCGGGTACCGATCGAGGAAGTTCCCTGAGGAAGTTCCCACCGGAGCTCCCTCCGCCAGGCTCAACCGTCTTAGGAGTGTCCTGCTCATGGCTGCAGATCAGGGGCCCGTCGGCGCCTCGCCCGCCGCTCCGGTCGTCACTGTCGCCGGTCCTCGCGTCCCCCGGGCGGAGGAGGTGCTCACTCCGGAGGCGCTTGCCTTCGTCGCCGGGCTCCATCGGGCCTTCGAAGGGCGCCGACAGGAGCTGCTGGCCGGGCGGAAGGCCCGCCGCGCCGAGATCGCCGCCACTGGCACGCTGGACTTCCGCCCCGACACCGCCGACATCCGGGCCGGGGACTGGAAGGTCGCCGAGGCGCCCCGCGCCCTCCGGGACCGCCGGGTCGAGATCACCGGGCCGACCGACCGCAAGATGGTCGTCAACGCGCTCAACTCCGGAGCGCGGATCTGGCTCGCGGACTTCGAGGACGCCTCCGCCCCGACCTGGGAGAACGTGGTCGTCGGCCAGGTCAACCTGACCGACGCCTTCGAGGGCCGGATCGACTTCACCGGCGCGGCCGGCAAGGCGTACACCCTCAAGCCCGCCGCCGAACTCGCCACCGTCGTGGTCCGCCCCCGCGGCTGGCACCTGGACGAGAACCACCTGCTGGTCGACGGCACCCCGGTGGCCGGCGCGTTCGTCGACTTCGGCCTCTACTTCTTCCACAACGCCGCCCGGCTGCTGGCCAAGGGTGCCGAGGACCCCAACTCCGGCCCGTACTTCTACCTGCCGAAGACCGAGAGCCACCTCGAGGCCCGGCTGTGGAACGACGTGTTCACCCACGCCCAGGCCGAACTCGGCATCCCGCACGGCACGATCCGGGCGACCGTGCTGATCGAGACCATCACCGCCGCGTTCGAGATGGACGAGATCCTCTACGAGCTGCGCGACCACGCGGCCGGCCTCAACGCCGGGCGCTGGGACTACCTGTTCTCGATCGTCAAGAACTTCCGCGACGCCGGCGAGCACTACATCCTGCCGGACCGCAACACCGTCACCATGGCCTCGCCGTTCATGGCCGCCTACACCCGGCTGCTGGTGCGGACCTGCCACCGGCGCGGCGCCCACGCGATCGGCGGCATGGCCGCGTTCATCCCGAGCCGCCGCGACCCGGAGGTCAACGCGGCCGCGCTGGAGAAGGTCAAGGCGGACAAGGACCGCGAGGCCGGGAACGGCTTCGACGGCTCCTGGGTCGCCCACCCCGACCTGGTGCCGGTCGCCCGGGCCTCCTTCGACGCGGTGCTCGGCGAGCGGCCCCACCAGAAGGACAACCCCGGCCCGGCCGAGCCGGTGACCGCCGCCCAGCTCCTCGACATCGCCGGAGCCGGCGGCACCTGCACCCGCGCGGGGCTGCACAACGCCGTCCAGGTCGGCATCCGCTACATCGAGGCCTGGCTGCGCGGGCTCGGGGCTGTCGGCATCTTCAACATGATGGAGGACGCCGCCACCGCCGAGATCTCCCGCTCGCAGATCTGGCAGTGGATCCACAACGGGGTCGTGCTCTCCGACACCGGCGAGAAGGCCACCGCCGACCTGGTCCGTTCCCTGGTCGCCGCGGAGCTGGCCGAACTCCTCGCCGAGCTGGGCGAGGAGGCCTACGGCGCCGGCCGCTGGCCGGAGGCCGCCCGGCTCTTCGAACAGGTCGCCCTGGCCGAGGAGTTCGTGGACTTCCTGACCCTCCCCGCGCTCCCGCTGCTGGGCTGATCCCGACCTGCCCGCCGGAGCCCGCCCGGCTGCGGTGCGCCGGCGGTCCACCACTCCGTTCCGTACGGCGACGAATCCCACCTGTCCTCTCGTCGCCGTACGGAACGGTCTTGTCCACGTAAGGAGTTCACCCATGGCGCGCATGTTCTTCAACGGCCAGGCAATGGTCGGTGGTCCCTTCCACGCGAAGGTCGCCGACTCGCTGATCGGGCCGGCCAGGACCGCCCCCGGCTACCGCTTCTTCTCCATCGACCACAGCGGCGGTACGGACGTCTGCCCGGGACTGCTGGCCGACCCGGAGGCGGACACCGCCATCGAGGGCGAGCTGTACGACATCCCCCTGGAGCGGCTGCGGGACGTCATCCTGCCGGGGGAGCCGCGGGAGCTGGAACTGGGCGTCATCGAGCTGGAGGACGGCTCCGCGTGCCTGTCCATGCTGCTCTCCCGGGGCGAGCTGGAGCGCGGCGTCCACCGGGAGATCACCCACCACGGCGGCTGGCGCGGCTACCTGGCCTCGATCGGGCGCACGGCCTGACGGCTGCCGCCGGGTGCGCCGGCAGCCCCGGACCCTCGCCGTGGGTCCGGGGCTGCGGTCCGCGCACCGGTGACGGCGAACAGGCGACAGATAACAGGCGACAGATAACAGATAACAGATGACGAAAGTTGTCAGCTGTCATCTGTCCGCCGCTGTCGTCCGTCCGTCGCCCCGAGGTGCGCGGAGCCCGGGGGCGCACCGTCCCTGGGCGCCCCCGGAGTACGGGGTGGGCGTCGGACCGGCCCCAGGCCGAACCGGCCCAGACCGGACAGGCCCTAGACCGGACGCGCCGCCAGCTCGCGGGCGGCGCGGGCGCAGTCGCGTGCGATCCGGTCCTCGTTGACGGTGGTCAGCTGCCCCTTCTCGACCACCGCGTTGCCGTTGACGAACAGCACCGACAGCGGCGGCAGCGCGCCGAAGGTGAGCGCGGCGACCGGGTCGGCGATGGACGAGTGCATGACCCCGTCGATCTTCCACAGCGCCAGGTCGGCGAGCTTGCCGACCTCGATCGAGCCGATCTCGTCCTGCCGGCCGAGCACCCGGGCGCCGCCCATGGTGCCCAGGCGCAGCGCCTGCCGCCCGGTCAGCGCGGCGGGGGAGCCGTGCAGCCGGTTGATCAGCAGGGCGTTGCGCAACTCCGTACCGAGCTCGCCGGACTCGTTGGAGGCGGTGCCGTCCACCCCGAGCCCGACCGGGACGCCGGCCCGGAGCATGTCGGGCACCCGCGCGATCCCGGCCGCCAGGCGGGCGTTGGAGGACGGGCAGTGGGCGACGCCGGTGCCGGTCTCGGCGAACTTGGCGATGTCGGAGTCGTTCATGTGCACGCAGTGCGCCATCCAGACGTCCTCGCCGAGCCAGCCCACCGACTCGAAGTAGTCGGTCGGCCCCATGCCGAACAGCTCCTTGCAGAACGCCTCCTCCTCGGCCGTCTCCGAGCCGTGGGTGTGCAGCCGGACGCCCTTGCGGCGGGCGAGTTCGGCGGACTGCCGGAGCAGGTCGGTGGAGACGGAGAAGGGGGAACAGGGCGCGAGGGCGATGTGCAGCATCGAGCCGAAGGAGGAGTCGTGGTAGCGGTCCACGGCGGTCTCGGAGGCGGCCAGGATGTCGTCCAGCTCCTCGACCGCGTGGTCCGGCGGCAGCCCGCCGTCCTTCTTCGAGCGGTCCATCGAGCCGCGCAGCGCGGTGAAGCGCAGGCCGAGCTCCTGGACGGCCTCGATGGAGGCGCCGAGGATGTCGCCGCCGTCCTTCGGGAAGACGTAGTGGTGGTCCGAGGCGGTGGTGCAGCCGGACTTGAGCAGCGCGGCGGCGGAGCCCTGGCTCGCGGCGTGCACGAGCCGCTCGTCGATCCGCGCCCAGGTCGGGTAGAGGGCGACCAGCCAGTCGAACAGGATGTCGTCCTGGGCCAGGCCGCGGGTGATCCACTGGTAGAAGTGGTGGTGGGTGTTGACCAGGCCGGGGGTGGCCAGGTGGCCCTCGCCGTTGATCCGGCGCACCACGTTGTCCAGCCACGCGGGGGCGGGGCCGTCGCCCACCGCCTCGATGGTGTTGCCGAGGAGGACCACGTGGCCGCGGGCGTACTCGGTGTCGTTCGCGTCCACGGTGGCGATCGCGACGTTCTCGATCACGGTCCGCTGGTCGGTGGGCGGGGGCTGGACTGCCATGGCGTGACTCCTAGGGGGGAGGGCCGGGAGGGGTGCGCACCGTGGTGCGCGCCCCTCCCGGGGCCGGTCAGGACGGCGTCGCCGTCGGAACCGTGGGACCTGTCGGCATCGACGGCACCGACGGCACCGCGGGAGCCGTCGGAGCCGCCGGTACCGTCGCGTCGGAGCCCTGGCCGGGCCTGGAGCGACGGGCGGCCCCGACGTGGTGGAAGAGCAGGTTGAGCAGGACGGCCACCACGCAGCCGGCCGATATCCCCGAGTGCAGCAGGGTCCGGGCGGCCTCCGGGAAGGAGTCGTAGAACGTCGGCGCGGCGATCGGGACGATGCCGACCCCGAGCGAGACGGACACCAGGATGGTGTTCGACCCGGACTCCATGCCGGCCTCCGCGAGGGTGCGGATGCCGCTGGCCGCGACCGTGCCGAAGAGCACGATCCCGGCGCCGCCGAGGACGGGCTGCGGCACCAGGGAGACGACCGAGCCCAGCACGGGGAACAGCCCCAGCAGGACCAGGATGCCTCCGCCGGCCGCGACCACGAAGCGGCTGCGGATCTTCGTCAGCGCCACCAGCCCGATGTTCTGGGCGAAGGCGCTGGCGGCGAAGCCGTTGAAGACGGGGCTGAGCGCGGTGGCCAGGCCGTCGGCCCGCAGGCCGGCGGCGAGGGTGGGTTCGTCCGCCTCGCGGTCGACGATCCTGCCGAGGGCGAGCATGTCGGCGGTGGACTCGGTCATCGCGACCACCATGACGATGCACATCGAGACGATCGCGGCGGCGTCGAACACGGGCGCGCCGAAGTGGAACGGGGAGGGGAGCGAGAAGACCTTCGCGTCCTTGACCGCGCCGAAGTCGGCGAGCCCCAGCGGGAAGGCGATCAGGGTGCCGAACGCCAGGCCGATGAGCAGGGACAGCTGCTGCCAGAACCCGCGCAGCAGCCGGTTGCAGAGCACCACCGCGACGAGGGTGATCGCGGCGAGGCCGACGGCCCGCATGGAGCCGTACCCGGGGGCGCCCGGCGAACCGCCGCGCGCCCAGTTGACCGCCACCGGGAGCAGGGACACCCCGATGAGGGTGATCACGGTGCCCTGGACGACCGGGGGGAAGAACCGGATGAGCTTGCAGAAGTACGGTGCCGCGAGGAAGCACAGGAGCCCCGCGACGATCACCGCTCCGAAGATCACCGGGAGGGCCTCCTTCGGTCCTCCCGTCTTCTCGATGGAGCCCTTGGCGATGGCGATCATGGGCGCGACCCCCGCGAAGGAGACGCCGTTCACGAACGGCAGCCGCGCGCCGATCTTCCAGATGCCGAGGGTCTGGAGGAGGGTGGCCAGTCCGGCGGTGAACAGGCTGGCCGAGATGAGCAGGGCGAGTTCGGCGGGGGAGAGCCCGACGCCGGCGCCGACGATGAGCGGGGGTGCGACGACCCCCGCGTACATCGCGGCGACGTGCTGGAGTCCGGTGGAGAACAGCTTCACCGGGGGCAGCAACTCGTCCACGGGATGGGTTCCGGGCCGGGGCGGCTTGCCGGTGCGGTGCGCCGGCGTGCCGTCCGTGCCGTCCGGGTCCTGCGTTCTCTCCGGGGTGGAACCGCCGTCTGTACTGGTGGTGTTGCTGGGTGCCATGTCGAGCCCCTCTTGTGCCCGTGGCTCCCGGCGCGCCCGTGGCGCTGGAGTGCGGCTGGTGCTGGTGCTGGTACGACCGGGGGCGGGACGGCGGTGCAAGGATCCCTCGGCCGGGCTCTCCAGTGCCCCGGGCCGGCCGCCGCGAGGCAGACACGAACTCCGGTGGGTGGGGGTGGAGGTGGAGAAGAACTAACTGGTGCGGGTGGTGCCTGGTGATGGGGCCGGTGGGGCGGCCCGCCCGGACGTCCGGCCCGTGGGGACCGGGGGATGCGGCGATTCCGGGCGGCGTCCACCTGAGGGTGGTGAGGGTGGGGGAGGTCAGGCGACCGGGATGACCGGGACGACGCCCTCGCGGTGCACGGTGCCCTCGATCAGGCCGTACATGCGGTCCGCGGCGAAGTAGACCTCGTTCTCGTTCTTGAGGCCGAACGGCTCCAGGTCGACCAGGAAGTGGTGCTTGTTCGGCAGTTCGAGGCGGACCTCGTCCACCTCGGCGCGGTTGTTGAGGACCCGGGTGCCCATCGCGTGCAGGGTCTGCTGCAGCGAGTAGGAGTAGGTCTCGGCGAACGCCTCCAGCAGGTGCCGCTTCACGTGGGTGTAGGAGCGGTTCCAGTTGGGCTGGGCCTCGCCGTCCCGGCCGCTGTAGCCGAACTTCCAGCGGGCGGTGACCTGGGTGGCGAGGATGCGGTCGTACGCTTCCTGGAGGGTGGTGTAGCCGTCCTTGATGTAGCCCCAGAACTCCGAGTTGGTGGAGTTCATGACGACCAGGTCCTTCAGGCCGGATATGACCTGGACGGACTCCCCGTCGTAGACGATCTCGCTGGTGCGGACCTCCTGGCCGTTGCGGACGAAGGAGTGGCCGACCTCCTCCGAGCCGATGAAGCGGGCCGAGCTGTCCGGCGTCCGGATCCGGTCCCAGGAGTACTCCTCGATCCGGATCCGGGCGCTGTGCACGACGCCGCGCTCGGTGTCGTCGACGAAGTGGCGGGCCAGGAGGATGCCGAACGCCTCGGCCGACTCGATGCCGTGCTCCTTGGCGAAGGCGTAGACGGTGTTCTTGGTGGTGTCGGTGGGAAGGCAGTTGGCGTTGGACCCGGTGAGGTGGACGTCCTCGAACTCGCCGCGGAGCGAGACCGAGACGTTCAGGTCCTTGATCTCGTGCCGGGTGGAGTCGCGGTGGATCCGGACGATGCGGTTCTCCGCCTTGCCGTACTGGTTCTGACCGAGCACGTGGGCCATGACGTGGCTCCTAAGCTTTCCAGGTCGGTCCACTAGCTTCCGCGGTAGACCGAGTATCCGAACGGGTTGAGCAGCAACGGCACGTGGTAGTGGTGCTGTTCGGGCGCGACCGTGAAGACGATCGAGACCTCGGGGAAGAACGGCGGCTCGGCGGACGTGGACGCGGAGTACGCGCCGGTGTCGAAGAGCAGCCGGACGACCGAGCCCGCCTCCACGGCCGGCAGGTCCTTGACCCGGCCGTCGGAGTCCGTGGCGGAGGTGCCGAGCACCTGCCAGCCACCCTCGGTGTGCAGTGCGAGCTCGACCGGGACGCCCTCGGCCGGTCGGCCGAGGCTGGTGTCGAGCACGTGGGTGGAGATGCCAGTCATGGGTGAAGTGACCTTACTGATGGCAGAAGTGATGGTGCGTCAGCATCAGTGGATGCCGGAAGTGTCTGGCAAGGAGGATGAGAGAAAGCGCGATATGACTGAGCGTCAGGGAGCGTCGAGCAGGCGGTCGAGCCGGATGTCGTTGATCTTGCGCAGCTCCCCGCGGACGATCTCCGCCTCGGTGGCGGCGTCGTTGGGGTGGCGTTCGCGCAGGGCGGCGAGCATGCCGACCGCGGTGCGGCCGGTCGCGCAGATCAGGAACACGTGGCCGAACTTGGCCTCGTAGGCGGCGTTGGCCTCGTGCAGCGCGTCGAGGACCGCCTGGTCCACGCCCTGGATGCCGGCCTGTTCGCGCTCGGAGACGGCGTCGCCGGCCGTCGGCCTGCCGATCCGGGCGTGGCCGGCCATCGCGTCGCGCAGGTCCTCGGTCGTCAGTGACGCCATGGCCGCCGCGTTGGCGGCGAGCAGGGTGTCGCGGTCGGACCAGGGCCGGGCCGCGGCGACCGCGGCGGCCCAGCGGGGGCTGGAGCAGACCTCCAGCAGGATCCCTTCCAGTGCCGCGGCATCGGTCGCGGCCAGGACGTCAAGGGTGTGGGGGTGGTTGGTCACGGGTGGACCTCCTGAAGAGTGGTGCCACCCGGAAAAGCTAGATCGGCCCCACCCGGCCGTCAACACTTTGTTGAACGGTTGGTGGTTACGTTTTGAACCGGGCCCCGATGTCGGGCCCTTTCGTGTGCGATTCGCCAAGTGTGCCCCGCCGCAGGCCGATCCGGTCCTGTCGTGTCGGCGGGGTCACCCGTTCGGAGGCCCCCTGGGCGGGGGCGCGCACACGCCCCGGAGGGCGTCGAGCCGGAGTGTCAGGACGACTTCGCGCCGTCCTGGCGGTTCAGGTAGTTGTACACGGTGAAGCGGCTGACGCCCAGGGCGGAGGCGACGGTCTCCACGCCGTGGCGGACGGTGAAGGCGCCGCGCTCCTCCAGCAGGGCGACGACCCGCTGCTTCTCCAGGCGGTCGAGCTCGGCCAGCGGGCGGCCGTCGAACTGCCGGGTCATCTCGGCGAGCAGCCGGTCCAACGCGCTGCTCAGGTGCGGCAGTCGGACGGCCAGGGCCGGGGTGCCCTCCCACTCCAGGACCACGTCGTCGGGCTTCGCCTCGTCCAGCGGGACGTGCGTCGCGCCGACCGCGGCCAGCAGCGGCTTCACCGCCGCGGCGAGCGGGTGTTCCACGTTCTCGGTCACGGCGTACCGTCCTCCTCGCCCAGCACGCTGACCTGGACCGAGATCCGGGTCGCCCCGGCGTCCAGGGTCTCCTTGAGCAGCTTGGTCACCGCGGCGAGGACCTGCTCGGCCCCGCCCTCGGCACCGGTGCCGAAGGGGCCGACCGAGACGTCCAGGCCGGCGTCGTCGACCACCCGGCGAGCCGCCGCGGCGTGCTCCGGGAACGTGTCCAGTTCGAACGGTTCTGTCGTGAACTCCACCATCAATCGCACGGGGTCACTGTAGCGAGCGGGGGTGCGGGCGGGCAGGGGTCGGGGGATCGAACGGTCCGGCCCCCGCGGACGGCGCGCCGCCGGTGTGGCCTCGGGGTGCCCTCGGGGCTGCCCCGGTGTGCCCTCGGGGCACCCGGCAGGGCCCCTCGGGACTGCTTCAACAAAATGTTGCGACTCCCTTGACACTCGCTCGGCGGGCCGGAGATGCTTCCACCACACAGAATCCCTCTTCCGGATCGTGGAAGTTGCGGATGAAGGAAGAGAGATGAGAGGTGAGTGACGTGACGGCGGCTGCCAAGCACGGCTTCACGGTCAACCTGTCGATCCTGTTCGGCGAACTGCCGCTCCTGGAGCGCCCCGCCGCGGCCGCCGCGGCCGGCTTCACCGCCGCCGAACTGTGGTGGCCCTTCGGTGCGGAGCACGACCCCTCGCAGGCCGAACTGGACGCGCTGCGCAAGGCGTTCACCGACGCCGGCGTGCGGCTCACCGGACTCAACCTCCTGGACGACCTGGGCAAGGGCGCCCGCGGAACCGTCTCGGTGCCCGCCGAGCGGGACCGCTTCCGCGCCAACCTCCCGGTCGCCGCCGAACTCGCCGCCTCGCTCGGCGCCACCGCGCTCAACGCGCTGTACGGCAACCGGGTCGAGGGCGTCGACCCGGCCGAGCAGGACGCGCTCGCGCTGGAGAACCTGGTGCTCGCCGCGCGGGCCGCGCACGGGATCGGCGCCGTCCTGCTGATCGAGGCCCTGAACAGGGCCGAGTCGCCGGACTACCCGCTGGTCTCGGCCGCCGCCGCGGTCGAGGTGGTCGACCGGGTCAACGCCGCCACCGGCCTGGGGAACGCCAGGTTCCTCTGCGACCTGTACCACCTGGCCAGGAACGGCGAGGACCTGGCGGCGGTCATCGACACCCACGCCGACCGCATCGGCCACGTGCAGATCGCCGACACCCCGGGCCGCAACGAGCCCGGCACCGGCGAGCTGGACTTCGAGGACCTGTTCGCCCGGCTCACGGCCGCGGGCTACGCGGGCTCCATCGGTCTGGAGTACCGCCCCTCCGGCGGCGTCAGCGCCGACAGCTTCGGGTGGCTGCCGCGCGAGCTGCGCGCCGCCCAGTAGCGGAGCCGCCCGGCGGCGCGCCGCCGAGCAGTGCCCGGTTCGAGCGGCGGGCAGCGCACCGCCGACCCACCCGACCTCCCACCCGCACACGTAAGGAACTCGACGCGATGAGCCGCAAGATCGCCTTCATCGGCCTCGGCATCATGGGCAGCCCGATGGCCGCCAACCTGGTCAAGGCCGGCCACCACGTCACCGGCTTCAACCTCACCCGGCCGCCGATCGACGCCCTGGTCGCGGTCGGCGGCCACGGCGCCGGCAGCATCGCGGAGGCGGTCGGGGACGCCGAGGTGGTCATCACCATGGTCCCGGCCGACCCGCAGGTCGAGCAGGTCGTCCTGGGGGAGGGCGGCGTGCTGGAGAACGCCAGGCCCGGCACCCTGGTGATCGACATGTCCTCGATCACCCCGCAGACCTCGATCAGGGTCGAGGCCGCCGCCAGGGAGAAGGGCGTCCGCACCCTGGACGCCCCGGTCTCCGGCGGCGAGGCCGGCGCCGTCGAGGCCGTCCTGTCGATCATGGTCGGCGGTGCGGCCGAGGACTTCGCCGAGGCCAGGCCGCTGTTCGACGCGCTGGGCACCACGGTCGTCCACGTCGGCCCGGCCGGCGCCGGCCAGACCGTCAAGGCCGCCAATCAGCTGATCGTCGCGGTCAACATCCAGGTGCTCGCCGAGGCCGTGGTGTTCCTGGAGAATGCCGGCGTCGACCTCGCGGCCGCGCTGGACGTGCTCGGCGGCGGCCTGGCCGGCTCCACCGTGCTCAACCGCAAGCGGGCGAACATGCTGAACCGCGAGTTCGCCCCCGGCTTCCGGATCGACCTGCACCACAAGGACATGGGCATCGTCACCGACGCCGCCCGCGCCGTGGGCGCCGCGCTGCCGGTCGGCGCCGTGGTGGCCCAGCTGGTCGCCTCCGCCCGGGCCAACGGCGACGGCTCGCTCGACCACTCGGCGCTGCTGCGCGGCGTCGAGCGGCTCTCCGGGCGCGAGGTCGCGTAACCGCCGGGGGCTCCCGCGCGGAGCCCCCGGCCCCGAACTCCTCCTGGTGGCGTGTACCTATCCGGTCGTGCCCGCGCCGCCAGGAGGCCGGACCCGACCGGCGTGCGGGCCGGGGCTCATCCGCCCGCCCGTCGGTCGATCCAAGCCGGTGACGCGTACGTCCCCCTGGGGGCACTTCGGTCGTGCCTGGTACGCGTCGCCAGGGCCTGTCTTCGAACTCCCGTCGTCCGCCCGGAGGGCGGGCGGGGCGGCGTTGGGGTGCGTGCATCGCAAGGCGGAGGAGGGAGCCACTGCGGAGCATTGGCGACCGAC